>CBDFAZ010000097.1:0-7673 GCA_965245685.1 uncultured Streptococcus sp. | reverse complement strand
CCATTGCACTTCGACTCAATTGCCTTCTGCGAAGTTGTTACATCAAGAGCCATAGCACTCACGACGCTAACCGTCTCAGCATCAATGTCTCTAAGCTCGGCTTCAACTAACGCTCCTACCTCTCTAAGAGAGCTTTCAAGATTTACATCTTTTATTCTTACGAACAAAACTGCATCCATTGCTCTACGACTCAACTGCCTTCTGCGAAGTTGTTTCATCAAGAGCAATAGAAAATCCCCAATCCGTAGACTGGGGATAAGGGCACTTTCGTGTGATCAGCAGGTTCACACAACTGATCAAGGTCCGCTCCTGCGTTATGACCTCCCATGCTTCAATTTGCAGAAAAACTGCATATCGACTCATCGCACGAAATATAGTTTACCTTATCTTTTTCCGTTTTGTCAAGGTATTTAATCTAAAATATAAACAAAAACTTGTCTATCTTTCCATTCCTGACCTTCTTTTTGGAATTGTTTCCGTAATCCTTCAAGATAGAAATCAGCTTGCTCCAGCAAATTCTGTGAAGGGATGTTTTGTAGATCAACATGTGCTTCTAAACGATGAAATCCTAGTTCACGACTGACTTTCTTAAGTTCACCTAGCATAGCTCTGGCGTAGCCCTGACGCCAAAATTGATTATGTATCGTATAACCTATTTCCGCCCATTGAAAATCGTCTCTAGCCAGCACAAATAAATTAACCATTCCTACATGTTTTCCGCTTTTTGCATCATAAATTCCCCAAATATACTGTTGGTCTTTCTCTCGGAAATTTCGGTGCTTAGCCACCAAATCCGCAAACCAACTTTCTGTACAAATTGTCATATCTAAAAGCCCATCATCAAATGGGGATTGGGAAGGCAGTCTATCGGAAAATCCTTCTAGCCAAGCCGAATAATCTTTCTCTTCCAGATATTTTAAATAAATATGTTTCATAAATACTTACTTCCCTCTCGGATACTAAGCGCAGCCATTTCTGCCTGATGCCGCTTGATAAAATTCCTAACCCAGTCGGGGTTGGTTTTGGAATAATCTCTCAACGCCCAGCCAATGGCCTTGTTAATAAAGAATTCTGTTTGGCCAAGGTTATTTATTAAAATCTTTTCCAACAGCCCTGCGTCCGTTTCTTCTTTTCGCAACAGCTGATGATCGATGGCCAAGCGCCGCAGCCAGATATCCTCATCACAACTCCAGGATAAAATAATCTCTTTGGTTTCTGGAAATCGGGCAATGATGGATCCTACCAAGCGATCCAAAAAGTCAATAGTATCCCACCAAGATTTTGTTTGAGCCAGCTTTTTCAAACGTGGCAAGTCAGATGGAGTCAATAGCTTCTTGCGAATCTCAAGATAATCTAGCGCGGCATACTGTAATTCTCGATAAGGATTATTCCAAGCTTCATTTATAAAATTCCAGTCTATGACGGAGTCAGTCTGCTGTTTGAAAAAAACCTTTGCGAGTTTCCGCCTGGCTGGAGTTTTGACTCCTAGAAACTCAAATTTATTTTTCATATAGGCTTTCATAGCTACTGCATCGTCAGGGTTAGCTACAGCTTTTAACTCTTTTACCAATTCTACTACATCCATAGCTTACTCCAACAATTCACGGTCATAAATAGTGTAGTCACAGCGGTAAATAACGAGACGCTTGCCGTCAATCAGCAACTCAGAAGTTTTAGGAGCATCTGACTTATCAAGAGAGACACGGTCGCCAGCATAAGCTGCTAGAGGAGTCCCGTTTTGAGAGCGAATCAGAATGACCTTCTTCTTGCCAGTAAAGTCGTTTTTAAAAGCTGAAATCATGCGATTTAAAACGGGAACTGAATGGCTATTCTCCTCAACATCTGCCGTCTTTTGATACTGGGCAAACACATCTTTCAAGCCTTTTTCTTCTGCTATTAAGGAAGATCCCACATGGTCAATCTCATACTTACCCAATGTGATTTTGAGCACAGATGAGTCTTCCTTGGAATTTCCTTCCGCATCAACTGAGTCAAATTCCTCGTTGCGCGAAATGGATAGGGACTTGCCTGACATCTGGTCAATGAGCTGAGAATTTTCATCATAGGTGCGAACCGACATCTCTAAACCCATCCATTCCTCCTTGGCATTTTTAAACCAATTTTCAACAGACTGACAACCGGTCAAGGTCAAAAGACCAATACTTAAAAGAGTTATTAATAAATATTTCTTTCTCATCATTTTCACTCCATTTCTTTTAAAAGTTTGATGGGGGCAGCTTGCTTGTCTAAGGACTTTTGCAGCCAAACAATGTCATGCCAACGCTCGAATTTATAGCCAATTTTAGGGAAATGTGCCACCTGCTGGTAACCTCTTTTTCGATGCAAAGCCAGGCTAGCTTCATTTGGCAGAGAAATACAGGCTAGAAAATGCATATATCCCATCTGATCTAACAGGTCTTCAAGTTCATCATAAAGCATACTTCCGACTCCTTTCCCTCTAGCATCTTGACTGACATAGACGGACAATTCTACCGCCCAATCATAGGCTGCACGCGCATAATAAGTCGAAGCATAGGCATAACCTAAAATTAAACCGTCTTCTTCCGCTACCAGATAAGGATATTTTTCCAAGGTTTTTTCAATTCTAGTTGCAAATTCCTCAATGGTCGGTACCTCATATTCAAAAGTGATGGCTGTATTTTCTACATAAGGCGCATAAATAGCAAGCAAGGTCGCAGCGTCTGATGAGTTTGCTAATCTAATGTTCATGTTGACTCCGTAGTCTATTCTCAGTATTTCCGCTATTATACCAAAAAAGGCTCGTAAAGAGCCTTTCAGACCAAAATCAAAATAGACCAATCGCTGTGCCGTCTGCTGCAACATCCATATTGAGTGCAGCTGGGCGTTTTGGCAAACCTGGCATGGTCATGACATCTCCTGTCAGAGCCACGATAAAGCCTGCCCCAAGTTTTGGTACCAATTCACGAATAGTAATTTCAAAGTTTTCTGGCGCGCCCAGAGCAGCAGGATTGTCTGAGAAGCTATATTGTGTTTTGGCCATACAGATTGGCAACTTATCCCAGCCGTTGTTGGCAATTTCCCGAATCTGAGTCTGCGCTTTTTTCTCAAAATTCACCTTTGAGCCACGATAGATTTCTGTGACAATTTTTTCGATTTTTTCCTCAATGGAGAGGTTATTGTCATATAGGCGAGTGTAATGAGCAGGTTTTTCATTAATGGTTTTGACTACAGTTTCAGCCAGAGATACACCACCTTCGGCACCATCAGCCCAGACGCTAGCTAACTCAACTGGAACCTTAATTTCTGCACAAAGTTCCTTAAGCGCTGTAATTTCAGCAGCCGTGTCAGAGACAAATTCATTGATAGCGACGACCACTGGAATACCGAACTTACGGATATTTTCAACGTGCCGCTTGAGATTAGCAAAACCGGCTCGGATCGCCTCAATATTCTCTTCTGTAAGTGCATCCTTAGCTACTCCACCATTCATCTTGAGGGCGCGCAAGGTTGCAACAATTACGACTGCATCTGGAGAAGTCGGTAAGTTTGGAGTTTTAATATCCAAGAATTTCTCAGCACCAAGGTCCGCACCAAATCCTGCTTCTGTCACCGTATAATCAGCCAAGCGCAGCGCTGTGCTAGTCGCTAAAACAGAGTTACATCCATGTGCGATATTGGCAAAAGGACCGCCATGAACAAAGGCTGGTGTCCCGTAAATAGTCTGAACTAGATTTGGCTTAATCGCATCTTTCAAGACTAAAGCCAAGGCACCTTCGACCTCAAGGTCACGAACATAGACAGGCGAGCGGTCATAGCGATAACCGATGACAATGTTAGCCAAGCGCTTTTTCAAATCTTCAATATCCGTAGCCAGGCAAAGAATCGCCATAATTTCAGAAGCAACCGTGATATCAAAACCATCTTCGCGCGGAATACCATTGACAGGACTTCCTAAGCCAACGGTCACATGGCGAAGAGCTCGGTCATTTAGGTCAACCACCCGCTTCCAGATAATACGACGCTGATCGATTCCCAGTGCATTTCCCTGATGAAGATGATTATCGATAAGAGCAGACAGAGCATTATTAGCAGTCGTAATGGCGTGCATGTCACCAGTGAAATGCAGGTTGATGTCTTCCATCGGTAAAACTTGCGCGTGACCTCCGCCAGCTGCTCCTCCTTTGATTCCCATAACAGGCCCCAAAGACGGTTCCCGAATAGCAATCATAGTTTTCTTGCCAATTTTATTGAGTGCGTCAGCCAGTCCAATGGTAATGGTAGACTTGCCTTCTCCAGCAGGTGTCGGATTGATAGCCGTTACCAAAATCAGTTTGCCAACAGGATTTTTTTCAACCTCATGAATTTTATCAAAGCTGAGCTTAGCCTTGTACTTACCATATAGTTCTAAGTCATCATAGTTGATGCCGACTTTTTTCACCACATCAACAATAGGCTGCAATTCAACACTTTGAGCAATTTCAATATCTGTTTTCATCAAGAACTCCTCTGTCAATTAATATAAAGATTATAACAAAAAAGAGCAAAATCTACATGATTAAGCTCTAAAAAGATTTTAATGTTCGGGAAAAAGGAAAGTTAAGAAAATTATATTCTCTAAAATATAAGATTTCAAAGAATCATTTTCCGCTGTGACACTCTGCAATTAGAATTATTTTACTAAATTTCTTTTTTCTTGTAAAATAAGGCTATGAACATATTGATTACTTCTGGCGGGACCAGCGAGAAAATCGACCGTGTCCGCTCTATTACCAATCATTCGACGGGACAGCTAGGGAAAATCATAGCTGAAACTTTCCTAGCCAAGGGAGATCGGGTGACTTTGGTAACAACACCCAAGGCTGTTCGCCCTGCAGCTCATCCCAATCTTACCATTGTCCAAATTGAAAATGTTGCAGAACTACTTGAAAGCTTGGAGCCACTCGTTCACACACATGATGTACTGATTCATGCAATGGCAGTCTCTGACTATACTCCCATCTACATGACTGGTTTGGAAGCTGTAGCAGCTAGCTCTGATATGACTGAATTTCTGAATAAGACTAACTCAGAAAGCAAGATTTCTTCTCAGGATGATGTCCAAGTTCTTTTTCTCAAAAAGACACCTAAAATCATCAGCCTGATAAAAAAATGGAATCCAGACATTCGCTTGATCGGCTTCAAACTCTTGGTTGATGTTTCTGATGAAGAGTTACTCAAGACTGCACGAGCCAGTCTCGTAAAAAATCAGGCAGAAATCATTGTCGCCAATGATTTGACAGAGATTTCTAATCAGGAGCACAAAGCCTATCTTGTCGGAAATGATACTGTAACCCAAGCTCAATCCAAAGAAGAAATTGCTCAACTCCTCTACCTGCATATCCATAGTCCATAAGGAGGGAAATGATGACACAGATTACCTTAGCCGTCAGCGGCAGCATATCAGCTTACAAGGCTGCTGACATCACTAGCCGTCTAAAAAAAGAGAATTTTGAAGTTGCTGTCCTCATGACAGAGGCAGCGACAGAATTTATCACACCGCTGACCTTGCAAGTCTTGTCGCAAAGGCCAGTTGCAATTGATATTATGCAAGAACCTGACCCTAGTAAGGTCAATCACATTGACATCGCTAAAGAGTCTGACCTCTTTTTGCTTGCTCCAGCTACAGCAAATACCATCGCTAAATTAGCCAACGGTTTAGCTGATAATATGGTGACTGCTACTGCCCTGGCTCTGCCGCCTCATACGAAGAAAGTTTTAGCTCCAGCTATGAACACTAAGATGTTTGAAAATCCACTAACCCAGCACAATTTGGAGCGTCTGCAGCGTTTTGGATGGAAGGTTATCCAACCACGCGAAGCTGTTCTAGCCTGTGGCGATCAGGGGACAGGTGCTCTAGCTGAGATTGATACAATTATTGAAACAGTAAAGGAACTTATTTATGAAAAAACAGTCTAAAATTGCTCAAATTGCTATTTTCTTTGCCATTATGTTGGTACTTCACCTGCTCAGCTCAGTCATTTTCAACTTACTTCCAGTACCGATTAAACCTACGATTATTCACATTCCAGTGATTATCGCCAGTATCCTCTATGGCCCTAAAGTCGGAGCTGTTCTAGGTGGCCTTATGGGATGTATCAGCGTTGTTACCAATACCTTGGTGCTGCTGCCAACCAGCTATCTTTTTAGCCCTTTTGTGCCAAATGGAAGCCTTTCTTCGCTTCTTGTTGCCATGGTGCCTCGCATTCTCATCGGTATCACTCCTTATTTCGTATATAAAGCTATGAAAAATAAGACTGGCTTGATTCTAGCAGGTTCCGTTGGTTCTGCTACCAATACCATCTTCGTCTTGGGCGGTATCTTCTTTCTCTTTGCAAATGTTTATCAAGGAGACATCAAAGCACTTCTGGCTGTGATTCTATCAGCAAATTCCATTGCCGAGTTAATCATTTCTGCGATTTTGACAGCAACTATCATTCCTGCGCTTGAAAAAGCCCAAAAATGATGAAAAATTAGCTTTCCAGACCAAGCCTTGCTTCGGTCTTTTTTTATACTGCAATTCAGCTCTAATATTCTGAAATCCTTGAAACGATAGCTTGAAAAGTATTTCATTGTTTTCTAGGTAACCTCTTTCAAAATTAATGAAAATATGCTACAATGTAAGCGATTAAGAAAATTTAAGAGCAGGATTTTTTACTAAAATTTCCCACTCTTCATTTCAAAAATAAAGGAGACTCCACCTATGACTTATCAAGATAACTTCAAAAAATGGCTTGATTATGCTGAACTTCCTGACTATCTTCGTGAAGACTTGAATAGTATGGACGAAAAAACTAAGGAAGATGCCTTTTACACCAATCTTGAGTTTGGTACTGCTGGTATGCGTGGTTTGATTGGCGCTGGTACCAACCGTATTAATATTTATGTTGTCCGTCAGGCAACCGAAGGTTTGGCTCGCTTGATTGAAGAAAAAGGTGATGAGTTCAAAAAACGCGGTGTTGCGATTGCTTACGACTCCCGTCATTTCTCACCAGAATTTGCCTTTGAATCTGCTGCTGTTTTAGCTAAACACGGCATCAAGTCCTATGTCTTTGAAAGTCTGCGCCCAACTCCAGAACTTTCATTTGCGGTACGTCATTTAGGAACTTTTGCTGGTATCATGATTACGGCCAGCCACAACCCTGCTCCATTTAACGGCTACAAGGTATATGGTGAAGACGGCGGACAAATGCCTCCGCATGATGCAGATGCATTGACTGACTACATCCGTGCTATTGAAAATCCTTTTGCTATTGAGGTCGCTGACGTTGAAGCTGAAAAAGCTTCTGGTTTGATTGAAGTGATTGGCGATGCTATTGATGCTGAATACCTCAAGGAAGTTAAAGATGTCAATATCAACCAAAAACTGATTGATGAATACGGTAAGGACATGAAGATTGTCTACACTCCTCTGCACGGTACTGGTGAAATGTTGGCTCGTCGCGCTTTGGCTCAAGCTGGATTTGATTCTGTTGAAGTTGTTGAAGCTCAAGCAGTAGCTGACCCTGACTTCTCTACTGTTAAGTCTCCAAACCCTGAAAGCCAAGCAGCCTTTGCTTTAGCTGAGGAATTGGGCCGTAAAGTTGGTGCAGATGTCTTGGTCGCAACTGACCCAGATGCTGACCGTGTCGGTGTAGAAGTTCTGCAAAAAGACG
>CBDFAZ010000096.1:0-7704 GCA_965245685.1 uncultured Streptococcus sp. | reverse complement strand
GAATCAAGAGTGATACCGCTGACTCCCCCCTCAAAACGGGACAACTGCGCCACTGAAATATCCCCGGCTGCCGCTTCTTTAAGAGACATGTTTTTTGATTCTCTAATGACTTTGAAAATTTTTCCAAATGTTTTCAACATACCGAACCCCCGGTTTCATATATGCAATAAAATTTTTTACTAAATTTAATATACTAGCAATATATTTCTTTTTTATTACAGAAAAATTACTTTGTGTTTCTAAATAATACAAATAGATTAATTTGAACGATAAAACAACTCAATATAGTGATTTTTTCTGAAAGTTTTATGATTTTCAAGAAAATGCTTATTTTATCAGAAAGTCAGAAGGGTTCAACCTGACAACTTGAAAATACTGACTTTTTCTAATCTAAGTCTTTGACTAATACAAAAATAAAATTGGATTATCTAAGCTTTTCTAGAAAGTTGAAATAAAATTGTAACACAATCTGAGTGAACATTTTTTAGATATGAATGAAAGGAAGTAAAATGAAAAGGACTTAGTCCTGGACAATACAGAACTAAATCCATTTACTAGTTATTTGTCTAAGTTTTGGAAATAATTTATTCCCAACTTTTACATATGTCTCAAGCGCTCCACCCGCTCTGAGATAGGAGGGTGCGTATAGAAGAGTTTTTTCAGTCCGCCTTCTTTTTTGGGGTCGCTAATATAAAGAGCTGCACTGGCATCATCGACATGATGCTCCATAGGCTCGCTACGCTCCAGCTTGAGTAGGGCATTAATCATCCCTTGCGGATTGCGGGTCAACTCTACACTTGAAGCATCAGCCAGAAACTCCCGCTGACGAGAAATAGCTAGCTGCACCAAGGTAGCTGCCAAAGGTGCCAGAATGATGGCAATCAGTGATACGATAAGGAGAATAATTCCCAAACCACTATCGTTATCTCGATCATTACTACTGCGCCGTCCGCCACCAAACCACATCATCCGGCCAGCCAGGCTCGACAACATGGTAATAGCACTGGCCAAAGCCACAGCAATCGTTGAAATTCGGATATCGTAATTGCGAATATGACTGACTTCATGGCCAATCACTCCCTCAAGCTCCTCACGATTCATGATTTGCAAGATACCCGTAGTTGCTGCGACAGCAGCATTTTCCGGCTTAGAACCGGTCGCAAAAGCATTGGGAGAGGGGTCCTCTACGATATAGACACGTGGCATCGGAATCTGAGCCACCATGGCCATATCTTGTACGATATGATAGAGCTCAGGCGCTTCCTGCTCAGAGACCTCGCGAGCTCCGTTCATCGCCATGACAACCTCTGTAGACTGAAAAATCATCACTCCTGCATAAATCGCGCCGATAATCAAGGCTAGCAAGACACCACCTACAGCAGACCGCAGCCAGAGATAGCCAATAGCTGCTCCAACAAGAGCTAAGAGACCGAAAAAAGCGATAAGGAGGAGCCAAGTCCTCCTTTTATTGCTGGCAATTTGATCAAATAGCATCTTAGTCACCTAGTCCAGTGCTGCCAAAGTCAACTTTTGGCACAGCCTTTTCTTCTTCTGGTGTCTTGAGGAAGTCAGCAGCTTTAAAGCCAAACATTCCTGCAACAATATTGCTTGGGAATGTTTCCAACTTCACATTGTAGTTGCTAGTTACTGAATTATAAAGCTGACGAGAATAAGCGATTTTATTTTCTGTATTGGTCAGCTCTTCCTGCAACTTCAGGTAGTTAGTGTTAGCTTTCAGATCTGGATAGCTTTCAGCTACTGCAAAGATTCCAGAAATCTGACGAGAAAGGGCGTCACTGGCTTGCATAGCTTCTGCTGGTGAAGCAGCTGAAGCTACCTGGTTGCGCAGTTGTGTTACCTTTTCCAAAGTTGCCTGCTCGTACTTGCCATAGCCTTTAACCGTTTCTAAGAGGTTAGGAATCAAGTCATTACGGCGTTTAAGCTGTACATCAATCTGACTCCAAGCTTCTTGAGTCTGCATGCGGCTTTTAACCAAGGTATTGTAAGCACCAACGACAAAGAATGCTAAAACCGCGACAATAATAAGAACAATAATAAAAGTCATGATATACTCCTTCAATTTTGATTAGACTTATTATATCAAAAAATAGTGGAACTGTCTTTATTCTTGACATGGATTTAGAAAAGATGTATGATGAAGGAAAGAATAAACCGACTGTCGGTCTAATAAAATTTTACTACTAAAAAGGATGCAAACATGGCCAATAAAAAAGACTTTATCTTAGATACCGCTCAGGAGCTTTTTATGGAGCAAGGCTTTGACCAGACCTCTATCTCCCAGATTTTAGAAGCGACTCAAATCGCCCGTGGTACTCTCTACTATTACTTTTCTTCTAAGGAAGAGATAATGGATGCCATCATTGAGCGAACCATTGAAAGAGCATTTACAGCTTCCCAAGCCTTTGCTGATAATCGTGAATTGACTATCATAGAGCGCTTGGTTGGCAGCATGGCTGCTCTAAATCTTAATCATCAAGAGGGAAAGGAAGTGCTGCTGCATCTCAATCAACCGCAAAATGCGCTCCTGCACGAAAAGACCAATCAAATTCTTCTTGAACGGGCACCCCAGATTTTACTTCCTATCATCCAAGACGGCATCGCCGCTGGAGACATGAAAACTGACTATCCATATGAAAGCCTGGAAATGATTCTTACTTATTCGCTTCAAGTTTTTGGCAGCAGTTTTCAGGCTCTACCTCCAGAAAAACAGCAGCAAAAACTGCAAGCTTTTCTCTATCTTTTAGAAACTCTTTTTCACAGCCGGAAAGGCTACTTTGATCCCTTTCTATCTCTGATTCAGACTCAAAGCAGCTAGACAGCTAATTACTAGATTTACTATTTACACTTACTTGACATTGCAAGCATAAGGAGGTAACTATGAAACAATCAGGCTTTAGACTCTTTTTATTGATTTGGATAGGAAGCCTCATTTCAGAAATCGGCTCTGGTATGACTTCTTTCGCTTTAGGTGTTTATATCTTCCAGCTGACCGGTTTGGTTTCTGTTTCTTCTTTTGTTACGCTTTGTGCTTTTCTACCCGGTCTTTTGGTTACTCCTCTGGCTGGAATTCTGGCAGATCGCTATGACCGAAGATTGCTGATGGCTCTGGGAGATGGCTTGTCAGGCTTAGGCGTTCTCTGGATTTACTTTAGTCTGAAGAATCCTGCTTTGATTTTTATCTGTATCGGAGCTGCGATTAGCTCACTCTTTTCAGCCTTGGTAAATCCAGCCTTTAGAGCTACGATTTCCGACTTGCTGCCTGAGGACCAGTTATCAAAAGCAACTGGTTTGTCCCAGATTAATGGCATTGCCCGCTATCTGATTTCACCAGCCTTGGCTGGAATGATTTTGGCGAGTGGACATATCAGTACGATTCTGTTGCTGGATTTTTCGACCATTTTCGTGACAGTAGCCTGCACCTTGCTCGCTCGGAGGGCCATTCACACACAAGTTTATAGCAGTGACAGTCGGTTCTGGGCAGATTTCCTTAAAGGTTTTCAAATCGTCTATGGAAAAAAAGGCATCTGGATTTTAGTCCTAGCTGGAACAGGCTTTTCCTTCTTTTTGGGAACAGTCCAAATCCTGCTTTCTCCCTTGGTACTGGCTTTCGCAGACGCTAAAACAACCGGCTGGGTCATGACCATCTCCAGCAGCGGGATGCTGATAGGAGGATTGGTTCTGGGGATATTTGCTATCAAAAAACACTTCCATCGTATGCTCTGCCTATCTCTATTTCTACTGGGGCTCTTCATGGTTGGGCTGGGAATGAAGGAAAACTTCATCTGGATTTGCAGCTTCGGCTTTCTCCTCTTTGCTGCTCTGCCTTTTGCCAATACTGCCATTGACTATCTGGTCCGCATCAATATTAACAAAGCTGACCAAGGTAAGGTCTGGGGGACCATTGGGATTATTTCTCAGTTGGGCTATGTGCTAGCCTATGCCGGCATGGGTTGGGTCGCGGATACACTTTTCAAACCCTCGCTGACTTACTTTGGTTGGCTGGCAAATTCTGTCGGAAAAATCATCGGTGTTGGAGGAGGCAGAGGCTACGGTCTGCTCTTTATCCTATCCGGTATCTCTATCAGCATCGGTGCTTATCTGCTCTCCCGAGCACGTTCAGTAAAGGAGCTGGAATATGTTTCAACGATTGATAAAAAATGATCTAAAAGAAAATAAAATCAGCATGCTGGTCATCGGGCTTTTCCTACTCCTGACTCTGACTCTGAGCTTTGCAGCTACACGCCTGACCGTCAGTCTTACCAACTCGATTGAGCGCTTTGTAGACACAGCCAAAAGCCCTCATCTCTTACAAATGCACAGCGGAAGCATTGACCGAGAACGCCTGCAAAACTTCGTCCAGCAGCATGCTGAAATTGCCGATTGGCAGCTGACAGACTTTGTCAATGTAGAAGGATCAGCCATTCGCATCAATGGGCAGGACTCGCTTCAGGACAGTTCCCAGGATAATGGCTTTTCCAGTCAAAACCAAAACTTTGACTTCTTACTGGATCAATATAACCGGCCTGCTCAGCCTCAGCCGGGTCAAGTATATATTCCGCTCTACTACTACAACAGCGGTAAAATCAAAATCGGCGACAAAATAAGAGTCGGCAAGCTAGAGCTGACTGTCAAGGGCTTTATCCGAGATGCCCAGATGAATGCTGGTCTAGTCTCCTCCAAACGCTTCCTCATCTCACAAACTGATTTGCAGATTTTGAAAAAAGAAGCATTTGCATCTAATGAGAACCTGATTGCCTTTCGAGTACATAAGCTTAGCCAGATTTCTACCATCGAGCAAGCCTATAAAAATGCGGAGCTTGAGTCCAACGGACCGCCTATGATTACCTATCCGACGATCAAGATGATTAACGGCTTCAATGATGCTCTAGTCATCCTAGTCATGGGGCTGCTGGTTGTGGCCATCATTAGCATCACCTTTCTCTGCATGCGCTTTGCCCTCTTGACCAAGATTCAAGAAGACCTGCAGCAGATTGCCGTTATGAAAGTTATGGGACTGCCCCAAAGCTTTATCAGCAGGGTCTACCTGACCAAGTATTATTTCTGTCTGGCTCTAGCAACCATCGCAGGCTGGGGGCTATCCTTTTCTCTAAGTGCTCCTTTTAAAAAGCAGATGGCACTGTCTATGGGGCAAAGTCCGACGCCCTTCTATAGCTATCTTTTGGAAATGCTAGTAGCGCTGCTGCTCTGTCTCTTGGTCTTTTGGCTGACTGCCCGGCCTCTCAGCTCTTTTAAGAAGATGACGCCCGGCCAAGCTTTAAAATTAGCTACAGCAAACAGTATGTCAGAAACTCGCTCTAATCCAAAAATGAGCTTACCGACTATTCCTTTTTTAGACAGGCCCTATTTCGCTCTAAAAACGATTCTCAGTCATAAGAAACTCTATTTGACTATCTTGTTCATTGTCAGTTTGATTAGCCTGCTTATCCTCCTGCCAGCCAGCCTATACAGCACTGTGATGGACAAAAATTTCATCCAGTATCTGGGAGCTGGTCAGGCAGATGTGTTGGTTGATATTTCTCAGACTGAAGATATCGATACCAAGGCTGCCCAGCTTCTGAAAGAACTGCAGGCAGACAAGGATATAGCAGAAATTAATCAGTACCAGAGCCAGAATTTCTCCTATCAAGACCAGCAAGGTCAGACCCAGCAGTTGCGGGTAACTCTGGGAAACCATGCAGGATTTCCAGTTAAATACAGCCAAGGCCGCTATCCTAAAAACGAGCATGAAATTGCCCTCTCCAAGCTTAAAGCAGAAGAGTTCAAGCTAAAAGTAGGAGACAGCCTGACCTTGACGATAGACGGTCAAGCAAGAAAACTAAAAATAGTCGGTATTTACTCAGACCTGACCTACGGCGGCAAGACCGCCAAGGCTGTCTTTGTGACAAAGCAAGCGCAAACGCTCAATAGTCTGACGACCATCCGTCTTAAAAATCCTAGCAACAAAGCTCAAAAAATCAACGAATGGAAAAAACGCTATTCCAACTATAAATTAACCGACGTAGAAGACTTTTTCCATCAGACTTTTGATGACACTCTAGCCATGCTCCGCCTGATTCAGACCAGCGTTTTCTGGACAGGACTCATCATTGTCTTCATCCTTATGACCCTCTTTGTCTATATGATTTTCACTAAGGACCAAGCTGACTTGGCACTTTATCGGATGCTGGGATTTGGCAGTGAACGGCTCAGGAGCCACTACCTGCTCGCTGTCTGCTTCATCTTGATGCTGGCTTTGGCAATAGCCGACCTGCTGCTCCTTAGTCTAGGGCAAGAAGTCTGCAGTCTGCTGCTCAGCAGCTTCGGTATCAGCAAACTCCAGCTCATCATCAATAAGTCCCTTACTTTTCTATGGACACCGCTGGCTCTGCTTCTTAGCGGACTGACAGCAGGATCCATCAGTCTCCGAGCGCTGAACAAGCTGGAAATTGGTCGCTATCTCAAGGAACATTGACCTTAAGCAGATAGCTTCCAAGCGCTTAGCATTTATTCTACATCCGAGGAGAAGCCTATGTTATTAGAAGCACATAACCTCAGCAAAAGCTATCAGGAAAATCAGGAGCCCATTCTCCGTGATTTGTCGCTAGAGATTGAAAACGGCCAATTCATCGCCATCATGGGGCCGTCTGGCTGCGGGAAATCCACTCTTCTCAATCTTTTGTCCACCATTGACAAACCTGACCAAGGCCAGATTCTTTATGAAGGGCAGGACTTGCTGGCTATGAAAGACAAGGACTTGGACCGCCTTCGCAGAGAGGCTTTCGGCTTTGTCTTCCAGCAGGCAACCTTCCTGAAAAATCTCAATATCCTAGACAATATCTGCCTACCGAGTATTATTGGTAAGAAAGGCAGCGAGCGAAAGGCGGCCTATGAGCGAGCCAAGGAGTTAATGGCTCTGACTGAGATTAAGGGCATTGCTCAGCGCTCTATCCATCAGGTATCGGGCGGTCAACTCCAGCGAGCCGGCATCTGCCGGGCTCTCATGAACCAGCCTCGAATCATTTTCGCTGACGAGCCGACAGGAGCGCTCAACTCTCAGGCTGGCCGTCAGGCTATGGAGCTCATGCAGCACTTCCATCAACAGGGCGCAAGTATCCTTCTGGTAACGCACGATGCCAGCGTGGCTACCTATGCCGACAAGGTCCTGCTCATTTTAGATGGCAAGATAAAAAAAGAAGTTCTCTTTGAGCAAACCGCTAATCAGGATGAGCGGCGCCAGCTGCTCTTGGCGGAGCTCAATCAGATTGGCATATAAGAAAAGAAGCCCTTTGGCAGAATGCCGGGGACTTCTTTTTGTGATATAATAGGATAAATACTGATAAACAAGGATAAAACTATGACACCACAAGAATTTTACCAGCTCTTAGCCCAGCAGGGAATCGAGCTGACCGACCGTCAGAAAGAGCAGTTTGAGCGTTATTTTGAACTTCTGGTCGCATGGAATGAAAAAATCAATCTGACAGCTATCACCGAGAAAAATGAAGTCTATCTCAAGCATTTCTACGATTCAATTGCCCCCGTTTTGCAAGGCCTGATTGATAATCAAGAGCTTAAGCTGCTGGATATCGGAGCCGGTGCCGGCTTTCCCAGTCTCCCTATGAAAATCATCTGTCCTCAGCTGGATGTGACTATCATTGACTCGCTTAATAAACGAATCAATTTCCT
>CBDFAZ010000095.1:0-7845 GCA_965245685.1 uncultured Streptococcus sp. | reverse complement strand
TGGTTTTAGACATTTCTTTTTCCTCCTTTGTCTTACCTGAACAAGTAGATTATACTAGGAAAAAGAAATGAAAGCTCAAAGCCTTGGCAGCCACCAGCTTAGCTGGTGGTTTTCTTGTTTTTCTTGCAGAGAAAAACTGGCTTGAAGCAAAAATAAAAAGCCTGCTATTCCCAACAAAAGTTGAGATAACAGACTTTTCATCTATTCTAGATTTTCAAAGCTTTTTACTGAAACTAATCTTAGTCACGCTGACGTTTGGTCAAGCCAACTGCTCCTCCAAAAGTCAAGAATCCAAGAATCAGCATCCAGATAGATGTATCTTGGCCGGTCTTAGGCAGAATTCGTTTCTTGCCAATCTCTTTAACTTGAGCATCTACAAGCAAGCGATTGGTTACATTCATACCTTCAGCTTGATTGCTGTAGCCTTCCACTTCGTCCTCGCGGACACTATAGACGATTTCTTTTCCATCCTTGAAGCGAGGCAGGTTTTCAAAGCTGTATTTCCAGCCCATCGCCTCATCAACAGTTACGCTGATGCCTGTATCCTGTCCATCTGCAAGTAAGTGAACAAGGACACTCTGTGGTCGGCGACCTGCAGCGTTATCATTGTCAATCCAGTTCACAGTACCAGTAAGCGTAGTTGAGTCAGCTGCGAAAGTCCAAGTACCGACAAAGTGAACATCTGCACCATTAATGGTTGCTTCGTTCTTGTCATATGACTGGAAGCTCCAGGTGCCATCGGCTGTCTTCACTTCCGTCTTGACTGGCTGTGTTGGAGTGGTCTTGGTACCATCTGCCAAGTCAGGCTTGTCGCTTGGAAGCAAGGATTTCACTTCTTGTGGTAATTCCTTACCTGCTGTAGTGCTGACAAATTCATGTGTAGACTTGTAGGTTAGTGCCGGACTAGGCTTCGCCACAAACGTCCAAGTTCCAATAAATTTAGCGTCTGCACCATTAATAGTTGCTTCGTTCTTGTCATATGACTGGAAGCTCCATGTGCCATCAGATGTTTCAACTTCTGTCTTCACTGGTTGCGTTGGAGTAGCTTTAGTGCCATCTGACAAGTTTGCTTGGTCGCTTGGAAGCAAAGCTTTCACTTCTTGTGGCAATTCCTTACCTGCTGTACCACTAATGAACTCATGCACAGCCTTGTAAGTTGGTGCTGGGCTAAGCTTCGCCACAAATGTCCAAGTTCCAACAAATTTAGCGTCTGCACCATTAATGGTTGCTTCGTTCTTGTCATATGATTGGAAGCTCCATGTGCCATCAGATGTTTCAACTTCTGTCTTCACTGGTTGCGTTGGAGTGGCTTTCGTACCGTCTGCCAAATCAGATTTATCGCTTGGAAGCAAAGCTTTCACTTCTTGTGGCAATTCCTTACCTGCTGTACCGCTAATGAACTCATGCACAGCCTTGTAAGTTGATGACGGAGTTGCTGTGAATTCCCAGGTACCGACAAAGTGCGCATCCGCTCCATTGATGGTCTCTTCAGCCTTGTCGTAAGACTTAAAGGTCCAGGTACCGTCGGTTGTTTTCACTTCCGTCTTCGCTGGCTGTGTTGGAGCGGCTTTCGTACCGTCTGCCAAGTCAGGCTTGTCGGCGGGAAGTAAATCCTTCACTTCTTGTGGCAGATCCTTACCAGCGGTACCGCTGACGAACTCGTGTGTCGCTTTATAAGTTGGCGCTGGAGTAAAATCCCAGGTACCGACAAAGTGAGCATCCGCTCCGTTGATAGTCTCTTCCGTCTTATCGTATGACTTGAAGGTCCAAGTGCCTTCTGCGGTCTTCACTTCTGTCTTAGTTGGCTGGGTCGGGGTGGTCTTAGTGCCATCCGCCAAATCAGGCTTGTCGGCGGGAAGTAAATCCTTCACTGCTTGTGGCAATTCCTTACCTACTGTACCACTGACAAATTCATGGGTCGCCTTATAAGTTGGAGCTGGAGTATAGTCCCAGGTGCCGACAAAGTGTACATCCGCTCCGTTGATAGTCTCTTCAGCCTTGTCGTAAGACTTAAAGCTCCAGGTGCCATTGGCGGTCTTCACTTCCGTCTTGACTGGTTGCGTTGGAGTGGCCTTAGTGCCATCTGCCAAATCAGGCTTGTCGGATGGAAGTAAATCTTTCACTGCTTGTGGCAATTCCTTACCTGCTGTACCACTAACGAACTCGTGAGTAGCCTTATAAGTTGGATTTGGGGTAAAGTCCCAAGTGCCGACAAACTTCACATCTGATCCATTGATAGTCTCTTCGTTCTTATCGTATGACTTAAAGGTCCAGGTACCATCGGTCGTTTTCACTTCCGTCTTAGTTGGCTGTGTCGGGGTGGTCTTAGTACCATTCTCCAGATTCTTTTCTGTTTCTGGTGTTAGGTCTTTGATTTCCTGCGGGAGTTCCTTACCAGCAGTGCCACTGACAAATTCGTGTTTCTTTTCATAGAGCAAGTCAGTAGTAACTTGATTAGATGGTGCTGAAAGATTATCAACTTTCAAGGTCACTGTATTTTCAATCGTTGCAGCACCCTTTTCTGCTACCTTTTGATTGGTTGCAGTCTTGTAGGTAATGACTATATCCTGAGAAGAATTTGCTTTAACATACTCCGGTGTCATCTTGACCGTAACGGTCTGGCCTTTCTTTTCAATCGTGTAATCACGACCTTCCTGCAAGGCATTGCCGCCAGCCTCAACCTTGAGCCCCTTGTAATCCAGACGCTCATCAAAGGTTTCAGTCATCTCAATAGTAGTTGGGGTAGCTAAAATATCCTTACCAGGAACTGGAATCTTGAAGGTTCCCTTATAAGTCACCTCTTGACCTTCCTTAGCTGGAATCTTAACTGGATCAACTTCTAAGATTGGCTTGGGATCAACTTTTTCAATATAAAGACCAAAGACTGCCGAGCAAACCTCTGTTGATGAATAACCAAAATTCATCTTATTACTATTTGACCGAAGCGCTAAACCAGAAATATTGTTCTCAGAATAGCTACCGCTTGTAATCTGAGTTGCTACCCAAGCAGTTTGTCCTCCTTGGTCTTCCTGTCTTAAGACATTGGCATTATTCATCAAACGAAGATTAACATCATTTTGATAGTCTTTAACATAGAAGGTTTCCTTCAAGTTGTTGGCATCAATTGCATCGATGTCTGTTGGCTTCATAACCAACTTCAAATCTGTCTCTGACCCATCTGCATAACGCAACTCTGCTGTTACATCCGCATCAAGCCAAAAAGCCTTATTCATAATGTAGTCATGAGCTGCATCTACATAGGGAACATTCCCAATTTCAAAAGCATTATTTTCCCATAATTCCGAAATAGAGAAAAATTCTACCGTTTGCTTTTGAGCACTATTCATCTCTGACTCTGCCTGAGCAGTATTGAGGTAGTGTAAGGTTACCTTATTGAAATTCAGATAAGCATCCACTTGCTTACCGTGAACAGTTCCAATATTGGTAAATTTTAAAGCTAGGGGATTATCAAATACTTGATCCTGCTTCTTGCTTTTATCCACTTTGAGAGTGAAATTCTCCATCTCACCAGGATAAACCCCGCCACTCAAATATTCATAATGCGGATTGGACAAATGAAATTGATCAATAGCCGATGACTTAGATAAGACACTGACATTATTGATATTCAAATTAAACTTATGGATATCCAGAGTAGAAATATCCGTTGCATTCTTAATCTCCTCCAAGGCAGACAATGTCTGAATGGGGAGCAGAAAGATTGAAAAAAGCACAACAAATAATCCCATCAGCAGGCGAAATTTGCTGCCAAAAGGATTAACAGGACGCAGTGAGTCCTGAAGTGGTTTCCATTTCATTTCTTACCTCCTAAACTTTTTCAATGATCTCGCAATCATTACGCAAAAAGAAATGTTCCCTTCATTTTATCATAAAGACCTATAATTTAAAAGTGCTTTTGCTAAAATTTTCAACTTTTTATTTTATATCTTTGAAAATATTTGTCCTTTATCATTCTCTTTTGATTAGAGACAATTTCCTTTACTTTTTTGCAAAATAAAAGCTCCAAGAAAGTTCATCAAGCAACTTTCTTGAAGCCACTAAATCTTTTATTAAGTTCAAGAACTGAGAGCAAAAAGAAAAACCTGACATACTCGCCAAAGGCAAGTGTGTCAGGCTTTATTAACCAAAATTATTTTACAGCATCTTTAAGAGCTTTACCTGCTTTGAAAGCTGGTACTTTAGAAGCTGCGATTTTGATTTCTTTACCAGTTTGTGGGTTGCGACCTTTACGTGCTGCACGCTCACGAACTTCAAAGTTACCAAAACCGATAAGTTGAACTTTTTCACCTTTTGAAAGGTACTCAGTTACAGCTGCGAATACAGCGTCAACTGCTGCTGCTGAATCTTTTTTAGTCAATTCTGTAGCTTCTGCTACTTTTGCGATCAAATCTTGTTTGTTAGCCATTTAACAAATCCTCCAAATTTTTTCTGGGTTGATAACCCTAACAAATATTATCATATCTAAAAATAGCTTTCAGGTCAAGTACTAAGCCGCTATTTTCTAAATTATTATGGTTTTATTCGTAACGAATCAGCACAGCCCAAGCATTTTCCCCTGTATGTGTCTGAATAATGGACCCTGTTTCCAGCACTGAAATAGGTTTCTTGACATACGGCTGTAAACTTTCCTTCATTTCCTGGGCCAATTCTGGACCGCCAGCATAGGAAATTCCAATCTCAGCCACTTGCTTATTTTGCAGACTTGCTGTCAAATCATCCAACCATTTTTTAAAGGTCTTAGCGCCCCTGCCCTTGACAATGGGCTCTAGCTGATGGTCCTTCATTTGCATGATAACCCGAATATTAAGCAAGGAGCTAATCAGACCGGAAACTCGGCCTATACGGCCTCCTTTAACCAGATTTTCCAAGGTAGAAAGACCGATGTAGAGCTCTGTCTTTTCCTTCACTTCCTCGATTTTAGTCAGAATCTCCTCTAGGCTAACTCCTTCCTTGGCCAGTTTAGCTGCTTCGGTGACTTGGAACTTCATAGCCTGATCAGTGAAAGAACTATCAACAACCGTCACATCCGCATTAGCCAAAGTCGCTCCCTGACGGGCGGCTTCTACAGTTCCTGATAAGGCGTGAGACATGTGAATGGAGATAATCTGCGCTCCATCCTCTGCCAAGCGCTCAAAAACATCAGCAAAGACTCCGACAGGCGGCTGGCTGGTTTTAGGAAGATTGCGACTAGACTGCATGAGACGAAGAAACTCACCTTCCTCTAGATCTGCATCCGAATAGACCACCCCGTCCACCATAACAGAGAGAGGTACAATTGTAATGTCTAATTCCTTAGCAACCTCTGGTTCAATGGTTACAGATGAGTCTGTTACGATTTTTATTTTTGTCATAGATTTCCTACTCTGTATCTAAATTTTAACTTGTTATTACACTACATTATACCAAATTTTTATGGTTTTGTGGGGGAATATTCGCTAAAATCATAGCCCGGTTCAAGCGTTTCCTAAATGTAATCTGCTTGTTTTATTTTTTTAATCTTTTTGCGCTTCTTTAAAATTAGATGAAAAAGTGTTTACATGCAGCTTTTTTAGCTTTATTGGGGAAAATTTTAGGAAAAAGCTGGTTTTCAAAGAGAATCTCAGCAAAAAAGAGAGTGGGACAGAAATCGGTAATTCGTTAGAATTCGATTTCGTCGTCCCACCTCCGCACAGTTGAGTAGGGCTGTAAAAGCTGATGAAATCAGCGTAGTAGAGCCCACTCAACCACTGCGTCTTGCTCGACAATCCAAAGACAATTGAGAGACTAGGACTTTTGTCCCAGCCTCTTTTTCAGTCTTCAGCTACCAAACCATCATTTTTTATGGCATACCGCTCTATGATGCCATTATGACCAAAGAGAACTCCGTGGAGGACTCCGCCATAAACAGCTCCGCCATCCATGCCAATCTTGCCATCCTCAGTCATCCATAGCTGATCAGTTCCCGGTGCCTTATGCAAGAGGTAAAATGTTGGTGTATGGCCAAAGACAATCGTTTTGCCAGTCTGATTGCTGCCTTCGTGAAAAGGCGCGCGAATCCAAACTTTTTGATAATCACTGGTCTCTCGCCAGTCTTTCAACTCCAAATCTAGGCCAGCATGGACAAAAATGTACCGCTCTGTCTCCAATAGGAAAGGCATCTGACGAATAAAATCTACTAAATCGGCCGCCTCCGTCTTAACACGTTCCGCGTCTGCTACTCCATCTACAGGAGCATTGAGAGGTCGTCCTAAAAGCGAATTAATCGTTGTATCTCCGCCATTGCGTCGGTAATGGTCATAAGACTTTTCAGGATTGTCAAGCCAGGTCAGAAACATATACTCATGATTGCCAGACAGACAAACAGCTCCTTCTTGGTCCACTAGGTCCTTGACTCGCTCCAAAACTGCTCGGCTGTCCTCACCACGATCTATCAAGTCGCCTAGAAAGACTAGTTGGCTGCGACCATCCCAGTGCTGGAGCAGCTTATCTAGCATACCAGCCTTGCCATGGACATCACCAATCGCAAAATATTCTGTCATATGCGCCACCTCCTAAAGGAGACCGAAACACTCGTGTCTCAGCCTCGCTTGTTTATTTTTTTAATAATTCTCTGGCTTGAGTCAAAGCAGCCTCCGTCACATCTTCACCAGCCAGCATCTTAGCGACTTCCTGAACACGCTCGTCAGCCGTTAGTAGGCGAACCGTTGAGACGGTCGAATTCTCATCCGAAATCTTCTCAATAAAGAACTGATAATCGGCAATCGCAATGACCTGCGGCAGATGGGAGATAGCCAAGACTTGGCCATTGGAGCCAATCTTGTGAATCTTCTGAGCAATAGCCTGGGCCACTCGACCAGAAACGCCCGTATCCACTTCGTCAAAGACAATGCTGGTCTTGCCTTCCTTACGAGAAAAAGCAGACTTGATAGCCAACATGAGACGGGAGAGTTCCCCGCCAGACGCAACCTTCACCAAAGGTTTGAAATCCTCGCCCGGATTTGCTGAGATGTAAAACTCTACTTGTTCATTGCCTTCACGGTTGAACTTGCCCTTACTGAACTGCACTTTAAAGCGCGCCTTTTCCATGTAGAGGTCCTGCAGCTCTTGCTTGATTTCAGCTTCCAGCTGGGCTGCTAGGCCGTGACGAGCCTGACTCAGCTCCTGGGCCAGCTCTACCAGCTCTCTCTCCAAGGCCTTCAGCTCTCGGTCCATATCCTCTGAGGACAAGTTACTTCCAGTTAAAAGGCTGTATTCTTTGGAAATCTGAGCAAAGTAATCCAGCACATCATCTACTTGGCCACCGTATTTACGCGTGATGCTGTTAATCAAATCCAGACGACTCTCCACCTGCAACAGCCGATCTCCGTCAAAGTCCAGTCCATCTAAAATGTCCTCTAGGCGCTTGCTGACATCTTCCAAGACATAATAAGACTCTGACAAGCTGCCGGAAAGCTCCTTGTAGGCTGGATCGTAATCCTCGATAGACTCAAGGTCATTCATAGCTGAGCGGACATTGGTCAGACTGGAAAAATCTTCATTATCCAGCATGGTATAGGCGTTCGTCAGCGTATCGGCAATGAGCTTGTGGTTGAGCAATCGATCTCGCTCCTGATGCAGGGCAGTATCTTCACCGCTTTTGAGGGCTGCGCTCTCAATCTCCGCCATCTGAAACTCCAGCATCTCAATTCTGGCCTTATGCTCCTGCTGATTTTTCTGCAAAGTCAGGACTTGCTTGCGCAGGCTTCGATAGCGATCAAAGGTTTCCTGATAGCGGCCTTTGAGATGCAAAAAGTCTGTTGTTCCAAACTCATCTAGCATGGCGATATGAAGCTGGGCTCTCATCAA
>CBDFAZ010000094.1:0-8053 GCA_965245685.1 uncultured Streptococcus sp. | reverse complement strand
CCTGTTCAATACAGAACTAAATCCTTTGGATAAATTAATTGTCTAACTTTTGGGGTGCGGTTCAGACAAACCTCTTTTTTGATATCTCATCAGTTATTTTCTAAAGACTCATTAAATCAAGGAATGATGAAAGCCTAGAAAAATCAGAAGGGCGGCCAAGGCTAGATAGCCAAACAAGACTAGCCAGCGCTGAGCAGGTTTAAAAGCATTGCTTGAGCCTTTGATAGGGAGAATGACCGCACAGAGTATGCCGCCAATCAAACCGCCCAAATGCCCAGCCAGACTGATGCCAGGCATGAAACTAAAGATGATATTGACCACAATCAAGGTCATATAAGACTGCCCCAGCTGCTGAATATAGCTGTCGCGAACGACATATTGCAGGGTCACGATAGAGGCAAAAAGTCCAAACAAGGCTGTAGAGGCTCCTGCTGACAGAGTATCCGGACTGAAAAAGAAGACAAAGATATTTCCCATCAGGCCTGACATCATATAAAGCAGAAAGAAATTTCGCGAGCCAAAAATATCTTCTGCCTGCCGTCCAATAAAATAAAGAGTAATAACATTTACCACAAAGTGCTCCAAGCCAATATGCACAAAGATAGCAGAAAAGAGACGCCATATCTGAATGGGATTCATGATAATAGTTGGAGAATACACTGCTCCAAATTCAAAGACCGTTTGTGCTTCAGCATAAGAAAAGCCACGTAAAATCAGCATCCCCACAAAGACAAGTGTTGTTAGAATTAACAAAACACTGGTCACAGGATATTTTTTATCATAGATGTAGTTCATAAGTCAACACTTCCTTTACTGCTATATCGTGATAATCAGGCTCAAAATCAGATTTTTGAAAACTATAGATGCTGCTGATGGATGCTCCTGCAAAATCAGCCAGATAACGGTCATAGTAGCCACCGCCGTAACCGATCCGAAAGCCTTGAGAATTGAAAACCACACCCGGCACATGAATCAGATCAATTTCTGTCTTGTCCACAGCCTCTTCACTTATCGGCTCCATAAGATCAAAAGAGCTTTTTTGCAGGTGGCTTTCATCATAATCCACAAATATCATCCGACCCTGGCCATAGGTTTTGGGCACTAAAACCCGCTTGCCGTCCAACTGAGCCTGCTTGATAAAGGCTGCAGTTGAGACTTCATGCGGCATAGAAAGGTAGGTAGCGATAACCTGAGCGTTTTGATAAGCTGTTGAACTGAGCAAGTGCTGGGTCAGCCAGCTATCTGCCTGTTCTTTTTCTTTTCCTGACAGTTTCTTCATCTGGTTCAGTACAGTTTGTCTCAGCTCTTTTTTCATGCAGCTCGTCCACCCTTTCCTTATCTTTCGTTGATTTTATAATCTAGGAATTTCCCAATCTTTTCAATAGCAAAGGGCAGTGCTGCCTCGTCCGGTGTCATCTTGGGATGATGGAGGGCATAGGGACTATCCACTCCCAGCCAGAACATGACGCCCTTGACCTTGCTGAGCAAATAACCGAAATCCTCGCCTGTCATAGCCGGCGCAATATCAATCAGCTCCACTCCTTCTTCCTTCTGGAAAAAGTCCATCAATTCGTCTGCTAAGCCAGGATGATTTTCCACAGGCAGGTAGCCACCTTGTTTAAGCTCCAAGTCCAATTCCAGACCGAAACTTTGGGCTAGGCCCTCTGCTATTTCCCGTAAGCGCTTCTGAGTCAAGATGTTCATCTCCTGAGTCAGAGTCCGAATGGTGCCATGCAAAAAGGCCGTTTCTGCGATGACATTGTTGGTCGTGCCAGCATGGAGCGAACCAAAGGTCACAACCGCCCCCTCGATAGGATCGACATTGCGGCTGACAATGGTCTGCACCTGGGTGATAAAGTAGCTAGCCGCCACCAAAGCATCATTGGCTTCATGAGGAAAGGCCGCATGGCCTCCCTTCCCCTTAAAGGTCAGCTTGACTTCACAGGTACCAGCAAAAAGCGTTCCTCTGTTAGTGGCAATATCGCCGACCTTGAGGTCTGGTCGCACATGGAGACCGTAAAACTCATCTGGCAGCCAGTCGCCAAAGGCACCGTCTTCATACATGAGCATACCGCCAGCTTCATTTTCCTCAGCAGGCTGAAAGAGAAAGAGTAGATTATGGGTGGGCTGAGTGCTCACAGCTTTCTCCAGTAGGCCAAGAGCCACCGTCATATGCATATCGTGTCCACAGGCATGCATCCGACCTGCATGGGTACTGGCAAAGTCCAGTCCTGTATCCTCCACAATCGGCAGACCATCAATATCTGTCCGCCAGCCAATCGTCTTATCCGGTGAACTTCCCTTGATAAAGACCAAAATACCCGTCCGCCAAGTTCGAATTTCCACAAAGTCTAGGCCAGCTGTCAGGCCATCAATGACCTGCATCAGGTAGGCATGGGTCTTGTATTCTTCCAGACCGATTTCTGGTATCTGGTGTAAATCACGGCGAATTTTTAGATAATCAAGCATCGTTTCTTTCCTTTATGGTCTTGTCAAACCAGATAAAAGTCGGACCGCACCCAATCAACTTCGGGCGCGGCACTCTTGTTTATGCAATATTAAAGTGTGCGAAGTGCGTCTTCCAGAGCTGTCTTCTGCTGGGTCTTCTCGTCAATAGTCTTGATAACTCTTGCCGGAACACCAGCAACCACTACGTTCTCTGGAACATCTTGGGTCACAATCGCACCAGCCGCAACAACGGAACCACTGCCAATTTGTACACCTTCGATTACAACCGCATTGGCACCAATCAGCACGTTATCGCCAACCCGAACTGGCTCAGCACTAGCCGGCTCAATGACTCCCGCCAGAACCGCACCAGCACCGACATGACTGTTTTTACCAACAATTGCTCGACCACCCAGAATGGCCCCCATATCAATCATGGTCCCAGCACCAATTTCTGCACCGATATTGATGACTGCCCCCATCATGATGACAGCATTATCACCAATTTCAACTTGGTCACGGATAATAGCACCTGGCTCAATACGGGCATTGATGTCACGCTTGTCCAAGAGCGGCACTGCTGAATTGCGGGCATCCTGCTCTACGACATAAGTCTTATTTTCCTCTAAGTTCGCTAGGAGTGGCTTAATTTCTTCCCAGTCTCCAAAAAGAACATTGCCTAACTTCACAACAGACCAAGGGATTGTTCCATGCAATTCTCCATCAAAAGTTACCTTGACAGGAGTTTTTTTCTTGGCATCAGCGATAAATTTGATAATTTCTTGAGCGTTCATTTTAGTAGCAGACATGATTTTTCCCTCGATTCGTGAATGATTTAGCCTTTTAGTTTGTTTATCTCCTCAATCTCCAACAACTTGAAGAACAATTGAAGTAAACCAAGAAGCTTGATTAGACAATATTATAACACAAAAAAGGGGATTGCAAAACTCCTATAAAATTCTCTACATGAGATACGGATTGTAAAAAGGCACGAACTCTCGTCCGCGCCCAATAAAGCAATTCCACACTTATATACCAACGATATTATTTAATTCTTTCGTTCAAAATGTTCCCACTGTTGGCATCAATGGTCATTTTGATCTTTTGCGTACCATTCAGAGTTTCCAGCTTATGAGATAAGCACTCCTATTCATTTATTCTATTTAGAAAGATTACTCAATAGGTACTGTCCGTTTTCCTGACGGATAAAAGTCAAAGTTATCTCCTTATTTGAAGAGGTTTCATAGTTTATAAGCATCTTCGGCTCTGATTCACCATCCCCATAAACTGAGATATGTTGATATTCTGGGTATTCCTTGATTACTTCTTTAAAGGAAGAACCGCCCTCGCCTGTTTCCGCATCACCCATCTTTAAGCTCTCTGTAATCTGGCTAGATACCTTTTGATTATAGTCATCACTGCCGGGCATAATACTCATACCCTGAAGATGGTAGCTGCCATCCTCGTGTTTCATAAAGGTCAGAGTGGTATAACTAGAGTCAGGTAACCAAGACAATGAGAGCCCTTCTTCCTGAAACGTCACACTGCTGGCCAAGCCAAAATCTTTGACTACTTGTTCTGGGGTCAATCCTTCATCATCCGCACTAACAATGCTCAGCTTTTCAAGGTCTTTCACTTCCCACTCATATACATCCTCTTTTGACGGAGCCACAAAAGAAGCAACATCGCTTTGATGTCCCTTTCGAGACAGACTTGGCACACTTCCCCCACCCATAAAATCATTTAGGAAATAGCCGCCAAGACCTCCTAACAATAGTCCCGCTGCCAGACCTATTCCTAAAAATCCTATCAGCTTGCCCGTACTATTTTTCTTTGGCTCTGGACTTGGCTGGCCAGCGAAGTTTGCAGCTTGCTGTGGTCCGGCAAAGTTCTGACCAGCTGGATTAAATCCCTGAGGAATTGCTCCTTGAAAAGCGGGATTTCCCCAATTATCCTGCTGAGGCATCTGCTGCTGTGGAGCATCAAAAATGGGTTGCTGAACACCAAAATCTTGATTAGGATTCGGCATCTCAGGACTGCCTCCTTCTGCTGGAAGAGGCTGCCCCTCTGTTGAGTTAGCTACAAATTGTCCTGAGTCTGATGACTGGACTTGCTGTGAATACGGAGCCAATCCTTCCAAAGATTGTTCCTGCGGTTTATTTTGTTCTGACATCGTTTCTCCTTTTATTATTTGAGTTCTATTTTATTTATTGGCAGTAGTGGACAAAAGATAGTTTCCGTCCTCCTGCTGAACGAATAACAACCTATAAGTTCCATCATTAGGAGCGTCATAAGCCACCTCCATAATGGTTTGACTAGTATCCTCACTGAAATCTTCATCTACACGAATAGAGATACTCCTCGGACTGCCATATTCCTTAAAAACTTCCTTATAGGAAATGCCATCCTTACCAGTCTTTGCATCGCCTTTTTTCAATTTTTCAAAGTAATCAGCCGCCATCGCTTCGTCCTCAGCATTATGTTTGCTTCCTTCAAAGCGAATATTATAGATATGAAGGCTATTCAGATAGAAACCATCTTTTTTCTTCTCAAAATCCAGAGAAGCAGTTTGATCTGTATAATAAATTGACCAGTCCTCCTCATCATCAGAATCTTGAAGCGTTCCCCACTCTAAATCAAGGCTGTCACGAGAGATTTCTTCTTTTAAAGCCTTGCCATATTTATCTAGAATATCTTCCACAGAAGTACCATTCGTATCTGTCTGAATAGTATTGAACCGTAACTCTGACAAACTATCAATATCCCACTTGAACTCAGTAGTATCTGGGTCAATGTACTGATTTGATTGATCTCTCTTTGATGCTCCGGCATCAGCCAAAGGATGCAGCACAGGATATTCCCCTTTGATGACATCCGCTACTCCCATTCTATAGCCCCAGATTCCCCCTCCGATTAGTCCAAGACCAAGAGAGAGCAAGGCTCCGCCTATCAGGATTCCTTTCCAGGATTTATTCTTGGTCAAAGGCGGAGTTGGTCCCTGCGGACTTGAAACATGGCCTTGCTGAGGTTGAAAATGATGCGGGAATCCCTCTTGCGACTGAGCATTCCTTGAAGGCTCAAAAGAATGCTGTGTTTGCTGTTCTGTCAATCTTCTTTCCTCTTTCTTGTTTATTTCCAATAGTCTTATCAGTTCTCTTTTAATAACGAAATGCTTTGAAAGCAGTCAGTCACAAAAGATAAACTAAATAACTAAAAACTTACATTTCCTCTGACTTTATATATAAAAAATTTCCATCTGGCTGGCCTACAAACAATAGGTATTCATAACCATCTTCTGTTTTATAAGTCACCTCAGCAATCAGACGGTTGGAGATAATCTTATTATCCACGTCACGTTCGGTTGCGATGACAATTTCTGACGGAACAGGATGCTTCTTCAGAACCTCTGATAAAGCTGTTCCTCCTTCACCCGTTTCCTTGTCTCCTTCTTTCAAACGTTCAAGGTCTTTGGGAGATAATACGCTCCAATCTGTCGTTTCCTTCCCTTTTCTATATTCTTTAAAAGAATCTCCAACTACCACTTGCCTCAGATAGTAGTTCTGGTCAACTTTATCAAATTGAAAAGAAATATTTTGCTCCTTGTCCCTGACAGAAGGGCCCCATCGGAGTAACAGACGATTACGATCATATTCTGCTGAACTAGCTAAGCCATAAGTGTCAACGATTTGATCAGCCGTCAGACCTAATCCTTCATCATTTGTATAGCTCAACCGTCCCAAGTCTTTCAAAGTCCAATTAAACTGAACCGACTGCCCGTCTGTAGTAAAGCTGTCGCCATTTTCTTTGGCTTCCTCCTGAGCCTTACTTAAGCGTTTAATCCTTTGCATATCCTTATTTGTCTGCGCCTGCTTGCCGATAAAATAAGCTGAACCGCTGCCAATCAAAAGACCAATTATAAGAGCAAAAATTGAAAGTCCTATGACTTTTCCGATATTGCCCTTCTTATCAGGCAATCCTTGCGGTTGAATCTGCTGGAAATTCCCTTGCATTGGCTGGCTAGGTTGATTTTCTTGCCAAGCCCCTTGCACTTGACCTTGTCCATCTTTATCTGACATGGTTTTCTCCTTATAAATTTTATTGATTTGTCATATTGCGAAAACATTGAAAAATAATGACAAATTTTACAATATTATAACATAAATTATTCTTCCAATCAAAAAACCTCCCCTAAGGGAGGCTGCGTTTCGTATTACAAACGTGCATTCAATTCTTTGCTCAGTTCTTCAAATCCTGGTTTTCCAAGAAGGGCAAACATGTTGCGTTTGTAGGCTTCAACACCTGGTTGGTCAAATGGGTTGATAGCATTCAAGTAACCTGAAAGGGCGATGGCCAATTCGAAGAAGTAGATAGTGTAGCCAAGAGTGAAGGCATCTTGCTCTGGAAGAGTCACGTACATGTTTGGTACGTCACCATCTGTGTGGGCAAGAAGAACACCATCAGTCGCTTTTTTATTTACAAAGTCAACATCTTTTCCTTGAAGGTAACCAAGTCCGTCAAGGTCTTCTTCCAAGCTAGGGATAATCACGTTCTTGCGTGGTTTGTCAACACGGACAACTGTTTCAAACATGATACGAGTTCCTTCTTGGATAAATTGACCCAATGAGTGCAAATCAGTTGAAAAGTTAGCTGAAGTTGGGTAGATCCCTTTTTGGTCTTTTCCTTCTGATTCACCAGCCAATTGTTTCCACCATTCTGAGAAGTACTGAAGTGATGGCTCGTAGTTTACCAAGATTTCAGTTGCATAGCCTTTGCGGTAAAGGATGTTACGAACAGCTGCGTATTGGTAAGCTTCATTTTCTGAAAGTTTGTCTGAAGTGTAGTCTTTGCGAGCTGCACTTGCACCTTCCATAAGGGCTTTGATATCCGCACCTGATGCAGCAATCGGAAGCAAACCAACTGCTGTCAAGACTGAGAAACGTCCACCGATGTCATCTGGAACCACAAATGTTTCCCAACCGTTGGCATCTGCTTCAACCTTAACAGCACCTTTTTGGCGGTCAGTTGTTGCATAGATACGTTTGTTTGCCTCTTCTTGACCATATTTCTTAACCAAGAGTTCTTTGAAGACACGGAAAGCAATCGCTGGTTCAGTTGTTGTACCTGATTTAGAAATCACGTTTACTGAGAAATCTTTGTCTGCTACATACTCTACCAGGTCAGCAAGGTAAGTAGATGAGATTGAGTTTCCAGCGTAAAGGATTTGTGGCGCTTTGCGCTCTTCTTTTGTTTGCAAGTTTGCAAAGTGGTGGTTCAAGAAGTCGATAGCTGCTTTGGCACCAAGGTAAGATCCACCGATACCGATAACAACCAAGACATCGCTGTCTGATTTGATTTGCTCAGCAGCCTTCAAGATGCGGTCGAATTCTTCACGGTCGTAGTTTTCAGGAAGGTCCAACCAACCCAAAAAGTCGCTACCAGCACCAGTTCCTTTGCGGATCAATTCATCTGCTGCTGTTACTTGTGCTTGCATGTATTCCACTTCATGTGGGGCAACAAATTTGTCTAAAACTTTTGAATAATCAAATTTAATATGTGACATGATAATCCTCCATAATTTCTTCTTTACTATCATAACGCTTACCAG
>CBDFAZ010000093.1:0-8056 GCA_965245685.1 uncultured Streptococcus sp. | reverse complement strand
GTGGCGATGAATTTCACGCTGCATTTGAAGAATTAAAAGGTTAAAATGAACAAGATTGTATTTACAGGCGGAGGAACGGTCGGGCATGTAACCCTCAACCTTCTCCTGATTCCAAAATTTATCAAAGAAGGCTGGCAGGTTCATTATATTGGCGATAAGCATGGGATTGAGTATCAGGAAATCCAAAAGTCTGGATTGGACGTGACCTTCCATTCTGTAGCTACGGGTAAGCTTCGCCGCTACTTTTCTTGGCAGAATCTGCTGGATGGCTTTAAGGTCGTCTGGGGGATTTTCCAGTCGCTGGGTATTATGCTCAAGGTTCGGCCGCAGGCTCTTTTTTCTAAGGGAGGTTTTGTGTCCGTTCCACCCGTGATTGCAGCCCGGCTGTCAGGAGTTCCCGTTTATGTTCATGAGTCGGATCTATCCATTGGCTTAGCTAATAAAATTGCCTATAAGTGTGCGACCAAGATGTATGCGACCTTTGACCAAAGTTCTAGTCTAACCAAGATTGAGCATGTCGGAGCTGTGACCAAGGTCGGTAACCAAGAGTCAGTTCTACCGCAGGAACTAGAAGAAATTCGTCAGTATTTTGATAAGGAGCTGCCCACTCTGCTTTTTGTCGGTGGTTCTGCTGGTGCTAAGGTCTTTAATGACTTTGTCAGCCAGAATCAAGCTGCGCTGACCGAACGCTACAACGTTATCAATCTGACAGGCGATGCAAGTTTGGATGCTCTGTCTGAACGTCTCTTTCGCAGAGCCTATGTGACTGACCTCTACCAACCTTTGATGGACTTGGCAGATGTGGTGGTGACCCGAGGCGGTTCCAATACAATCTTTGAACTCTTGGCTATGGCTAAGCTTCATATTATCGTTCCTCTGGGACGCGAAGCCAGCCGCGGCGATCAGATTGAAAATGCGGATTATTTTGTGAAAAAGGGATATGCCAAGCAATTGGCAGAGGAACAGCTGGATATGATCAATTTACAGGCAGCACTTGATGACCTTTTGGCGAACCAGGCTTCTTATCATCAAGCTATGAAAAATTCTCAGGAAATCAAGTCTGTAGATGGATTTTATGCTTTATTGAAAGCGGATATTGACAAGGGAAAGAAATGAGCAAGAAAAACCACGATGAGCCAAAGGAAGAGGTAAGTGAGCACCTCTCTGAATGGCAGAAACGAAACAAAGAATATCTTGAAAAGAAGGCTCAGGAAGAGGCCAGCAAACAAAAGGAGCTGGAAAAAGAGGAAGCAAAAGAAGCTGAAGCTGGGGACTCAATCGAAGGCGGAGAAATAGCTGAAGAGACGGAAGAAGATGACTCATCCTATGGAGAGGAAGAAACAGAATATTTGGAAGATGACTCATCCGAACCTGAGCTAGAGACTGAATTGAGCGAGAAAGAGCGCAAAAAACTGGAGAAACTTCAGAAAAAGGCAGAAAAAGAAGCTGCTAAGGTGCATATTTCAAGGGTTCATATTTATCGAGCACTGCCGGTTTTGCTGGGCAGTGGCTTGATTTTTCTCCTGTCAGTCTATTTTTTGACGCCACTAGCGACCATGAAGACTATCAAGTTTTCAGGGAATCAAATGGTCAGTCAGGAAGATCTGCTCAAAAGCAGTAAGATTGATGAGAAGGACTATACTTTAACAACCTTTATCAATGGCGGTAATCATATCCGCAATATGAAAGCTTCTAGTCCTTGGATTAACAACCTGGAGATGGCTTATCAGTTTCCGATTACTTTTCAGGTAAAAGTCAAGGAGTACGGAGTTCTGGCCTATCTGCATGAGGGTGGCCAGTACTATCCTATTCTGACAAATGGAGAGATCATTTCGGACCCAACTGCTGCAGATTCTATGCCGGAAACCCATATTTCGATAGAGTTTTCAGATAAAAAATTGATTAAGGAATTTGCCCTTCAAATTGAAAAGGTACCGGCTTCGGTTAAGAAAAATATTAAGACAGTTCAGCTAACTCCAAGTAAGGTGACACCGGACTTGGTTACGCTGACCATGCATGACGGCAATAAAATCTTGGTACCAATTTCGCATATTGCTAAGAAACTGCCATATTACAAGGGAATCCAATCGCAGTTGGAAGAGGATGTACCTAGTGTTGTAGATATGGAAGCAGGGATTTTTAGTTATGTTGAAGGAGCTCAAAACGAGTCGTCGTCTTCTGACGAAGAAAAGCAGAAAGCAGAAGAGGAATCGACGGGACAGCCAACAGAACAAGCGGCTGAGCAGGTGACAGAAAGTCAAGAACAAGAATCTGCAGAGCCACAAAATTCAACAGAAAACCCGGGAAATACCGAAAATCGCTAAATTATATGTAGAAAAACTGCGCAATTTCATTTTCTTTATGTTATAATAAAGCTTGGGTAACTCTAATTTTTAGCGTTATTAGTATAGACCGGAAACATGGAAGATAGAGAGGACTGGTGTAATGGCTAGAGACGGCTTTTTTACTGGATTAGATATAGGAACTAGCTCAATTAAAGTGTTGGTGGCAGAGCACATCAACGATGAAATGAATGTTATTGGGGTCAGCAACGCAAAAAGTGCTGGCGTTAAAGATGGAATTATTGTTGATATTGAGGCTGCTGCTGCTGCCATTAAGACAGCTATTTCTCAAGCAGAAGAAAAGGCAGGCATTTCAATTGGTTTAGTTAATGTCGGACTTCCGGCTAATCTCTTACAGATTGAGCCTACTCAGGGTATGATTCCTGTGACTAGTGATTCTAAGGAAATCACAGATACAGATGTAGAGAATGTTGTTAGATCTGCTTTGACTAAGAGTATGACTCCTGACCGCGAAGTGATTACTTTCATCCCAGAAGAGTTTGTAGTGGATGGTTTCCAAGGGATTCGTGACCCACGCGGCATGATGGGGATTCGCTTAGAAATGCGTGGTCTTCTCTACACTGGACCACGGACTATTCTCCACAACCTCCGCAAGACAGTGGAGCGCGCGGGAGTTCAGCTTGAGAACGTAATTATCTCCCCATTGGCAATGACTAAGTCAATCTTGAACGAAGGGGAACGTGAGTTTGGTGCAACTGTTATTGATATGGGCGGCGGTCAAACTACAGTGGCTTCTGTTAAAGGTCAAGAGCTTCAATATACGAATATATACCAAGAAGGCGGCGACTACGTAACCAAGGACATCTCCAAGGTTTTGAAGACTTCGCAAAAGTTAGCTGAAAGTCTCAAGTTTAACTATGGTTCTGCTTATGTTCCTGAAGCTGGCACAGAGTCTTTCCAAGTAGAAGTGATTGGAGAGATTGAGCCGGTTGAAGTAACTGAAAAGTATCTGGCTGAAATTATTTCTGCTCGTATCCAACACATTTTTGAGCAAATCAAACGCGATTTGGATAGAAGGCATCTTCTCGAGTTGCCAGGCGGTATTGTGATTATTGGTGGAGCAGCAATTCTTCCAGGAGTGGTTGAGCTGGCTCAGGAAGTGTTTGGCGTGAATGTCAAGCTTTATGTGCCAAATCAAATCGGCATTCGCAATCCAGCCTTTGCACATGTTATCAGCCTGTCAGAGTATGCTGGAAACTTAACAGATGTGGATATGCTGGCTCAGGTTGCTGTTCATGGTGATGAGCAACTGCGCCATCGACCTGTATCCTTTGAGCGTCCTGCTCAGTCAGTACCACGCTTTGAACCTCAACCAGCTGATGAGATTCCTGAGGAACCGGTTCAAGAAGTTCCAGTTGCCAGTGCTGATGTGCCAAACCAAGAACCAAAAACTGGTATTACAGATCGGATGCGCAACCTAATTGGCAAAATGTTTGATTAAGGAGAATACATAGAATATGACATTTTCATTTGACGCTGCTGCTGCACAAGGCGCAGTAATTAAAGTTATTGGTGTCGGTGGAGGTGGCGGTAACGCCATCAACCGAATGATTGATGAAGGTGTTGCTGGTGTTGAATTCATCGCAGCAAATACAGATGTTCAAGCTCTTAGCAGTGCCAAAGCTGAAACAGTTATTCAGCTCGGTCCTAAGCTGACTCGCGGACTTGGTGCCGGAGGGCAGCCTGAAGTAGGACGTAAGGCAGCTGAAGAAAGCGAAGAAGTCCTGACCGAAGCTCTGCAAGGAGCAGATATGGTCTTCATCACTGCTGGTATGGGTGGTGGATCTGGGACAGGTGCTGCTCCAGTGATTGCTCGTATCGCAAAAAATGTTGGTGCTCTGACTGTTGCGGTAGTTACACGTCCTTTCGGTTTTGAAGGAAGTAAGCGTGGAACCTTTGCAGTAGAAGGAATCAACGAACTTCGCGAACATGTAGATACACTCTTGATTATCTCAAATAACAACTTGCTTGAAATTGTAGACAAGAAGACTCCGCTCCTTGAAGCACTCAGTGAAGCAGATAATGTTCTTCGCCAAGGTGTCCAAGGGATTACTGACTTGATTACCAGCCCAGGACTGATTAACCTTGACTTTGCCGACGTGAAAACAGTTATGGCAGACAAGGGTAATGCTTTGATGGGAATTGGTGTTGGTAGCGGTGAAGAACGCGTCATCGAAGCTGCTCGCAAAGCTATTTACTCACCTCTTTTGGAAACAACCATTGATGGTGCAGAGGACGTAATTGTCAACGTTACTGGTGGCCTAGATATGACCTTGATTGAAGCAGAAGAAGCTTCAGAAATTGTCAACCAAGCAGCAGGTCATGGTGTGAACATCTGGCTCGGTACTGCGATTGATGAGTCCATGAAGGATGAAATCCGCGTGACTGTTGTAGCTACTGGTGTCCGTCAGGACAAGGTTGAAAAGGTCAGCGGCATTCGTCAGACACCACAACCTACTAGTCCAAACCGTCCGCAGCAAGTTGAGCCAAATCGCGAATTTCGCTCAGGACAGTTTGAACGAAACTTTGATATGACCGAAACGGTTGATATTCCTGCTCCAACGCGTCAAAGAACGGACGCGCCTAAAGGTTCAGCCTTTGGTGATTGGGATCTTCGTCGCGAAGCGATTGTTCGTCAGGCTGAACCAAGTTCGTCAGCACGTGTGGAACGCTATGCAGAAACTAATGAAGATGATGATGAATTGGAAACACCTCCATTCTTCAGAAATCGTTAATCTAAATCATGAATTTGCAGAATAATAAAGAGTTGGTCTTTCAATCCGTCGCTCAAGCGGCGGAGCAAGCCCAGCGTTTGAAAGATTCAGTAAATATCATTGCAGTTACCAAATATGTTGACTGCGAAACAACTCAGGAGCTTGTTCGTACAGGTATTCAGCATATCGGAGAAAATCGGGTAGATAAATTTCTAGATAAATACCATGCTCTGAAAGATGAGAATCTGACCTGGCACCTGATCGGCAGTTTGCAGAGGAGAAAAGTCAAGGATGTTATTAATTATGTTGATTACTTTCATGCTTTAGATTCTGTGAAATTGGCCAAGGAGATTGACAAACGAGCTGAACATGTGATTAAATGTTTCCTGCAGGTGAATATTTCTAAAGAAGAGAGCAAGCATGGCTTTTTGATTGAAGAACTTGAAGTTGTCCTGCCTGAACTTGAAAAATTAGAAAATGTTCAAATTGTGGGATTGATGACTATGGCTCCGTTTGAAGCTAGTCATGAGGAGCTGAACCAAATTTTTGAAAAGGCTCATCAACTACAAAAAGAATTAAAAAAGAAACAGTTAAATAATATGCCCTTTTCTGAATTAAGCATGGGAATGAGCCGTGATTATCCAGAAGCAATTGCCCATGGCTCGACTTATGTCAGAATCGGTACAGCATTTTTTAAATAGGAAAGAAATATGTCATTAAAAGATAGATTTGATAAATTTATAGATTATTTTACAGAAGATGGAGATGAGACTGAGGTTCAGGAGCAGACTGTCAGCAGACCTGCAGCGCCTGTTAAGCAGAAGCCTGAATTGGTTCAGCCTAAGCCAGTCAGAGAGAGCAAGCCAGCTCCTCGTCCGGCTGCTGCGGCGAAGCCACAGCCTAAACCACAGCCACAACAGAAATCTTCGACAGAGAATATTACCAGACTGCATGCACGTCAGCAGGAATTGGCTCAGCACCGTGCAAATGCGGATGAGAAGATTACGATTGATGTTCGCTATCCGAGGAGATATGAGGAAGCGACTGAAATTGTTGACCTGCTTTTGGCCAATGAAAGCATCCTGATTGACTTCCAGTATATGACTGAGGTACAGGCTCGACGTTGTTTAGACTACCTAGACGGTGCTCGTTATGTCTTGGCTGGAAATTTGAAAAAAGTTGCAAGCACTATGTATTTGCTGACTCCGATTAATGTAGTGGTAAATGTGGAAGATATCCGCCTGCCTAACGATGTTGAAATCAGCGAATTCGACTTTGATATGAAGCGCAGTAGATAAGAGATATGTTATATTTTGTAATTCGTGCCATCTCTAATCTTTTCGATCTTTATAGCATTGCCTTGATTGTCTATGCACTTCTGTCTTGGTTTCCAGGAGCTTATCAAACCAAATTCGGAGAGTTTCTAACACGAATTGTAGAACCGTATTTAAAACTTTTCCGCCGTCTTCCCTTGCAGTTTGCAGGGCTGGACTTTACCGTTTGGGTTGCAATTCTGGCTTTAAACCTTTTAAATCGTGTGGTCTTTTATTTAATAAGCGTCTTACTAATGTTATTATGATGAAAGATTTATATCAACACTTTTCGCAAGAGGATCGAGAGTTTATTGATAGGAGTCTGGAGCTGTTTCAGCGGGTTCAAGATACCTATGCGTTTGAAACAACGTCTTTTCTGAATCCCCATCAGGTCTCAATCCTGAAGAATATTGGCAAGCAATATGATGTGCAAGTCTTTGCTAGTTCGGATTATTTTCCAAGTGAACTGGCAAAAGTACTTGTGGCGCCTTCTTATTACCAACTGAATATGGATGATTTTGAATTGAGCTTGCTGGAAATTTCCTATGCAAGCAAATTTTATAAAATTAGTCATTCGCAGATTATGGGGACCTTGCTCAATCAATTGGGGATTGAAAGACGGACCTTTGGTGATATTCTTGTGGTTGGAGACTGTGCTCAGCTCTTTGTAGATAAGAGACTGGCCCAGTATTTTATAGATCATGTGTCTAAAATTGCAAAGATGCCTGTAAAATTAAAGGAAGTTTCCTTTGCAGAGCAGTTGAAAGAGCAGAAGCAGGCTGTCACCAGAGAAATATTAGCAACTAGTCTTCGATTGGACAAGTTAGTAGCCAGCACCTTTAAGTTATCAAGAAGCCAGGCTGCTCAGCTGATTTCTGGTAAGCATGTGAAAATGAACTATGCTGTTAATGACAACCCCAGCCAGCAGGTCGGGCTTGAAGACTTGATTAGTGTTAGACGATTTGGAAGATTTAAGGTTTTAAGAGAAAATGGCCTTTCCAAGAATGGAAAACATAAGTTAACCGTTGAATTATTAGCTAGTAAATGAGGAGGAACTATGACACTTACAGCATTAGAAATTAAAGATAAATCCTTTGGAACCAAGTTTAGAGGCTATGATGTTGAAGAGGTAGATGAATTCCTTGACATCGTTGTCCGCGATTATGAGGACTTGGTTCGTGAAAACCACGAAAAAGAAGCAAAAATTCGTAATCTGGAAGAACGTTTGACATATTTTGATGAGATGAAAGACTCTCTTAGCCAGTCTGTCTTGATTGCTCAGGATACGGCTGAGCGTGTTAAAGTTGCTGCCAACGAGCGATCTACAAATATTGTCCGTCAGGCAGAGCAGGATGCACAGCATTTGTTGGATGGAGCTAAGTACAAGGCTGATGAAATTTTGCGTCAGGCGGCTGACAATGCTAAGAAAGTAGCCATTGAAACAGAAGAACTGAAAAACAAAACACGTGTCTTCCATCAACGTTTGAAATCAACCATTGAGAGCCAGCTCAGCATTGTGGATTCTTCTGAGTGGGAAGAAATCCTGCGTCCGACAGCTACTTATCTGCAGACCAGTGATGAAGCTTTCAAGGAAGTTGTATCTGAGGTTCTGGGAGAAGAAGCAGTTGTTCGTGAGGAAGAAGTGGATGTGACTCGTCAATTTTCT
>CBDFAZ010000092.1:0-8120 GCA_965245685.1 uncultured Streptococcus sp. | reverse complement strand
AACATAATAAAGCTAGACTGAGATATTTTTGTCTCAGTCTTTTTTATTTTGGTAAAAAACTTTAGAAATATTTTAGAATTTCTTGAGAAATATCTGAAGTTTGGAGGCTATACTAGAAAGTGCAAGGGGGAGAGAAAAGAGCTGGAAGCAACAGGACAGCTGGTAGAAAACTTTAGTTTTTCTTTAAGTGTGACTCTAGACCAGATCACTTTTAAAATCAGACTGAAAGACCTTATTTTCTCCTCTTGCGGCAAATTTTTCCAGACCTTCAGTTTTCTGTTGACGAGGGAAAAAGAATATGTTAAAGTAAATGAGTAAAATAAAAAAGTCAATTATATTTTACTTAATATACAAGGAGGAACTCATGAAGAAAAGAACGAAAATCATTCTAACTTCTACGTTGACTGTGACCGGCCTAATCTTGGCTGCCGGTGGCTACTTGGCTTATAAGACCTTTGTCCCTCAGGAGACACCGGTCGATAAGAATGCCACAGTGAGGACCAATTACTATCAAGCCATCAATAAAAAATGGCTGGAAAAGGCAGAAATCCCTAGCGATCAGCCATCTAATGGTGTGTTTTATGAGCTGAACGAGCAGGTCAAGGATAAGATGAAGGCAGATGTCAAAAATCTAGTCTCTGGTAAAGAAGAGTCAACGATTGAAGGCATGCCCGAGTTTATTAAATACTACCAGCAGGCTACTGACTTCAAGCAGCGGGAAAAGGATGGCCTAGCCCCTCTCAAGTCCTATCTCAAGGAAATTGAAGACTTGTCCGACCTGAAGGACCTAGTTAGCAAGGCTGTTGACTGGGAAAAGCGTGGTCTAGCACTGCCGTTTACCTTGGAAATTAGTTCTAACCTAGAAAATACCAATCAGAAACAAGTGAATCTGTCCAGTCCAAGTCTTATGCTGCCGGATAAGAGCTACTATGAAGATGAAGGTGCTAAGAAAAGGATGATGGATCCGCTGGAAAAAGCATTCAAAGAAGCCTTGCAAAAGCTTGGATACAGTGAAAAAAACAGCGAAAAGATCGTCAAAGAAGCCTTAGAATTTGATGGAGAACTGGCCAAGTATGCCCAAAGTAATGAAGAAACTTCGGAAATTAAAAATCTTCACCATCCTAAGACGGCAGAAGACATCAATGCCTACTCCGATACTTTTAAGTTTCACGATATTATCAATGACTATCTAGGCCAGGAAGCTGGTGATGTCAATGTACCTAACCCTAAGTATTATGAAAATTTTGCCAAGGTAGTCAACGACAAGAACTTTGGCAAGCTCAAATCTTGGATGCTTGTGAAGCAGGCAGCATCAGCATCTAGTTTTCTAACCGATGACTATCGGCTGATTTTTGCAGAGTACCAAAAATCCTTGCAAGGTACTAAGGAAGCAACTTCAAAGGAAGATGCAGCATACAATCTGACAACAGGAACTTTTTCAGATGTCTTTAGTCTTTACTATGGCCGCAAATATTTCGGTGAGGAAGCCAAGCAAGAAGTGACCCAAATGGTCAAAGATATCAAGGAAGTCTATCGGGAACGTATGCTGAAAAACGAATGGCTGTCAGAAGAAACCAAGCAGAAGGCAGTCAAGAAGCTGGATACCATGAAACTCTATATCGGCTATCCTGAAAAAGTTCGCGAAGTGACTAAGGCCTTAAAAGTAGACGATAAAAAATCCTTCTTTGAAAATGCAATTGCTTTGAGTCAGGCAAAAAATCAATATGATGTTGAGCACTTCTCTGAGCCAGTAGACAAGACCGAGTGGCTGATGCCTTCCTATGATATCAACGCTTACTACTCACAAGAAAATAACAGTATCAACTTCCCGGCCGCAATCCTGCAGAATCCATTCTTTGATGTTAAGCAAGAAATGGAAAAGAATTATGGTGGTATCGGTATGGTTATCGGTCACGAGATTACTCACGCCTTCGACTCAAATGGTGCAAACTTTGATGAAGAGGGTAATTTGAACAATTGGTGGACAGAAGCAGATAAGAAAGCTTTTGACAAGAAAATTGAAGCTGTTACCAAGCAGTGGGATGGTATTGAAATCTACGGCGGCAAGGTCAACGGCAAGCTTACGGTAACAGAAAATGTAGCCGATGCAGGTGGACTTTCAGCTACTCTAGAAGTTGTGAAAAAGAAATATCCAGATGCAGACTTGAAGAATTACTTTGAAAACTATGCCAATATCTGGAGAAGCAAGGCCAGTCTGCAATTTAACCAACTTCTCCTGAAGGTAGATGTCCATGCTCCGTCCGAACTGCGGGTCAACCAGCAACTCAAAAATGTAGAGGCCTTCTATGAAACCTATCCAGAAATCAAAGAAGGTGATGCCATGTATCTGGCTCCAGATAAGCGGGTCAGCGTATGGTAAGATTGCTTGTCTAGAGAAGACGGTAAAATAATCTAAGCTATGAAGCACAACCAGTTTGGAAATAGGAGAGAAGTTTGTCCTTTTTCTCCTATCCATTCTTTCCTGCAATACTTGCGCGGCTGCGGTTTGTGCCTCCGCAGCCACGTGTCTTTAAAGTCAGATTTTATCTGGCTTTTTTCTTTTACAAAAAAATTTTTATACAGCTTGATATAAATCTATGGAAATTTATACAAGAGACTTGGTGGGGCTGCTAGGTATAGAGCTAGAGTAATTTTTTCCTAGGGGAATTTATTCATTTTAGGCAATAGAAGAAATTTTGGAAACGCTTGCAACCATAGTAAGAGAATAGTATACTAAATATGCGATAAATATTTTATCAATTAATATACAAAGGAGAAACTGATGAAAAAGAAATTTTTCAGTTGGGCTATTCCAGCCTTGATGCTTCTTACACTCTTCCCTTTTCAGTCTGTCTCAGCCTGTACCGGATTTATTATCGGCAAGGATTTGACGACGGATGGTTCGACTCTCTATGGTCGAACAGAGGACCTGGAACCCAACCACAACAAGAATTTTGTGGTACGGGAGCGCAAGTATAACAAGGCTGGTGATCAATTCGTAGATGAAACCAATGGCTTTAGCTTTGATTTGCCAGCTGTTAGCTACAAGTATACGGCGGTACCGGATGTGACACCAGAGCAGGGAGTTTTCGATGAGGCCGGTTTTAATGAGGAAGGCGTTTCTATATCTGCGACAGTCTCAGCCAGTGCTAATGATGATATTCAAAAAGTAGACCCTTATGTTAAGGATGGTATCGCTGAATCTGCTTTAACTTCTGTAGTCCTGCCTCATGTGAAAACAGCCAAAGAAGGAGTGGAACTACTAGCCAAAATTGTCAGAGAAAAAGGTGCAGCCGAAGGCAATATCGTGACGATTGCTGACAAGACGGGTGTATGGTATATGGAAATCCTTTCTGGCCATCAATACGCTGCCATCAAGTTCCCAGATGACAAATACGCTGTTTTTCCCAATACATTTTTCCTAGGCAGTGTAGATCAAAATGATAGTGAAAACACGATTCTTTCAGCTGATCTTGAAAAAATAGCGCAGGATGCTGGCACCTATAAGGAAATCAATGGCAGCTTCCATGTGGCTCAATCCTATAATCCGCCTCTGGCTGAAGCTGACCGCTCTCGGGTTTGGTCTGGTATCAAGGCGCTGGATCCCAATGCGGATGTGCAATATGATGATGAATACTTTGAACTCATGCACTCAACCAGCGACAAGCTTAGTCTTCGTGATGCCATGAACTTGCAGCGCAATCGCTTGGAAGGAACAGACTTCAAACCGCAAGATCAGATGGAGTTGGATGGGAAAGGGATTCCTGATAAAACCAAAGCAGACCCAGTTTATAAGTATCCTATTTCCAATCCTAATGTCATGGAGGCTCATATCTTCCAGCTCAAGGATAATTTACCTGCCTCTACTGGAGGTGGGATTCTCTGGCTAGCTATGGGAAGTCCGCGCAATGCGCCCTACCTCCCTTACTATGGCAATATCAGCAATACATCTCAGCCTTATCAAGAAATGAGTACAGCTTATAATGAGAATTCCTGGTATTGGACTGTTAGCCGAATCAATGATTTGGTTGCAAAATACCCAGAACTATTTGAAGATGGTTCTATTCGCAGTGAAATTGAGCGTATGGAAAGTCAATGGATGGAGGAACAGCCTGCTCATGACAAGGAGCAGATTAGTCTGTCTGAACAGCCAGAACAAGCCAGTCTGAAAGCAACAAAAGATTCTATGGAGCGAGCAGATTCAGTCTTTAAGCGCCTTAAGGAAATTCAGAAGATTGCTGAAGATAAGGTCGTGGCTGAATATGGTACAAGTGCTTTAGAAGAGATTGAGGAGCTAGAGGACTCTAACACAGAGGAGACCATTCGTCTGGAAGATTTTGACTACGATATTGCTATTGCAGGAGGTATCTTTGTGCTGACTGTCATTGGAATAGCGATTTATCTCGTCAAAGGAAAAAATAGAAAAGGAACAGACAGTCATGAATAAAACAAGAAGAATTGCTCTCTATATTTACTTAGTCCTAGCTGGTATCGGCTTGCAGTTTGAGCTAGGCTCCATGGCGGAAAAGGAAGTCACCTTGGAAGCTGGCCGCGACTTGATTCTGAACTTAGCTGTTTTAGCTGCCTTTTTCCTGCCTTTCTATTTCTTGATTAAAAAACTCGCCAAAAAGTTATCGGTTGAGACGATCGTTCTGGGAACAGCCCTCTTTGGCGGTGCCTTTATTGCAGGTTGGCTCAGCTTTGCGGGCAATAGCTTGATTGATATTATTAACTCTAACTTTATCAAGGATCCTGCTGTTTTCAATGCTTGGACCAATGCACTGACCGCTCCTTTTGCGGAGGAATTTTTCAAGTCTCTGACAGCCTTTGCCGCTCTCTACATTTTGGGGCGCAAGGATATTCAGTCAGTCTTAATCGCTGGGCTGAGTTCGGGCTTTGGCTTTCAAGTCATAGAGGATATTGGCTATGTATCCAGAGTGACTTTCGGAGGACAATATAGTGGTTCCTTAGAAGCAGTTGGCAGAATTGCTGGCGGACTGGCTTCACATACTCTCTATACAGCAGTGGTGACTATTGGGGTTTATCTTCTTTTCTCGACAACTTACAAGAAATACCGTCGCTTCGGTCTCTGGTGCGTCGTGTCAACAGTCGCCAATCACTTTATTTGGAACTCTCCTTTCTTCGAAACAGAGCATCGGATTAACATCGTTGTCGGTTTCTTATTTGCCTTTCTCGTTGCTACTTTTATAGAAGTTTACCGACTGGTTTTGAAGGAGAAAAAGACAGATTTAGAAATTTAAATAATTTTCAGGGAATATATAAAACAAGAACTTGAAATCGCTTGCAAAACCCGGAGTAAAAGGCTATACTGAATATAGTATTTAATTTTGTAATTTTTTACAAAAAACAAAGGAGATATTTTTATGAAAAAAATATTGTTTCGTTCCTTGTTAGCTCTTTCGACCATTTTTCTCTTTCCTTTCCAAGTGGTCGAAGCCTGTACAGGATTTATCGTCGGGAAAGACCTGACTGCAGACGCCACGACCCTTTACGGTCGGACGAAGGACTTGGAGCCCAATCACAATAAGGTCTTTCTGGTTCATCCGAGAAAGACCAATGCGAGTGGTGCCAAGCTGGTCGATGAAACCAACGGCTTTGAATGGACCCTGCCGACAGAAAGCTACAAGTATACCTCTGTATCAGATGTGACCCCATCCCAAGGTATTTTTGACGAGGTTGGCTTCAATGAGTACGGTGTTTCCATTTCTGCGACTGTTTCTGCCAAGGCTAATGATGCCATTCAAAAGGTGGATCCTTATGTAGAAAATGGCTTGGCAGAGTCTATCCTGACAACTGTCGTTCTGCCCCATGTTCAAACTGCCCGTCAGGGTGTGGAGCTGATGGCGCAGATTGTCAGAGAGCAGGGAGCAGCAGAGGGGAATATTATTACCATTGCTGATAAGACTGGTGTCTGGTATATGGAAATCCTATCTGGCCACCAATATGTTGCTATTAAATTCCCAGATGACAAGTATGCTGTCTTTCCTAATACTTTCTTCTTGGGTAGTGTTGACTTTGATGATACAGAAAATGTCATTGCCTCAAAGGGTGTTCAGGATGTAGCCAAGCAGGCTAACTCTTATAAAGAAATTGACGGCAAATTCCATATTTCTCAGTCCTACAATCCACCGATGGCAGAGGCAGATCGTTCACGTGCCTGGGCAGGTATCACCAGTCTGGATCCAAATGCGGCCGTGTCTTATAACGACTCTTACTTTGATCTCATGCACTCCACAGACAGAAAGATCAGTGTAGCAGATGTCATGGCCATGCAGCGCAATCGCTTTGAGGGCACTCAGTTCAAACCGCTGGACCAAATGGAACTGGATGGTAAAGGATTGCCACAACGCGGTACGACAGATCCTGTTTATAAATATCCTCTGGGCAATCCAAATGTCATGGAAGCTCATATCTTCCAGCTCAAAGATGGCGTTCCAGCCAATATGGGTGGAGGCACTATGTGGCTGGCAGTAGGCAGTCCACGCTTCTCACCTTACCTGCCTTATAATGGTAATATCACAGATACTTACGATGCTTATAAGGTCAACACAACTAGCTACAGTCCAGATTCTTGGTACTGGGTAGCATCTCATATCTACGATATGGCGGCCAAGCATCAGGATCTCTTTGGCACTTCTGTCCAAGACAAGTGGAAAGCTTTGGAAGCCCGCTTTATTGAGGAACAAAATGCTCTAGATGTAGCCAATGCAGCTCTGCCAGACTCTTCAGCAAAAGTTACAGAAGAAACACAGGCTCGAGCAGCGCAAGTCTTTAAGGAAATGAAAGAGCTAGAAGCTGAAATGGAAGCTAAAATCAAGGAAGCAACAAAAACGACTCCTTCCAGCTCTAGCAAAGATTCTAGCAGCGCTTCATCAACTCAAAGCTCGTCAAGTTCTTCCTCTTCAGCAACGTCCAGCAGCTCTGATAGCCGGACGGAAGTCAATGTAGAAGATGACAGCTTGGTGGATGTCGCAACTGGTATTCGCTTGAAAAATGCTGACTTGGTCAAGGCCGGTCTTCAGCTGTCTGTGCAAAAACTGGAAAGCAAGAATCAGCCGACAGATACTTATGACATTCGTTTGACTGATCCGAATGGTCAGCCAGTACATCAGGTCAGTCCAACCCTTGTGACGATTCCAGTTCGCAAGGACCTGCCAGTAGATGCCGTCTATGCTCTGGATGAAAATGGCAAGCAGGTTGAGAAATTTGATGTAACGGTTAATCAAAATCAGACTATCAGCTTCACGACCAATCATTTCTCTGTTTACCAAGTGCAGTATCGAAATGAGCAGTCCGTCAAGGCCAAGAAAAAAGATCTGCCATCAACAGGTGAGCAAGTCACCATCATGGGCCTTGCTGGCTTGATTATCCTAGCAGGAGTCTTCTTCCTTTTGAAGAAAACAAAGAAAAACTAATCTAAAATAAAAAGAAGGCCGAGCATTTAGTTCGGCCTTTCTTAGTGGAAAAAACGACTTTTGTCTAGGTTATCCTTCAAGCTAGAGCCCTTATCTCAAATAATCATAGTTATAAGTAGTCAAAATTATATCCGTGATTTCTTCGGGTTCTTCTTGAGCACCACCGGCTATCCAAAGAGAAATAATCCCCTCAACACTGGATAGGAAGATTTCCAGTGCATATTTCGGAGGAATCTGAAAGTTCTCCTCTAAAAAACGCTGGGTAGCAGCTTCTTGCTTATCACTCAGAATGATGCTGGTTATGTACTCCCGAATAGCCTCCCGAAAGTCAATATAATGGCTTTTGGTCAGGGCGTTGATTAGACGCTCATTACCACGCAGTATATGAAATTTTGCTATCATGAGCCTTTTGGAATAGTCGCCTTCTTCTTCAAAAAGACTATAGCTAGAAAGTTGGGAAATAATTTCGCTTTTGAGACTATCAACCATCTGATATTTATCTTGGTAGTGGAGGTAGAAGGTGCCGCGGTTAATCCCAGCCCGTTTGCAGAGTTTGCTGATGGAGATAGTATCAAATCTTTCCTCTGATAGTAGCTGAATCAAGGCTTCTTTGATGTCTTCCTTGGTACTAGTTTTTCGTTTCTGGACCATTTTCTTCCTTTTTCTTAAATCAACACTTTGTTG
>CBDFAZ010000091.1:0-8137 GCA_965245685.1 uncultured Streptococcus sp. | reverse complement strand
CCAGTTTGTAAGAGTTCCACCCAACCAACGGTGGTTGATGAAGTATTGACCTGAACGTTCTGCTTCTTCTTTTACAGCGTCAGCAGCTTGCTTCTTAGTACCAACGAAGAGGATAACTGCATCGTTAGCAGCAGCATCACGCATAAAGTCGTAAGCTTGGTCAGCATACTTTACAGTTTGCTGCAAGTCAATTACGTGGATACCATTACGCTCAGTGAAGATGTACTTAGCCATCTTAGGGTTCCAGCGACGAGTTTGGTGACCAAAGTGAACACCAGCCTCAAGAAGTTGTTTCATTGAAATTACTGCCATGAGTAAATTCTCCTTTTTGTTTTTTTCCTCTTTTAGATTTCAGCTCGCAGGACCACCCAAGGGCAACAGTCCCACAATTCATCTAAAATGAGTATTTTGCCATTTACACGGCACCCTCTATTATAACAAAAGCGCAGCTCTTTGACAAGGCATTTACCAGATTTTCTGCCGCTAGCCACTATTCCCACTTCTCAGCAGAACATTTATTCCCCAAATCGTTCAGAATAGGAACATCTAACATTTTCTGCTTTGACTATGAAAGACTCTTGACGAAAGCAAGTATTTACGATAGAATAATAAGAGTTGCGGCGGTATAGCCAAGTGGTAAGGCACGGCTCTGCAAAAGCTTGATCGTCGGTTCAAATCCGTCTACCGCCTTCATAAATATATTTCCAGAAGCCCACCAAAGGGCTTTTTTATTGCATTTCCTATTGTTTCTAGCAAACTTTGCTGATATAATATTATAAAAATATCATTCATCATCAGCGAAAGGAAAAAAGATTGATTATGAAAAAAGTTAGCTTCTATGCCCTCAGCCTTCTCTCTCTGCTAGCTCTCTCAGCCTGCATGCCTGCCAAGCAGACACAGCAAAGAAAAAAGACGCCTAGCTCCCTCAAAGCTTCGAAAAGTTCATCCTCTAAGGAAACATCCAGCAAATCATCTAGCAGTAGCTCTAGCACCTATGAAAGTAGTGATGAGGTATTTCAGAAACGTGCTACCTTTGATCCAGATGATGCTTCTGCACTACAATACATACCAGATGCAGCTTCTATTCCTGAATTAGAGAAAATAAGAAATTTCCATATTTCCACTGGCTTTGTCATTCAGGTAAACGGAGAGGATATCAATGGTGACAAACCTAAAACGTCTTACGATGAGGTAACAGTAGCTCTAGGCCAACCTACATTCAGCACTGATGAGAATGACCCTGGCAACTCTGTCAACATCTGGCACACAGACAACGGAGACATTATGGGCTACTTTACCAATAATGTCCTGACGAATTTGAGTTTTAGTCTAAAAGACGCTCAGCCAGCCAAAAGCAGCTATTCTAGCATCACCACATCCGACACTCCCAAGACAGCTTTCGACAAGCTTGGTCGTCCGGAAATGATTATGCGTTCAGAACGCGATACAACCTTTGTCTATAAAAATTCCAATGACGAACAGTTTAGTTTCTCTACCCAGAACAATCAAATCGTTGGGGTAATGTCTACCTATCAAATGAAACAAACCAAAGATATTATTGACTCCGTCATTAAGGATAAGTAATCTTCTAATCAGTTCCAAAAACATAAAAATCCAAGATCTTTTCAGTCTTGGATTTTATTTTTGACGAGGATAACAACTTCGTCGATTAAAGCTCTGCAATTTGGCTGAGATTAACTTCGGCCACGGTGTCATTGCCAAACATGGAAATAATCATCTTGACCTTATTATTATCAATCTCCGTAATCTTACCTGTATAGTCAGTGAAGGCACCATCTATGATACGAACGGTATCCCCAACCTTGACATCCAGGTCAAATTCCTGCACTGTTTGACCCATGGAGATGAGAATGTTGCGAATTTCTTCTTCTAAGAGTGGCGTTGGTTTAGAGCGGTTTCCGTGTGAACCGACAAATCCGGTTACATTAGGAGTGTTCCGAACGACAAACCAGGCTTCATCTGTCATTACCATTTCCACCAAAACATAACCAGGGAAGCGATTTTCTTCGATTTCCTTGGTCTTGCCATTTTTCTCTACTTGCACGGTCTGAGTAGGGATTTCCACGCGCAAGATATTTTCCAGCATGTTATAAGTTTGAGCACGCTGCAAAAGATTTTCTTTTACCTTGTTTTCATAGCCTGAATAGGTCTGCAGTACAAACCAGCCTTTGTCAAAACTGTCCATGAGTTCATCCTTTCCTAAATAAAAAAGCCTGCGGGCTTCTGCTTCTTTCTAGCACTATTATACCATAATTTCCTCAAATGCAAAGGAATTTAGTAACTATTTGCCAGACAAATCAAAGCCTTGTAATCTGATTACATTTTTTGAAAAATAAAAGAACGAGTAACTAGTGATATACGCCAAAATCCCACCTACTCACAATAGGTGGGACTTTGAATGATATACCTGTCGCAGGATTCTTTTCTATTTCCTCTACAGTTATTAAGAGAAAATATTCAGAATCTGGAAAAGACCGCTTGCCACTACTTTGTCAAAGATATAGATGATCACTACAAAGAATGCAGTGTATTCCATGACAGAGATAAAATCTGTCCATCTCTCTTTTCGGGTAGGCCAAGTTGTATCTTTCAATAGTTTAAAAACATCTTTAAAGAATTTCACAACAATCTCCTATCTAGTTTCTTTATGCAGGGTGTATTTACTGCAATGCTTACAAAATTTATTAACTTCTAAACGCGTTGGTTTTGGAGTGCTACTGAGCTTAACCGAGTAGTTCCTAGAACCACAGACTGTACACGCTAGACTCGCTTTTTTTAATGCCATAACGCCTCCATCTTTCTTATTATAGCAGGATTCTATGCTTTTGACAAGCCGTTCAGCTCTTTTAAATCCTATTGAAACCAACTGGTAACAGTATCCCAGAGGTTTTTCGCCTTCTCAGGAATACCAGTGTCATCAATGGCTTTCTTGGCTTCATCCACCAGATTTTGAGCTCGGTCCTGAACGTCCTGCAGGAAGTCTTTATTTTCAGTTGTAGTTCCCGTTTCTTCGGTACCATAGGTGTCCACAGGGGCAATGCCGTTGGCAGCATAGGCATTCTTCTGCCCTTCAAAGGAAGTTCCTTCTGTATATGGCAGAATGCTATTGGCAACATTTCGGAAAACTGCCGAGGCTTCATTCGCACTGGTCCCAGTCAGATAGTGGGTCTCATCAGTTTTTGGAAAGCCTAGCCACTGGCTGATAACCACATCCGGCGTATAACCAATGACCCATTGGTCGCCTGATAGATCTGGGTTAAAGTCCGTTTCAGTCGTACCGGTCTTACCAGCCATAGTATAGCCATACGGAGCCGCATAAATACCTGTACCGTTCGAGAAGGTCCCCAGCATCATGCTGTTCATCTTATCCGTTGTTGAGGCATTAAGAACCCGAGTCGAGGTTTGGCGATGGGTCTTGACAACCTGACCACTGGCATTTTCAATTTTTGTAATGAGATGGGCATCATTCATGACCCCGCCGTTGGCAAAGACTGAGTATGCCTGAGCCATTTGCAACGGATTGGTCGTGACTCCGCCTCCTAGGGCTACTCCCAAAGTCTTATCAACCTTGTCCATATTCAGACCAAACTTTTTCCCGTATTCAAAGGCCTTGTTGATCCCCAGTTCGTCCACAGTTGAAACAGCCGGAATGTTCAGAGATTCTGCCAAGGCTTGATACATTGGAACTTTAGGGGAGCTTTGGATATTGCCGTAGTTGTTGATGGTATAGTCGCCAAAGGTGGTTCTGGTATTATCCAGCTCCTTATCTGTCGGCCAACCAGCAGCTACGGCCGGACTGTAAGCAACCAAAGGCTTGATTGTAGAACCCGGGCTACGAGAGGACTGGGTTGCATAGTTAAAGCTTCTGAAGGTCGAACCTTCTGCACTATTGACTCGTCCAACTAATGCCCGCACACCGCCAGTTTTTGGATCCAAGGCAACACTGCCCGATTCAGCCATAGTGCCATCTTCTGCTACAGGAAAGAGAGAGACATTGCTGTAAATAACCTGCATGCTGGCTTGGTAGTTCTGATCCAACTCCGTGTAAATGCGGTAGCCATTATTAACAATCTCTTCTTCAGTCAAGCCGTAGTCATTGACCGCTTCATTGATGACCGCATCGAAATAGGATGGGTAGCGATAGTCTTCTGACTTACCGGCATAAGCATCAACCAGCTGACCACCGATTCCTACAGCGGCAGCCTGATCCGCCGTCCCCTGATCAATAAAGCCTGCAGCAACCATGTTTTGCAGCACCGTATTACGGCGATTGGTCGCATTTTCAACTGAGTACAGCGGATTGTAAATCTCTGGCCCCTTGAGCATACCAGCCAGAACAGCCGACTGATCCAGACTGAGCTGGCTAGCCGAAACTCCGAAATATTTCTTAGAGGCATCCTCCACACCCCAGACACCATTTCCAAAATAGGAGTTATTAAGGTACATGGTCAGGATTTCCTGCTTGCTGTATTTCTTATTGATTTCCAGAGCCAGGAAAAATTCCTTGGCCTTTCGTTCGATGGTCTGGTCCTGAGACAGATAGGCATTCTTGGCCAGCTGCTGGGTAATGGTAGACCCCCCACCCGAGCGACCGGCTGTCAAAATAGCCAAGATAAAACGACTGTAGTTAATACCGCCATTCTCATAGAAAGTCCGGTCCTCTGTCGCGATGACAGCATTCTGCAGGTCTTGGCTAATCTCAGTCAGTTCGACATAAGTTCCTTTCTGACCAGACAGGCTTCCCGCTTCATTACCATCCTTGTCAAAGATGAGCGTGGTAGCTTTGAGGGCATTCTGCAAATCCTTGACATTGGTCGTCTTAGCAACATAAAAGAGATAGCCGCCGACTACAAGACCAAAGGTCAAGCCGAGAATCAGGAATATCTTGGTCAGATGGAACCTGCGCCAAAAACGGCGGATAGGGTGCTGAGAGAGAGGTTTCTTCTTGGCCTTGCCCGAACGGCTGAGACCAGATTTGACCTGCTCTTCTGTCAACTCTACCTCCTCTGCTGCTTCTTTTTGAGGTTTCTGTATAGTAAAATAATCTACTAATTTTTCAAACAAATCTTTTAAATTCTTCATAAACCTTATTTTATCACCTTATTTAGGTGCAGACAAGAAAGTACCCTATTTCCCGTCTGATTTTTAGTTATTTTTAAGAAAAAGGGTATATTAAATAGCCTTTTAAAAGCCTCTGCAGCAAGCCTTATCCGACACTGCCTATTTCCAAAGTTCTGGCTTTCTGCTACAATAAATGTATGAAATTTACACTCACTATCCCAGATGAACTGCCCGCCATGACGGTCAAAGAGCTGCTAGAAGAACAATTTCTCATTCCGCGAAAAATCCGGCACTTTCTGCGGACCAAGAAGCATGTGTCTGTCAACGGTCTAGCTATCAACTGGCAGACTGTAGTCAAACCTGGAGATGACATCTGCCTGATATTTGACGAGGAGGATTATCCTCAAAAAACAATCTTGCCTGGTCATCCTGAACTCGTAGAAGATCTCTACCAAGACCAGCATCTCATCATCGTCAATAAACCTGAGGGTATGAAAACCCACGCTAATGAACCAACAGAGCTAGCCCTGCTTAATCATGTTTCTGCCTATGTCGGCGAGACCTGCTATGTCGTTCACCGGCTGGATAAAGAAACCAGCGGTGCTGTCCTCTTTGCCAAGAATCCTTTTGTCCTACCCATCCTCAATCGACTGCTGGAAAAGCGAGAAATCAGCCGCGCATATTGGGCTTTGGTCCAAGGCAAGTTCCCAAGCAAAAAGCTTATCTATAAAGACAAAATTGGCCGCGACCGCCATGATCGCAGAAAACGGCTGGTTGACCCCCGAAAAGGACTCTATGCAGAGACCCATGTAACTAGGGTCAAGCAATTTGGGCAGGCTGCCTTGGTCAAATGCCAACTCAAGACTGGCCGAACCCATCAGATCCGTGTTCATCTCGCTCACCACGGACACCCACTTATCGGTGACCCCCTTTATCATCCGCAGCCCCAAGGCCGGCTTATGCTACACGCCCATCGACTGACCTTCACCCATCCTTTTACCCTGGAAAAAATCACTGTCGACGCTCGCTCCGTCAGCTTTGTAAAGGTCTTAAGCAGCCTGAAATCATAAAAGCTCTACTCTGAGAGATAGACTGTAACCTTATCCTAGATAAACCACGAAAAGCAACAGAAATCATCTGTTGCTTTTGATTTGGAGTGAATGCGAGAATAAGCTCTGCTAGCTTACATCACTGAGCCGGAAGTGCACTGATAAGTCTGGGCCTGATGGCTTTCTGAAAAGCTATGCTCAGCAAATAAGACAGTAAGAAAATGATAAAAAAGCCAAAACTATAAATAGTATTCCGAGGCATTATTGACCTGAAAATGAATATAATAAAAGGATGGATGATATAAATCATGGTGGCGTACTTTTTGGCAATATTATTCAAAATCGGAATATCAATATTGGTCCCGTTTCTGACCGCATAGAGGAAAATTGCACTGGAAGACAAAAGGGTACTAGGATAGAGGTCATACCCCGTACCCATGAAACAATACTCAAGCAGAATCAAGCCTGCTATTCCCAAACCAATCGCCCATTTCCTGACAGACGACAAGTCGTAGGCTAAAATCCGATCCCGATGCTTGGCAAACTGCATGCCTAGAATGAAAAAGGGAAGACCCATAAACAGGAAGTTGCGATAGTAAAATTCGCTATCTGTATTGAACTCGATACAAAAGGCCAGGACCAACAAGAATAAGGACACACCAAAGCTAGTTAAACGGTGGAAATGCTTATAAAAAACCAGATAAAGCGTATAGATATAGGAGATAGCCAGCAAATACCAAGTCGGTGTAGCAGCTGAACCAATCAAGTCTCTGGGACTGTTAAAGAGGAAAAAGTCTGCAAAATCAGACAGGTCTATAGATGCCATCTTTTCTGTTAGTTCTCTGGTCAGCACTAGGTTGACAAAATGCACAATCGTGTAAAATAGGAGACTGGCAGCTGTCAAAAGAAGCATCTGCTTGAGACGATACTTGACCTTATCTTTGGAAATATTATAGGAAAAATAGCCCGACAGCATCATGAAAAAGGGAACTGCAAAGCGGGCCACAATTTGATAAAAAACGCCAAATTGCCCCGGCAGCAGAAAGTGTAAGGAAACAATACTAAAGCAAGCTAGGGCCTTAAAAGCGTGCAAAGTTGTGTTTTCAGTCTTCATGCAGACATTATAGCATGTTTATTATTACAGCTCATCAAGACCAGATTACACACCCATTAAAAAACATATCAATTGATGACATCCTTTAAAAACTTTTGCATCCAACGAAACTTATATCTCTTCTATAAGAAAAACTCTTCTGCATTATTACAGAAGAGTTTTATTCAGCTAGCTCATATTCTACATTAGCTTTCATAGCCATTAGGATTTGAACTTTGCCATTTCCAAGAATCTCGCATCATATCTTGGAGAGTTTTCTCAGCTTTCCAACCCAAAATGTCATTCGCTTTACTTGCATCGGCATAGCAAGTCGCCACATCTCCAGGTCGTCTATCCTTGATAGTATAAGGAATTTTCACACCGTTGACTTTTTCAAAGGCTTTAACCATATCCAGCACACTATAACCAATTCCTGCACCAAGGTTGAAAACAGCGACTCCCTTGTTTTCTAAATTATTCTTCAAAGCTCGAACATGGCCCTTAGCTAAATCTACCACATGAATATAATCGCGCACTCCTGTACCATCATGTGTATCATAATCATTTCCGAAAACGCTAAGCTCTTGTAATTTACCGACCGCAACCTGAGTTATATAAGGCATGAGGTTATGAGGAATTCCATTTGGAGCCTCACCAATCAGACCAGACTCATGAGCACCAATTGGATTGAAGTAACGAAGATTGGTCACAGACCAATCTGAATGTGCAAGAGCAAGATTCGTCAAAATCTGCTCCATCATCAGCTTGGTGTAACCATATGGATTGGTCGCAGAAGTAGATAAATCTCCTGTCAAGGATGTACAATGTTTCATTCCATAGACCGTGGCACTGGAGCTAAAGTTGATATGTTCTACCTTGTGCTTTTTCATAACTTCAAGAAGAGAAATACCAG
>CBDFAZ010000090.1:0-8483 GCA_965245685.1 uncultured Streptococcus sp. | reverse complement strand
GAGCAGCGGCTGATTGATGTGGAATGGGAAGACAACAACACAACCAAAGAGTACACGGCCCACATCGATATTTACGGTCTCAACCGCTCTGGCCTCCTCAACGATGTGTTGCAGGTCCTGTCCAATACCACCAAAAATATTTCAACAGTCAATGCTCAGCCAACCAAGGATATGAAATTTGCTAATATCCACGTTTCTTTTGGCATTGCGAATCTGTCCATGCTGACGACGGTGGTGGATAAGATTAAGAGCGTGCCGGAGGTCTACTCGGTCAAGCGGACTAATGGTTGATTCTTTCCGGAAATCATTATCAAACTATAAGTTACCCTTGGTGACTTGCTTAAATCAAAGGAAAAGATATGAAAATAGTGATTCAGCGCGTAAAACGTGCTCAGGTCAGCATTGACCAGCAGCTGCACAGCAGTATTGGACAAGGTCTCCTGCTCCTAGTAGGCGTAGGGCCTGACGATAGTCAGGAGGATATGGATTATGCAGTCAGGAAGATTGTCAATATGCGGATTTTTTCCGATGCTGAGGGCAAGATGAACCTGTCTATCAAGGATATTGCTGGAGAGATTTTGTCAATTTCCCAGTTCACTCTGCATGCAGATACCAAAAAGGGTAATCGGCCAGCCTTTGTTAAGGCTGCTCCGCCAGAGATGGCTAGCAATTTTTATGATGCCTTCAATCTTGCCTTGCAGCAGGAGGTGCCGACTCGGACGGGGGTTTTTGGGGCAGACATGCAGGTAGAGCTAGTCAATGATGGGCCAGTGACCATTATCTTGGATACAAAGAATCGCTGATAAGAAGCATGAAAAGAGGCTGGGACAAAAGTCCTAGCCTCTCAATTGTCTTTGGATTGTCGAGCAAGACGCAGTGGTTGAGTGGGCTCTACTACGCTGATTTCATCAGCTTTTACAGCCCTACTCAACTGTGCGGAGGTGGGACGACGAAATCGAATTCTAACGAATTACCGATTTCTGTCCCACTCTCTAATTTTTTTAGCTTCTGCAGCAATGGGGCTGTGGCTTCAGGTTGCATTCCTAAAAACTACCAATAATTTCTTGAGGAATGACTGGTTTGATGGTCGTCACTAGCTGATTGATAAGCTTTATCGCTTCAGCGGGCTCAGTGTAGAGCTTTTTAAAATAAGCATGTATATTTTCTTCAAAATGCTGAGGTAATAGCGTGCAGTTGGTTTTTGCAAACTCTAGCATTCTCTTTTCTCCAGGGTGAGTCTGTTCGTTTAGGGCGAAGAGCAAGTCAAAATAGGAAGCAAAAAATTCACTGCTACGGTGATTGATACTGAGCAAGTCCTGACGCTTGAGCGCTTTTTCTATTTGTTTGGAGAAAGCTGGCATGGCTTGATCGAGTAGGAGGAGCTGCTTCTTAATAATATTCTTTTTCAGCTCAGCTGGATAAGGTCGTCTGTATTTGTTCTGAAGTGCCTCATAGCGACCATTTCGGTCGTAGATGATTTTGCTGTGGAGCAGATTGTGCCACATACAGGTGGTATAGGCATTCTGGGCTTGGTGGTTTAGGACTACAGTCTGCAGGTCTTTATCAAAGCTGTCCAGTGTACGGTAAATGAGCTCAATTTCGATGTTACTCTTCAGCACACAGTCATCCTCTAGTTCCCAAAACTGATTGCCGATTTCCATGTAGGAGCAGTACTTGCTGAGGATATCGCGTCGAGTCGTGGGAGCAATGGAATCTGTCAAGTAGATATAAACATCATAGTCTGAGTCTTTGTCAAAATGCTGTCCAGCACGAGAGCCACCGAGAACAATAGCTTCCACTTGATCTAGCTGGGCAAATTCTTTAAAGAGTTGTTGTGGCATAATTTTTCCTCGCTGATTTTTGACATCATTGTAGCAAAATGTAAGCGGGTTGGCAAGAAGGAAAAAACAGCTTTTGGCATGGTACCGAGCCTGTAAAATTAAGACCCCGAGAGGGATGAAATGGATGGGCAGGAGCTGGAAGTATTGGACTAAAAAGAAAATAATCTAGGATCGATAGGCTGAAAATTTGACTTTGTGTGATAAAATTTTAGGGCTTTTTTCTTTCTTTAAATCATTGTCAGTTTTCTATTTTTTTAAACTCATCGCCTTATTTTTATCTGCAACTTTTCTTAGATTTTTGAGATAAGTTTTTAAAGGATTTTTGACATCATTTAGTCCAAAAATGATAAGCATAGTAGGCAAGTGGAAGTGGCGATAATCGTTGATTTGTTTATGATTTCTTTCATTCTTTAGAAATATTTTAGAATTACTTTATAAATTCTTGAAGTTTGTCTTGTATAATCATATTAAAGAAAAGAAAGGAGTCTCTTACCATGGGAAATCTAGTTCAACAGATACTGAATGCTCTGATTCAAATTGCTTTGTTTGCGTTCCTTCCTTTTGTTTGGTGGTTGATAAGGGCTAGGAGAAAAAGTCCATTTTTAGAATGGCTTGGCTTAAAACCGCTAAAAGTTACTGGCAGCCGGAAGATCTGGCTGTGGATTTTGTTGGGTTCGCTATTTTTCTTGCTTCTTTCGTTTTTGCTACTATATACTACTGTAAAAGGTCTTAAGACAGCGACTTCAAACTTCTCAGGCCTCGGCTTTCAAGCTTTGCCAGCTGTTCTAATCTATGGTCTGTTTCAAACTGCTCTGCCAGAAGAACTGCTATTCAGAGGTTTTCTTTTAAAGAGATTGGATAGCCGCTTATCCTTTGTGGTAGCCAACACCATACAAGCTGCTCTTTTTGGTCTGATCCATGGCCTGATGTCTATCACAATACTCTCTTGGCATCAAACCCTGCTCATCATTTTGTGTACGGGTGGCTTCGCGGCTTATCTGGGCTTTGTCAATGAAAAGAAATCTGATGGCTCCATTTTAGCTAGCTGGATTATGCATGCCCTAGCAAATGTAGTTGTGGGTAGTTTATCGGCATTTATGCTGATTTGATAAATCGATAATTTCACTTCAAATCAAAAAGTTCCGTTTTTCCTTGAGAATCGGAACTTTAGATTCGATGACAGGTGGGCAAAGAGTTCGGTGTAAATCAAACGAAGCTGTTTCTACTGATTTGTAGGGCTGTCCAGTTTCATTTGCTCAAAAACATAAAGGAAGAAGTCTTTCGAAACTTCGAAATGTCCGTATCTTATCTGAGAAGCATACTGGCGCCACTGAGGATGTTGTCGGACTTGGTCAATGGGACAGTCTTTGACAGGTTGGTAGTAGCTGACATCTCGCCGAAATGGGACAAAGCCTTCAAACATCTCTACTTGGTAGGCAGTGTCATCTAGAATCTTGCCAACTGCTGTAAAGGCCTGCAGCTTTTCCTGAACATTCAGCTGATACTTGGGGCTGTAGTAGAGAAGATAGTCCCCCTTTTTCATTCGGTTCAATGGTGCTTTCTTTCCATGGCAGACTTGGCAAAATCCACTTTCTACACCTCTTAGTACATGTTCTTTTGATACGACACCAGTCCAAAATCTAGTCATTTTCTGCCTCCAGTTTGATTAAGAGTTGGTTTAATATTGCTGTTTTATTTCCTAATTTTCCAAAGAACGCCTGATCAATACCTTCTACCAGGGGAAGGGCTTGGTTGACCTTTTGCAGCCCCGTATCCGTTAGAAGTATGATGTTGGCGCGGCTGTCCTTGGGATGGACTTCCCGGATTATCAAACCTTTCTTGACCAAGAGGCGGATGATTTGGGATACGGTCATAACATCTATGTCAGAAAATCGGGCAATATCGGTCTGACTCACCCATTCTTGCTGACGCAGGAGTGCAGCAAGAGTGGTCAGAACGACAAACTGGGGATGGGTCAAATCAATCGTTCTCAGTTTGTTTTTTATCAGCCCATGCCACTTGTGGTAGGCACGGATAAAGAGCAGACCGGTTGACTCTCGGTATTCATCCTTGTAGATGGAGTTAAACTGCGATTTTTCCATTAGCTTTCCCTCTAGATATTTTGTAAGTATACTTATTATAATTCGAAATCTTATTTTTGTCAATAAAAACCCAGTTTAGACTAAAAAGTCCGAACTGGGTTCTGTTTATAGTTTTTCTACATAAATCTGCTGGGCAATCATAGGATTGATTTGGATTTCTTGGGTTTCTGTCTTGAGAAGATAGACCTGAGCGAAAGAATCGTATTGGATGAAGGTGATAGTTTGGCCGATTTGCAGGTTGTATTTTTCTAAGTATTTGAGTAAGTCAAAGTCGTCATGCACCCGTTTAATGATATAGTCGCCAGGGGCAGAAGCCTCTTCCAGAGTCAGTTGGTTTTCTTCGTCCAGAAGCTCTCCCTTGGCTGGGATGGTACCTCCGTGAGGACAGGTCTTGGGGTACTGGAGCATGGCATCCAGACGCTCAACGAAGCGCTCAGAAACAGTGTGCTCTAGGACTTCGGCTTCTTCATGGATTTCATCAGTCGAGTAGCCGAGATGGTTGACCAGAAAGACTTCAATCAGCCGGTGCTTGCGATAGAGGTCGGAAACTAGCCTTAGCCCCAAATCAGTCAGCAGGTAGCCGGCTTTTTTATCCTTGACCAGAAGTTCTTCCGCCAGCATTTTTTTCATCATTTCCGTCACAGCCGGAGGTGAAACCTGCATGAGCTGGGCGATTTCTTTATTGGTGATTTTTTTGTGGCGGCTGCCAATCTCATAGATACACTTGAGATAGTCTTCTTTATTTGGGGTCATCTTGCATCCTCGCTGAACTTTCTATCATTAGTATAACAAAAATCGCTGCAAGAATACAGTGTCTAAGACTTTCTTTGATGTTTAGATTTTCTTCATTCGCTTGTAATCGTTTTGCGATTATTATATAATCAAAGCGTACGATTTAAAAAATTAAAAGTAAAAATTCTTTAGCTAGTTTGCAGAAAATTTGGCTTGCTTTTTACTTTTTTGCAAAAGGAGAATCCTATTATGAAAAAAAGACGAATGATGGCGTCTCGAGCAGAGAAGTTTACTCGTTTTGGCATCCGCAAATGCAGTCTGGGAGCAGTCTCTGTAGCGATTGCGACTGGTCTGGCCTTTCTTGGAAGTGGAGCGGTTCAGGCAGATCAGCTAGCACCTAGTCAGACAGCTGACAGTGTCGCTGTCAGCCAGGCTGTGGAGAACCAAGCTAGTACAGCTGCAACTCCAACTGTAACAGAAACCAGTCTGTCAAGTATGGATAAGGCTGTACCAGCACCGGAGGCTGTTACTCCTGACGCTAGTCAGATACCTACGTCTTCCGATACCAGTGCTCAGTCTACTTCTTCAGATCTTGTAGAAAGTGCCCATCCGAAAAGTGATATTGTAGCTTCGACAGAAAATCAACCTGCTGTGGCTGAGAACTCAGAAAAAAGTGATGCTTCTAATCAGCCAGCGCAAGCAGCTTCTGCTACAGAGCGCCCCTTGGCAGCAGCAGAGGTCAAAAAGCCTCAAGGCAAGATCACGATTCAGAACAATAATCCACAGACAGGTGAATTTGATATTGTTGTGTCAGATATTGTCGCACCGGATGGTCTGAAGTCTGTTAGTCTTCCAACCTGGTCCACCGCTAATGACCAAGATGATGTGCAGTGGTACACAGCCGAAAGGCGCGCTGATGGGACCTATTTTAAGCATGTCAGCTACCGCAATCATAAGAACTCCTTGGGCGAGTATAATGTTCACCTCTATTTTGTGAATGAAGCCGGTCAGCTGCAGGGTGCAGGTTCGGCTAAGACGGTGGTTAACCGCGCGCAACCACAAGGCAAGATTACCATTCAGAACAACAATCCGCAGACAGGTGAATTTGATATTGTCGTTTCTGATATTGTCGCCCCAGACGGTCTGAAGTCTGTTAGTCTTCCAACCTGGTCCACCGCTAATGACCAAGATGATGTGCAGTGGTACACAGCCGAAAGGCGCGCTGATGGGACCTATTTTAAGCATGTCAGCTACCGCAATCATAAGAACTCCTTGGGCGAGTATAATGTTCACCTCTATTTTGTGAATGATGCAGGTCAGCTGCAAGGGGCAGGCTCAGCAAAGACGGTGGTTACTCGCGCGCAGCCACAGGGTAAAATCACCATTCAGAACAATAATCCACAGACAGGTGAATTTGATATTGTCGTTTCTGATATTGTTGCCCCAGACGGTCTGAAGTCTGTTGGTCTTCCAACCTGGTCCACCGCTAACGACCAAGACGATGTGCAGTGGTACACAGCCGAAAGACGCGCCGATGGGACCTATTTCAAACATGTCAGCTACCGCAATCATAAGAACTCTCTGGGCGAGTACAATGTCCACCTCTATTTTGTGAATGATGCAGGCCAGCTTCAGGGTGCAGGCTCAGCAAAGACGGTGGTTACTCGCGCGCAGCCACAGGGAAAAATCACCATTCAGAACAACAATCCGCAGACAGGTGAATTTGATATTGTCGTTTCTGATATTGTCGCTCCGGATGGTCTGAAAGCCGTATACTTGCCGACTTGGTCCAGCAAGGATGACCAAGACGACGTGCAGTGGTATACTGCTGAGCGCCAAGCTGACGGCACCTATAAAAAACATGTCCGAGCTCAGGATCATAAGTTTTCAGTAGGTGAGTACAAGGTTCATCTTTACTATCTGAATGAGGATGGACAGATGCAAGGTGCAGGTGGCGAGAAGCTGATGGTTTCTGTAGCACCTGAAAACATCCGTGCGACTGGAAAAATCAATATCCAAAATAATAATGCTCGAACAGGAACTTTTGATGTGGTTGTGACAAATGTCTCCAATCCAGGCGGAATTCAAGCAGTCTATCTGCCAACTTGGTCCACAGATAAGGATCAGGATGATGTCAAGTGGTATTTAGCTCAAAAGCAGGCGAATGGCACCTATAAGATCACAGTCCGAGCTAGTGACCATAAGCTTTCTACCGGCGAGTACAAGATTCATCTTTACTATAAGCAGGACAATGGTCAGCTCATCGCTGTAGATGCTGCGACCACTCAGGTCTCTAAAGCTGTTTACAATACTCCTTATTACTCCCAGCGCGATGGCCGTTGGGGTGGCAGGAAGTATGGTCCTTACAGCATGGATGCGACAGGATGCGTGCCGACAACGCTAGCCATGGTTATTTCTGGTATTACTGGTACAGAAGTGCTTCCGACAACCGTTGCGGATTACCTATATAACTATACCAATGAATTTAATAAAGATGGATTTGGCACCAGCAGCCGTGGTATAGTCCGAGCTGCCCAGCACTGGGATCTGACGACTGAGACCCTGTTTACAGCTTCTGCAGTCAAAGAAGTGCTTTCGCAGGGGCATCATGTCCTAGGTGCCGTTGGTACTAGCATCTTTGCCCATTATCCAGTGACTCATGAGCTGGTTCTCAAAGGCTATGATAATGGAAAAACCTATGTCCGTGACCCTTATAATGCAGCTAATAATGGCTGGTATACAGTAGACTATCTCTTTGGAGTCAAGAGTGTCGATCCGACGGATAATACAGAAGGATCACCCTTTATTGCCATCAAAGGATAAGAAATTCGTGAATAAGAAGACCGCTCGTTGCTTGACGGGCGGTTTTCTGCATTCTATGACTAGTATGTTTGTAATCGGTAAAGAGTTTATCATTGGCAAGATCAGTAAGAGGAAAATTTATTGTAGGATGGATGGCAGGACACACAGATTTTTGGAAGTAATTGAGATGAGATTCCGTTTTTTGGACACATTTGCGATGAATGTTCTCAAAAAAACATGTAAATAGTTTGACAAACAAAGCTTTTCTCGTTATGCTATTAACATATCAGGAGGAAAAACATGAAAAAAATCCAAAAACATGTCATTCTAGGTGCAGCTGTTCTTGCTAGTACTGGCTTTACTCACGCTGTAGCTGCAGATACAACTCCAGTGGATGTAAATGCCCCTGCAAACCAAGATAAGGTTCTATCTGCAAGTCCAGAAGCTCTTAAACAGCAGACTGAGCAGGTTAAGCAAGCCAAAACGGCTGTTGACCAAGCCAAAGAACAGGTTGCGACGGCTGAGACTAAGGTTGAAACAGCCAAGAAAGACAATGCTGATACAAGTGCACAAAAAATTGCGGAGGCTCAGGCAGCTGTGACAGAAGCTGAGAAAAAAGTTGCTCCAGCAGAAAACACAGCCAATCAAGCTCAAGCAGCTCTTGATACAGATAAAAAAGCAGAAGACACACAGGCAACTGTAGCTCATGAAGCTCAAGCTCAAGCAGCTAAGGCACAAACTGAAACCCAAGCAGCCCAAGATGCTGTGAATGCAGCTCAAAAAGATGTGGACAACAAACTGGTAAGCGAAAAGGTAACGAAGGCAAAGGCTGAGCTTGACAAGGCTAAAAACAACTTAGCTTCTTACCAAGATCAGTTGAAGACGGCTGAAGCGGAAGATGCCAAACGCCAAGCAGTGATTGATAAAGCCCAAGCAGATATTAAAGCAGCTCAAGCAGAAATCAAGGAAAAAGACGCGAAATTTTCTTCCCAGGATCAAGTACATA
>CBDFAZ010000089.1:0-8505 GCA_965245685.1 uncultured Streptococcus sp. | reverse complement strand
CTTGCAGATACTGACGCACTCGTTGAGGCGGAGGTACTTGCAGACACAGACGCGCTAGTCGACGCAGACGTGCTTGCACTTGTAGACGCGCTCGTGGAAGCTGACGTACTTGCACTTACGGAAGCGCTCGTTGAGGCAGAGGTACTTGCAGATACTGACGCACTCGTCGATGCGGACGTACTTGCACTTGTAGATGCGCTGGTCGATGCAGACGTGCTGGCGGATACAGACGCACTCGTCGACGCTGAGGTACTTGCAGATACTGACGCACTCGTCGATGCTGAGGTACTTGCACTTACCGACGCGCTCGTTGAGGCAGACATACTTGCACTTACTGATGCACTCGTTGAGGCGGAGGTACTTGCAGACACAGACGCGCTAGTCGACGCAGACGTGCTTGCACTTACTGACGCGCTTGTGGACGCGGACGTACTTGCACTTACGGACGCGCTCGTTGAAGCTGATGTACTTGCAGATACTGACGCACTTGTGGATGCCGATGTACTTGCACTTGTAGACGCGCTAGTCGATGCGGACGTACTTGCGGATACAGATTTCTGTGCTGAAGTTGATGCACTAATGGAAGCCGATTTACTAGCCGCCGTAGATTGGCTCGCAGACGTAGAAGCGCTTACTGACGCACTCGCTGATAAACTAGGACGTAAATCTTGAACAGTCCTATCAGCTGTTATTGTATCTCTTGAACGGCTAGCAGGAGTATCATCTGGATAAATAACCGTCACAGAACCATCATTGTTAACAACATATTGGACATTGTTAGGCAGATTCCCTGTATTAGCCGCCCTAACTTTTTCTTGAATAGCTGTTTTTTCACTTGTTGATAGTTGCTGGGGATTCAGAACTCCAGTTAAACTTCCAGGATTGTTTGGTGTATATTTATCTGTCTGGTTAGCAAAAACAATTCTGAAATTTTTTGCTTCACTAGTTAAACCACTAGCATCTGTCGCTCTAACCTTGAAAGTGTAAAGACCACCAGGTCCTGCTGGTAGACTTTTCGGTATCGTCCCTCTAATAGTTGTCACAAGAGGATTTTGTTCCGTAGCATTATTAGGATTGTTTATATTCGGTGTATCAAATGTAAAACCTAAGGCTAGCAAAGCGTTATAAGTTCTAGTAGCAGCAAGATCTCCTGCAAAATTTACATTGGTAATCTTACCACTATTATCATAAAAGTGGAGTTCAGCAGTACCTTCTTCTCCACGATAGAAGATATAGTCTCTACCCTCATCAACAAAGACTGGGGCTACCCTATCTGTATCAACTGTCTGTGCAGCAGCAATAGTGTCTGTTGAACCATCCGGATAGGTAATTGTTACGGTACCATTTTCTGAAACCGAATAAGTTGATGTGGCAGGAAGATTTGGATTAGCACTTTTGACTGCAGCAATGACCGCATCTTTGTCTGTTTGGGTCAGACTATTCGCATTCTGAACATAGGTTAAAGTTGGAGCTTGAGGAGTATATTTTTCTGTCTGAGGTCTTATAACTAATACAAAACGCTCACTTTGTTTGTCTACTAATGTAGTGATATTCCCTGCAGCATCTTCTGCTCGGACATATTTAGTATAGCGATCCCTAGGTCCAGCACCATGATTAATTGGCACAATACCATAGACACGCGTCCTTAGAGGATTAGCAGTCGTTGCATTACCTGGAACACTCAAGTTATCAGTAGAGTATCTTATCCAATTTGGATCTAAGTAAGTAGAATCCTGTGCTCCTTCAATATTTCGAACAATGACTCGATTAACTTGACCACTATCATCAGTCGTTTCTACAAAAAACTCAAATTCTTCTCCTCGATAGGCTATTACCTCTTGAGGGAGAGTGATTGTAGGAGGGGTTGTATCTGTAGCCCGACGCGTTCTTCTACGCCCAGTCTGACTAGAGGATTCTGTAGACTGCTGGCTGCTTGTAGAGTTGCCGGTTTCTGATGCAGACGATGCAGAGGTCTGACTGGCAGAAACTGACTGAGAAGAACTGGTTGGCTGACTAGTACTAGCTCTGACTGAATCAGATGTACTTGAAGACACTGAAAGAGACTCAGATACACTTAAAGAATCTGAGACTGATTGAGATGTGCTGGCACTGATAGAAGCAGAGCTAGACTGTGACATTGACTCTGAAGCTGAAATGCTGGCAGAGATAGACGCACTGACAGAAGCACTGGCACTGGCTGAGGATGTATCTGATACAGACTCTGACTCAGTATGTGAGCTTGCTGTTGCGGTCGCTGCTTCAGCAGCACTGCTTTCTTCTCCTAAAACTGTTTCACCACGTGTCGCTAAAACGTCTGTCGTGTCAATGACTTTTTCCAGAGCCTGCTCTTCTTCCGCATGGACGATTGTGTTTGTCACAACAGCTCCGCCCAGCACGGCTCCCGTGGCGACAATGCCCCTCAAAAAGTCTATGCCGCTCTTCTTATCGGTAACTTGTTCTTCCGTTACCTTGAGCTCGATCGATGAAAGGCCTCCCCCTCTCATTGATCTAAAAAGGCCGAACTGTGATGTCGCAGCACGCAGCCAATGCTTGCCCGATTTAATCAGCTTAAAACGAGTCACACGCTCTACTTCGTGGTACTTACCTTTTTGACGTTTAAAAAACATAATTCTCCCTTTAATTTATATCCTTTTTAAAAATCCATTAATCCCATTTTACCACACTATTATATAAAATGAACAATAAAATACTTATTTTTTTTTGCTGAAATTGTTTTCAAGCATTTCCAAAAATATTCATATTCAAAATAATTAGGTAGCTTTCATCTTTTTTAACAAATAAAAAAACGCTAAACAGCGTTTCTTGCATCTTATGACGGAAGACATGGGATTCGAACCCACGCACGCTTTTACACGCCTACTGCGTTTCCAACACAGCCTCTTAAGCCTCTTGAGTAATCTTCCACAAAAGAGAAAGTCCAGCTTTCTCAAAACTTTAACCATTATACCACATTACAGCCCCAACCGCCATAGTTTCCATTAAATTTTTTCACAAATTCAACCAAAGTCCAAACATTCTGGTTCAAATCAAAGATTTCCGTCGTATCCATACGAATCACGTGCAGCTGATATGGTTTGTCCGCATCTTCTATCTTTTCAGCAGATACGAGGCTATAGCCCAACGCTTCGACTTCCTTTAGGAAACCATCTCGGTCTTCCTCAGACGCAAAATAGGCCCAATGGTCAATCTCACGTTCCTGACTATGATCATCGTCGTCCTGCTCCAGCTGGTACCAGACCCGCTGGTTGAGAATGGTCTGATACTCGTATTCATTAGGATAGAGAAAGTCAAAGTACTGATTCCATCCCTCGTCTTCTAGGGTTGCCGAGTCATAGCGGCGATCTGGAAAGTCGCGCATCACGTTTGCAATCGGCTCCAGGTGGCTTTTCTTATCTTGCAGATAGTAATAAAACTCAATATTTCCATCTGTCGTAATCACACCAACATGAATACCGCCGACCTGCCCCAAAGCCTCAGAAAGCCGATCCTCAATCACATTCAGCTCCTTAAACTCATCACTAGATGGAAAACCCGTCTCCCCATTGTACTGGAGGAGCGTTACCTTGAGCCTCATAGCATAGGCGTATAGAGGATAGGGTGCCTCATCAGCCAAGGCAAGATTCAGACGGATACTAGCCAACTTGTCATCAATATAGGTTGAGAAAGATCCCCACTCACTCGGAAAAGGATCCTCAGCAGGCACATCAAGCACTGCTTCTTCTACCTTTTCCACTTTCTCTTGCTCTCGCTTCTTACCAAACAGATTCTTATAAAAACTCATATCAAACTTCCCTTAATATTTATGAAATCAACCCAATAGAAATACAAATATTTCCTTTGTTACCACTAACATCATTGTATTACTTTTTCAGACAGAAATCAAGATTTCCTGAACATTGTAAAAGCAAAAAACGCTGATTTCTCAACGTTTTAGAAAGGCTTTAAAATAATGGAGCCGGTGGGAGTCGAACCCACGTCCAAACACCTGCTAACACATTTGTCTACAACTATAGGCTATGTATTGGTTTAACTTAACTTTGACACATAGCTCAGGCCCAAGTCAAGCGAGTCTATCAATCTCTTGCAAAATCCCTAGACCAGATTTTGCCGTAGCTTGCTCATAATAAGACCTGTCATCGGACACAAGCAATCCGAATCGGGTCACGCTGGCTGGTTTTTAGGCAGCTAAAGCGTAAGAATTGTTATTTTTTGCAGTTATATTTAACTGGCGTTTTACATCCGCTAGATGAGTCGCAAAATGTGCCTCATAATGCCTGTCGAATCCGTAACGACCCCGAGACAATAGGAATATTATAACAGAATCCCTCAAAAAAAGCAAAAGCCTGCACACAGCAGGCTAGCTTTTACTCCAAGCCCTTAGCGGATTCCCAAAGCAATCCGGGCATAGCGGCTCATCTTTTCCACCGTCCAAGCTGGGTACCAAACTAACTTAACATCAGTCTTGGTAACCTCTGGAACATCTGACATGGCATCATAGATCTGGTCAGTCAGAAGATCCGCCAGAGGGCATCCCATGGTTGTCAGGGTCATATCGATTTCCGTCTCCCCATTGGTCTCGTTAAAACGGATTTCATAGATCAAGCCTAGATTGACAATATCAATCCCCAACTCTGGGTCGATGACTTGCTCCAAGCTCTCTAAAATACGCGTTTTAATCTTTTCAACTTCTTCAGGGCTGTATTTTTGTTCTGACATGCAATATCCTCCTTATAGATATAGCAGAAATTTCAAGTTAGCTCGAGGGGGCTTTTGCTTTCAGTTAGGATTGCCTACTTGACGTTTTCCTGCTCTGCCCCCTCGCTCCTCTTCAGTTCTTAATCTTCGATAAAATCTCTGAGTGGTTTGCTGCGGCTTGGATGGCGGAGTTTACGCAGGGCCTTGGCTTCAATCTGGCGGATCCGCTCGCGGGTTACATTGAAGACCTTGCCGACATCTTCCAGTGTCCGCATTTTGCCGTCGTCCAGACCAAAGCGCAGACGCAGGACATTTTCCTCACGGTCCGTCAGTGTGTCCAAGACCTCATCCAGCTGCTCGCGTAGAACGACACGAGTTGTATAGTCGACTGGATTTTCAATCACTTCGTCTTCGATAAAGTCACCCAGATGGCTGTCATCTTCTTCACCGATTGGAGTTTCCAGCGAAACTGGCTCCTGAGCAATCTTGAGAATCTCACGAACCTTATCCGGTGTCATATCCATCCGCTCAGCGATTTGCTCTGGCGTTGGATCTTGACCCAATTCCTGCAAGAGATTGCGTTGCTCACGGACTAGTTTGTTAATGGTTTCCACCATGTGGACCGGAATCCGAATAGTCCGAGCTTGGTCAGCAATCGCACGGGTAATGGCCTGACGAATCCACCAAGTCGCATAAGTTGAAAACTTAAATCCTTTGGTGTAGTCAAACTTATCAACGGCTTTCATCAGCCCCATGTTTCCTTCTTGAATCAAGTCAAGGAACTGCATACCACGGCCGACATAGCGCTTTGCAATGGAAACAACCAGACGAAGGTTGGCCTCAGCCAGACGCTGCTTAGCTTCCAAGTCTCCCTGTTCTACCAAGATAGCCAGCTCCTGCTCTTCTTCATTGCTGAGAAGGGGCACAACCCCAATTTCTTTCAGATACATGCGGACTGGGTCATTAACCTTGGCTGAATTGCTGCCTAGGAGTTCTTCATCCGTCAGTTCTGCTTCTTCCTCTTCGTTATTCAAGACACGCGCGCTGGGATTTCCTTCTTTATCTGTAATTGAGATGCCAGCATCCTGGATGCGCTGCAGCAAATCCTCAATCCCATCAGCGTCCAAAGTGAAAGGAATGACCAACTGGTCATTGATTTCATCATCTGTCGCAACCCCTGTCTGCTTGTGGTTGCGGATAAATTCTGCAATTTGAACGTCTAATGTTGTTACTTCTTTTTGTTTTGTAGCCATTCCTACTCCATTCTTCTTTTTTGTTCAATCAAGCGCTCCAGCTCGGACAGGGCTGTATCCGTATCTCCGCTGTGAGAGGCTTCTCGAATCTTCTTACTAATAAATTGATTATGCTTGCGCAAAATCTCCCGCTCTCTGGTTTCTTCCACTTCTTTCAATTCATCTTCCAAAAACTCATCCGGCAAGTCTTCTTCCAAGACCCGGTACCAAGCCTGCTGGACATGATCCGGCAGCTGGGACAAGTCCTGCGGTGTCACCTCACCATTTGCCAGCAAAATCTCATACAAGGCCTGTAACTCCTCCGAGTCAAAGACAAAGTCTTCTCTCAGCCGGTATTGGTTCAAAATCAAAGGATGATGTATCATGCGATGGAAGATATGATTTTCCGCCTTCATGAGACGACTCAGCCGGTTCGAAGGCGAAAACTGCATGACGACTGGTTGAGACTGCTGAGTGGGCGCCTCCTGACTGCGACTAGAGCGCTCAGCCAACCGGCTGTTATTCACCGTCTGCTCCACCTGCTGATAGTCAAAGTCCGGCAGCAACTCAGCCAGCATGTATATATAGGAGTTCTGCGCTGTGATGGACTTGGTCTTCGCAATAATCGGTGCCATCTTCTCTACAAACTCAATCTGAGCCTGCAGATTTTCAATATTATCTGGTTTCAGATGATGCAGCAGAAACTCCACATTACTTATTCGCGTTTTACTCAGCAAATGCTGCAAGTCTTCCTCAGAATTTTTAGCGAGAAATTCATCGGGGTCCAAATTATCCGGAATCCGAACAATTTCCACCGTCATATCTTTCAGCTCATCCAAAGCCTTTGCAGTCGCTGCCTGTCCTGCCCTATCTCCATCGTAAGACAGGATAATCTTCTTGCAATACTTGCTTAGATGCTGGACATGCTCAGGCGTCAGAGCTGTTCCCATTGAGGCCACAGCATTCTCAATCCCGGCCCGATAAGCCGCAATCACATCCATGAAGCCTTCCATCAGATAGACCTCATGGCTCTTCTTGATAACCGGCTTGGCCTTATCCAGATGATAGAGCTCGTAGCTTTTATTGAAAATAGCGGTGCTGCGACTGTTTTTGTACTTGGCCTGATGACCATCAGTAGCCGCTGCCTGCCAAATCCGTCCGGAAAAGGCCACAACCTGCCCGCTGTCATTGGTCAGGGGAAACATAATCCGGTTCTGAAAAGCATCATAGACCAGATTATTCTCCGCCAGATTGAAGAGGCCCGAGTTCATGATGGTATTCTCATCAAATTTGCCAGCCATACTCTTATGAAGATAATTCCCCTCATTAGGAGCCAGCCCGATTTGAAAATGCTTGAGAACATCATCTGTCAGACCGCGCTGGTAGAGATAAGCCCGCGCTTCCTCTCCCATCTTGGTCGTCATCAGGACCGCATGATAAAACTTGGCTGCCTCGGTATGGATATCGTAGAGAGCCTGATGCGGATGGCTTTGTCTCGGTCGGTCATTTCCCGCCGCCTCTACAGCCAAGGGAATCCCTGCCCGCTCTGCTACAATCTGAACAGCATCCATAAAGGAAACGCCTCGATAATCCTCAATGAATTTGAAGACATCGCCCGACTTGCCACAGCCAAAACAGTGATAAAACTGCTTGTCCTCTACAACGTTAAAAGAGGGCGTCTTTTCGCCATGAAAGGGACAGAGTCCCAGAAAATTCCGCCCAGCCTTAGTCAAGGCCACTGTTTCTCCTATGACATCGACGATATTGACGCTGTTTTTAATTTCAGAAATGATTTCTTTATCAATCAAGAGACAATACCTCCAATTTATCATAGAATATCATTCTATATTTTATACTAAAATGATGCAAATGTAAAATATTTGACAAGCAAATATCTTGAGGATGTCATATAAATAAGCTATAATATAATCTCATTAATAAATTCTTGAAAGGAAAGAAAGAATGTTAAAGGATCTTAAAGAATTCTTGCTGCGTGGGAACGTGATTGATTTGGCAGTCGGTGTGATCATCGCCAACGCCTTTGGAGCAATCGTCACTTCTTTGATTACTGACGTAATCACTCCTCTCTTCCTCAATCCAATTTTGAAAGCTGCAAACTTGGAGCAAATTTCTCAATTGAAATGGAACGGGATTGCTTATGGTAACTTCTTGAGCGCCGTGATTAACTTCTTGGTAATCGGTACTGTTCTCTTCTTCATCGTTAAGTCTGCTGAAAAAGCACAAAGCCTTGCTAAGAAGAAGGAGGAAGCTGCTGAAGAAGCTGCTGGACCAACTGAATTGGAAGTCCTGCAAGAAATCAAAGCTTTGTTGGCTGAGAAAAAATAAAGAGAATTCACTGATGAAAATCAGTGTTTTTTTCTTGCCTATTGCTCACAATCATCCCCTTCTCTCCAAAGAGTGAAAACAAAAAACAGACCGGAGTCTGCTTTTTTGTTCAATTAGAATTTTTTACGTTTACGAGCTGCTTCTGATTTGCGTTTGCGTTTTACAGAAGGTTTTTCATAGAATTCACGTTTGCGTGTTTCTTGAAGAGTAC
>CBDFAZ010000088.1:0-8611 GCA_965245685.1 uncultured Streptococcus sp. | reverse complement strand
GGACCGCTTTGATAGAAGTACTGCATTCGCCAGAAGTCGAAGGTGCGCGAGGTCGGGGGATTCGAGAGGGACATATCCTGCTGCATGATGTGATTTACAATGTTCTGCCCTTTCTTCTGACCTTGGTCAGCCTTTCTCTGGGCTCGCTCTTAGGCGGTGTGGCTATTATCGAGCACCTCTTTTCCTGGCCGGGCATCGGTAAGATGCTGATTGGCGTAGTCGCCAAGCGGGATTATCCTCTTGTTCAGGGGGCGGTCCTCTTTATCACAGCTGGGGTCTTGACTGTAAATCTAGTCTTTCAACTGCTCACGGTTTGGCTCAATCCGCGCGTCCGACTGGCTCAGGAAAATCCCAAACTGCTGCCGCGCACGAAGAAATTAAAAGCAAGCAAGGAGGGTTCGTATGGATAAGAAAATTAATCGAAAACTCCTGATCTTGGGCGGCCTTATCTTCCTGGCCCTGCTCCTATCTTCCTTGGCTCCTCGTCTCTTGGGTGATAGTTTGACCAAGGTCAATCTGGGACAAGCCCTGCAAGGACCGAGCAGCAGTGAGTGGTTCGGAACGGACGCTCTGGGTCGGTCTGTCTTTGCGCGTGCAGTAAGCGGAGGTGCGGAAACAGTCCTACCAGCCCTGATGATTCTAATGCTGATTGCGGCGGTGGGCTCCTTTATCGGGGTGACTAGCGCCTTCATCGGCGGAAAATTCGACCAGCTCATCTTGCTGGTTATCACGGCTTTTCAGTCTTTCCCATCTATCATTTTGGTCATTGCCATCGTCAGTATCTTGGGCATCGGTCTCCAGCAGACCCTCATCGCTATCTGCCTGACGGCCTGGACCAAGTACGCCTACCTGATGCGCTCCATGACCCTACAACTCAAAAATGAACCCTATATCCAGTCCTCTAAAATGTATGGCAATAGTTTTTGGACTACCCTGAAAAACTATTATTTCCCTAGTCTATTTCCACAGATTCTGACGACCATGAGCTTTGATATCAGCACCATTATCATGGAAATCGCTGGTCTCAGCTTTGTCGGATTGGGAGCTCAGGCACCGTCGCCTGAGTGGGGAGCCATGATTAATGACGGCCGGATTTATATCCAGGAAGCTTCTTGGATTGTGGTCTTCCCTTGTATCTTGCTGATTTTGACCATTCTCCTCTTTACCAAGTTCGGGGATGCTCTGAACAGCAAGTACAATCGCATGAGTTAATCATCAAAAATCACCAGCAAAACTGCAGCTCCTATCTTTTGGGACTGCAAACAAAAAAATATGAATACAAGAAAGTGATTCAATAAAAATGAGAAAAAAATTATTTTTATTAGTTGTCCTCTTGCTGCCTTTATTCTTGGTAGCCTGCCAGCAAAACTCAAATTCTTCCAAACAAGCCAATGAGAAAGACAAACTCACTATGGTCTGGGGCGAAGACTTTGGGGATGTCAATCCTCACCGTTACAATCCAGACCAATTTGTCATTCAAGATATGGTCTATGAAGGCCTAGTCCGCTACGGTGACAATGGTAAAATCGAGCCAGCCTTGGCAGAAAGCTGGGATATCAGCGAAGATGGTAAAACCTATACCTTCAAGCTGAGAAAGGCAAAATTCTCAGACGACTCTGACTTTAACGCGGAGAATGTCAAACGGAATTTCGATACCGTCTTTTCAGAGGAAAATAAGAAAAACCACACTTGGTTTGACTTCACCAACCAGCTGGAAAGCTACCGAGTTGTCGATGAGCATACCTTTGAGATCAAGCTCAAACAAGCTTACAGTGCGACTCTCTATGATCTCTCCATGATTCGTCCGATCCGTTTCGTAGCTGATGCTGCTTTCCCTGACGGAGACGACACGACTAAGGACAACCTCAAAAAACCAATCGGAACCGGTCAATGGGTTGTCAAAGACAAGAAGGCAAATGAGTACATCACCTTTGCCCGCAATGAAAATTACTGGGGTGAAAAGCCTAAACTGAAAGAAGTAACGGTCAAGATTATCCCAGATCCACAAACCCGTGCTCTTGAGTTTGAGTCTGGCAATGTTGACTTGATCTATGGAAATGGCGTTATCGGTCTGGATAACTTTGCCAAATATGCCAAGGATGACAAGTACACGACAGACGTATCTCAGCCAATGTCCAGCCGCCTCATGCTCTTGAATGCCAAGCAGGAAATCTTCAAAGACAAGGCTGTCCGTCAGGCGATGAACCATGCGGTTGATAAGAAGTCTATCGCGAAAAACATTTTCCGCGGAACAGAAACACCAGCTGATACTATCTTCTCTAAGTCTACCCCTCACTCTGATGCCAATCTGACTCCCTATGAATACGATATCGAGCTGGCTGAAAAGATGCTGGATCAAGCAGGCTGGAAGAAAGGAGCTGACGGTATCCGCGAAAAAGATGGCAAGAAAATGAGTCTGAATGTTCCTTATATTTCTTCTAAGGCGACAGACAAGGACTTGGTTGAGTACTTCCAAGGAGAATGGAAGAAAATCGGAATCGATGTTCAGCTCAAAGCTATGGAAGAAGATGACTACTGGGAAAATGCCAAGACAGGAAACTTTGACCTGATGTTGACTTATTCTTGGGGAGCACCGTGGGATCCGCATGCTTGGATGACTGCCTTGACTTCACCAGCAGACCATGGTCACCCAGAAAATGTTTCCCTAGAAGCTCTGCCATCTAAGCCAGAAATTGATAAAATTATCAAGGCGACTCTGGTCGAACCAGACGAGGCAAAAGTCGATGAAGGCTATAAGAAAGTCCTCACCATGCTCCATGATGAAGCTATCTATGTCCCAATCACTTACCAATCCGTTGTCTCTGTCTATCGTAAGGGAGAACTCGATGGCATGCGCTTTGCTCCAGAAGAAAATGCCTTCCCACTACGCTACATTGAGAAAAAATAAAAGCTACCTTCATACATAAAAATTTGCATATAAAGGGAGTAGTGCTGCAAAGTTGAAAAGCTTATCAGCCGCCCCTTTTCTTTTAAGGACTATGAAAAAAGATTTATTTAAAAAAATAGTTTCTTTCTTAGCTGCCCTCTTGATGATATCAGTATTGACCTTTCTTTTGGCCAAGCTATCCTCGGCGGATCAAGCAGAAAATTATTTAAGGGTATCTAAGATTCAAGTGACTCCTCAATCCTTGGAAAAAGCCAGAGAATACCTGGGACTCAATCAACCTTGGCCCCAGCAGTATCTAGGCTGGCTGACTAAAGCTCTTCGTGGGGATTTTGGGACATCTTATCTATTAAAGGTTCCTGTCCTGCCTTTGGTGCTGGAGCGTTTCCAGTCTACCCTTGCTCTGGGACTGACTTCCTTTGCCCTCATTTTGCTTACGTCTATTCCTTTGGGGATTTTTAGTGCGGTCTATAAGGAATCTCTCTTTGATAAGGTTGTTCACTTCCTATCCTTTTCCAGTGTTTCCATGCCCAGCTTTTGGTTAGGCTACATGCTGATTGTGATTTTTGCTGTTCAGCTCAGATGGCTGCCGGTTTCGGGCAAGCAGGATTTTAGCAGCTTGGTTCTTCCTAGTCTGACCCTTAGTATGTCTTTGATTGGCCAATATACCGCCTTGATCCGTAAGGCCGTGATCGAGCAGATGAAAAGTGTCCATGTCGAAAACGCTCTCCTGCGCGGAGTCAGCAAGTTCTTCCTAGTCAAGAATCATCTCTTGAGGAATTCCCTGCCAGCTATTGCGACAGGCCTGAGCCTGACCTTGGTCTATCTCCTGACAGGCTCCTTGATTGTCGAGGAAGTCTTCTCTTGGAACGGTGTCGGCTCTCTCTTTGTAGATGCGCTGCAGGCTGTGGACCTGCCCATTATTCAGTGCTGCATGCTTTTATTTGGCCTATTATTCTTGGGAAATAATGTTCTAACCCAGCAGCTGCCGCTCTGGATAGACCCTAGAGTCAGAAAAAGGAGGAGCAATGTCTAAACGATTTATTTTTTCAAGTGTCATTTTGCTGGCCCTCTTCATCTGCGCTCTCTTTGCTCCCTATCTATCTTCTTTTGATCCCCAGCATGTAGAGATTTCAAATAAACTGATGCCGCCTGATGCTGTTCACCTGCTGGGGACTGATCAGCTGGGCAGAGATGTCTTGTCTCGTCTGCTGCACGGGGCTCGTTATTCCCTCTTTTTATCCCTGACCATCAGTCTGCTAGAAGTGGTCATCGGTGTGGCAGTCGGCTTGCTGATTGGATGGTACCAAGGCAAAGCTGAAGCGACCTTCTTATGGTTTGCAAATGTTATTTCTGCCTTTCCAAGCTTCCTGCTCTCGCTAGCTACTGTTGGGATATTGGGACAGGGAATGACCAATATGATTCTAGCCATTGTCATCATAGAGTGGGTCTACTATGCTCGGGTGACGGCCAATCTGGTTAAGAGTGCCAAGGAGGAAGCCTATGTCATTTCTGCCCAGACCATGGGACTCTCCCAGTTCCATATCCTCAAAACCCATATCCTGCCCTTTATCTACAAGCCTATTTTGATTATTGTGCTGATGAATATCGGGAATATCATTCTCATGATTTCTGGCTTTTCCTTTCTGGGAATCGGTGTCCAGCCCAACATTACCGAGTGGGGCATGATGCTGCATGATGCTAGAAGCCATTTTCAAACGGCAACTTGGATGATGCTGGCGCCCGGATTGGCTATCTTTCTGACTGTGGTCGCCTTTAATCTATTTGCCGAATGCTTTGAAGAGAAAGGCTGGAAACAGATATGGAAAAAATAGCAGTAAAGAAACTGACAGCCCAGATTGAGGGAAAGACCCTACTGCAGGACATCAGCTTTGAAGTGGAGGCAGGGCAGTCTCTGCTCATTATCGGGGAGAGTGGTTCTGGTAAAACCCTCTTAACCAAGATATTGATTGGGCAGCTACCTTCATCTTTAAGCCTGCAAGGAGAAGTTCACTACGGCACCATGACTTTGGAGCGAAATTCTCTCAAAGCTTGGCAGCAGCTGCGAGGCAGTCAAGTAGCCTATATGTCTCAAAATCCGATGGCTATGTTCAATGCTTTTCAAACCATTCAAAGTCATTTTTGGGAAACCCTACGCAGTCATAGCAAGATTTCAAAGAGCGCTTGTCTGACTAAGGCAGTAGCTTCTATGAAGGAGGTCAGACTGGGAGAGCCGGAAGAACTTTTGAAGAAATATCCTTTTGAGCTCAGCGGCGGTATGCTGCAGCGGGTCATGCTGGCTATCTTGCTTTGCCTAGAGCCAGAGACCATCATTTTGGATGAGCCTACTTCAGCGCTGGATATCCATAACCGAGAGCAGATTATCCTTATCTTAAAAGAGCAGCTAGCTAAGGGAAAGACCCTCATCACAGTGACCCATGATTATCATTTGGCGCAGGAGCTGGGAGGCAAGATGCTTGTCATGTATCAGGGGGCTATCATGGAGGAAGGGTCAGTGGCCAAGCTCCTTGAAAGTCCTTCGCAATCCTATAGCCAAGACCTTATCTTAGGAAATCCATACGAACGGTTGGTGAGAGACGATGCTGGAATGTAGACATGTATTTAAAAAATTCGATGGCAAAATGGTTATCAAAGATTGTAACTTCTCCGTCCAGAAGGGTGAAATTATCGGCCTGATGGGCGAGAGCGGCAGTGGCAAGAGCACATTGGCGAAATTGCTGATCGGTCTAGAAAAGCCCAGTCAGGGTGAGATCCTACTGGATGGCCAGCCTTATTCAATCAAAAAGTCTGGCGTGAGAATTCTGCTGGTTTTTCAGGACTCGCTTCACTCAGTCAATCCGCACTTTACAGTCGAGCAGGTCCTAACAGAGGCTCTGCCAAAAGATGTGGCTAGAGAAGAGATAGAAGCCATTCTAGAAGACGTCGGTCTAGATAAAAGCTATCTGAATCAGCCAGCGCGCCAGCTCAGTGGCGGTCAGCTCCAACGGATTTGCATTGCCCGCGGTCTGCTCTTAAAGCCAGATATTCTCATCTTTGATGAGGCTCTAAGTGGCCTGGATCCCATTGTTCAGGGAAGGTTGTTACGCCTCTTATATGATTTGTGGGAGAAATACCAGCTGACCTATCTTTTCATCTCGCATGACTTCAAGCTGAGCTATGCTCTCTGTCATCGTATTTTGGTCATGGCAGACGGGGAAATCGTTGACGAGATAAAAGACTTTGAGCTTCCTATCCAGGCTCATCACCCTGTGACAAAAAAATTAATAGGCGACAAAGGACATTTCAGCTGACGAATATTTTAACTAGCTGATCTATTTTAAAATTAAACATAAAGGAACATATATGAAACGTACTTTTGAAACAAGAAAACTTTACTTCGGCTTTCCGGTCTTCTTCTTAGGCTATAAAGACGATGTGCACGGCTATAATATTTCGACTTCAAGCTCGGTTTATTCCCTGGGCAGCATGATGGTTATTGCCATGCGTACCAAGGGGAATGCTATTACAGAGATTACCAAGCACCAGCAATTCACAGTCAATGTCCCTGAGAAGGATTTGACCAAAGAGTCTGAAATTGCTGGCTTCAACAGCCGCAAGGACAAGTTTGCCCTGACCGGTCTCAGCTACACAATTGGCGAGACCGTGGATGCGCCGCTGGTAGACCAATGCCCTGTATCCATTGAGTGTCAGGTGCTGGATATGGTCGAATGCGGTGCCTTGACCAATGTCATCGCCCGTGTCACTCGGCGAGTGGTTGATGAGGACTTGATTGATGAGCATGACGCTTTTCGCAGTGACCGTTTTTCTCCTATCAGCTACATGGGAGACGGCGATGGCCGGCTTTACCGCTATTTCAGCGATGAGTCAGTCAGGATGGGCTCCATTATCAAAGAAATCCGCAAACAAGAAGAAAAATAAAGAAACCGCTGAGATATTTAGGTCTCAGCGGTTTAGTTTTCTATCATAAGTTTTTCTTTTAGGCCAAATTTCTCTAGGAAACGACCTTGCTCTTCTTGGATTTGCGGGGTTGGATTTGAAACACTCATGACTAGCTCCACCATCTCTGGATGGGCCTCACGCACCAGCTGACTCAGAGCCCAGATAGCTGTTGCGACATGAATCAGATTTTGCCCCTTGTCGATAATTTCCAGCAGTTTGGGAATGGCAGAGCGATCATTTGCATTTGCCAGAGCGATAATGGCATTGCGCTGCAGGATATTTTTCCCCCGCCAGCTGCCGGCTACATGACCGAATTTCTCCTTAAACTGACCGTTGGAAAGCTCCAAGAAAGGCAGGAGCTCCGGATGAGAAAGGTCGGGGTCAATTTCTGTCGCCAGAGGATTGTCCAAGCCTTTATTATAGGGACAGCAGATTTGGCAGATATCGCAGCCATAGATGACAGTCTTAATCTTCTTGCGAAATTCCAGATCCATGACGCCCTTGTCCTGAGTCTGAAAGGACAGACAGCGCTTGGCATTCATGCTGCCGTCACCAATCAGGCAGGAAGTAGGACAGGCTGTCACGCAGCGATTGCAGTCTCCGCAGCCATAGTCGACAGGCTGATCAGGCTCGATGTCCAGATTGGTGATGAGCTCCCCCAGAAACATATAAGATCCAAATTCCTTGGAGATGACCAAGCCGTTCTTGCCGATAAAGCCGATTCCTGCTCTTTGGGCTACGGCAGTATCGACCAAGGCACCCGTGTCCACCATACCCTTGTATTCAAAGTCAGCGGTTAGCTCTTCGATTCCCTTGGCCAGCCGATCTAGTTTGTCCTGCAGGATATAGTGGTAGTCAAGCCCCCAGCTGTTAGGGGTGAATTTCCCTCGTTTGTAGGAGGTCTTCTGAGGCTGCTGCTTGAGCTTGTGGGGGTAGGCGACTGCGATAGAGATGATGGTCTTGGCCGAGGCCAGACTCAGCTTAGGCTTGATCCGCTCCTCAATATTCTTGTGCTCAAATCCTGAATTTCGCCCTTCTTCTACAGCCAAACGCAGCGATTTCTCCAGATAGTCAAAATCATCCGCTGTCGTAAAGCCAATCTTAGAAATCCCAATGTCTTTTGCTAAATTAATAATTTCTTCTTTGATCTTCATCCTTACTATTATAACGAAAAAATGCCAACTTGGCGAATGATTGAGAGAGGCTTCAATCCTATATAGATATACCAATATTTTATAAGACTTCCTAATCTTATAGCCTATATGATATAATGAAATGTGGAATTTTTTTATAGAAAGTTCCGCAAAGTTTAGGGAATTTTTTTTAATAAATGGGAGTTATAATATGAAAAAGAGATATTATGAGTTTTTGAATGTCCTTATTACGGATGATAGTCCAATCAGAAATTTGGATTTTTATAAAGCCGGTTTGATTGAGTTATTTTTTATCTCGCTGGTATTTATCGTTTCGATTTTCTTGCGTGGTGAGATGCATCACCTGAGCATGATGGTCATGCATTTTACTATCATTCACGCGCTTATTTTGTTCCTGGCCTTTTTACTCTTCCAAAAGTTTTTTGATACCAAAGCCTTGCAGCTCATTCCGACCAGCTCTTACCTATTTCTTCATTTTGAATTGCTTTTTTGGGGTTCCATCTTTTTTGGTGAGAACTACTTAGCATTTTTTATGATTTTTATCATACTGAGTTTGTCCTACCAGCTGATCAATTTGCTCTATCAGATGGTG
>CBDFAZ010000087.1:0-8639 GCA_965245685.1 uncultured Streptococcus sp. | reverse complement strand
TTGCCCTGATTGTGCTCATGATTTTCTTTATGATTCAATCCATCTAGCATCTGTTTAGGAAGTTACTCTGACGACTGCTAAATAAGAAAGACCCTCTATTGCAGACAATGGAGGGAATTTTTATAGGCTGATTTTTTATGTAAAGGTTTTAATTTCTGAAAGCACCTTGATATTTTTCTGAAAAGGAGTAAACTGGATATACTAGTGATGGAGGTTTGGTATGAAATTATACGTTCAGTTGATGATTATTTTTATGATTTCCCTCGTTGGAGAAGGGATTTCAAGTGTTTTCCACCTGCCAGTTCCGGGCAGCATCATTGGTTTGGTCTTGCTGTTTTTGGCGCTGCAGTTCAAGCTCCTGCGCTTGCGTCATATCAGTATGGTTGGCAATTTTCTTTTGGCAAATATGACCATTCTTTTTCTGCCTCCTGCGGTTGGTATCATGGATAAATTTCAGGTCATTTCACCTTATCTGCTGCCGATTATTTTGATTGTTTTAGGAGCAATTGTGCTTAATGTCTGCGTGATTGCAGTTGTGGTGCAGCTGATTAAGACTCGTTTTGAAGGAGATTATGAGGAAGGAGACGCCAGCAATGTCTGATTTATGGAGCAACCCTCTCTTTGGCCTTGCATTGTCTATCTTGGCCTATCTGTTCGGTCTATTGATTTTTCGGAGATTTCCTCATCCCTTGACAACTCCTTTGCTGATTGCAGCAGTTTTGGTTATTGCTTTTTTGAAACTATCTGGTATTTCCTACAAGGATTACTATGTCGGTGGCTCCTATTTAAACAATCTGATTGTGCCATCTACGGTTGCTTTGGGGATTCCGCTTTACAAGACTTTTCATTTGATGAAGCACCATGCGCGCAGTATTTTGATTGGGACCTTTGCGTCGGTTGTAGTCAATACCAGCTTTACTGCTCTGTTGGCTAAGTTTTTCGGCATGGATTTCTTTCTGGCTGTTTCTCTTTTTCCAAAATCTGTCACAACGGCCATGGCTGTCGGTATCACAGACAAGCTGCAAGGGCTTGCTACAGTGACATTAGTGGTGGTGGTTGCGACGGGCATTCTGACTAGTGTTTTGGGACCAACGCTTCTTAAGCTCTTAAAAATCACAGACCCAGTAGCTATCGGTCTAGCTTTAGGGGGAACCGGCCATGCGGTAGGAACGGGAACCGCCTTTAAATACGGCCAGGTCGCAGGAGCTATGGCAGGACTTGCGATTGGCGTGACTGGGCTCATGTACGTTCTGGTCAGCCCCATCGTGGCAGCCATTATTCTGAAGTAAAAATAAACAAGGTTGAAACAAAATGTTTCAACCTTGTTTTGCTTATTGAAGATTTAGTTTGTTTTTTACAATGGTATGGATTGTAAAATAGAAACCGAAAATTTTGACCAGTTCAACGACGATTCGGATAAGAAGAAAGACATCTAGCATCCTTTCAAAATCCGTATCGGAGTAACTATATTGGTATGGAGAAAATAGGCCATATGGATTGAAGAAACTAGGTAAGAAGATTGACATGACCGCCAGAACACTCCAAATCAAAAATCCGAAAAGCACAGCCATCATAATCCGATTCTTCTTAAATAGCTGTCCGACTGAGATTGCTAGATAAAAGAAGAGGATACCAGAAAGGATTTGGAGGAGATTAAGGAAGCCGTATTTGACAATCCAAAGCCATAAATCTGGGATTTCGCCAATATATTTAAAAATCTCATTAAATGAATAGCCTGTAATAGGGAGGGCAATGCCAAAAATGACAAGGCCGCTAATAAACATGGTCAGCATACACAAGAGGGTCCAAACAAATGCGGAAAGAAGCTTAGACAGAAGAATCTGATGCGGGGTAACCGGCAAGGTCCAAGTCAGGTAGCCTTCTCGCCCAAAAACATTTTTATAAAACCGACGGATAATAATGATGGTATTGGACAGAAAGACAGCGCAGGATGCAGAAAACAGCAAGAGGAAGAGTAGGTATAAAGTGACAATAACACCACTAGTAGCCATTGGGTAGTCACTATAGCGTTCCATGACCTCAGGTCTCAAGCTGCTGCCAGTTATAAATCCCATCAAGATAGATAGAGTGAGAAGAATGGCAAAGGTGATACAATACCATTTGTAATTAGACTTAAAATCGTATTTAAACAGTTTTCCAAACATATAATGAAGACCTCCTAATAAAAGCGAAACTGGCTGCGGAAGAGATTATCAATGGATTGATTGTACTGTTGACGCAGCTGATTAGCATTTTCATGCAAAAGAATCTGACCTTGGTTAATCAGGATGACTTCATCCAAGATTGGCTCGATATCTGCGATCAAGTGGGTGGAAATGATGACAGAAGACTGAGGTGTGCGGTTTTGAATGATGGTCTGCAGGATATAGTCGCGAGCAGCCGGATCAACACCACCGATAGGCTCGTCTAGGATATACAGTTCCGCATGGCGGCTCATGACCAGAATGAGCTGCATTTTTTCTTTATTTCCTTTTGAAAGGCTTCCGATGCGTGCTTGAGGATCGATTTGAAGATCCTTTAGAAGTTGCATGGCTTTCGCGCTGTCAAAATTATCATAAAAATCTTGGAAATATTTTACAGCTTCGATTACTTTAGAGCTGTCGCTTAGATAAGTCGTATCTGGCAGATAGGAAACGATTCTTTTGGTATCAGGAGAAGGTCTGACGCCTTTGAGATAAATATGGCCAGAGGTGGGCTGCAAAAGTCCATTGATAAGCTTGATAATAGTTGTCTTGCCGCTACCATTAGGACCTAGAAGTCCGATGATTCTGCCGGGCTGTATGTTTAAGCTCACATCATACAGGGCGGGTGCGTCGCCATAATTTTTATGGACATGGTCAAGATAGACCAGAGGATACTGATTCATACATGTCTCCTTTATTTTCTTCAATTTACAATTATTATACCTTTTCCTTAGGAAAATGGCAAAGATAGCCGGAAAGGGTGAATGGAAACTTTCTGTTCAGTCAAACTCCTATTTCCCTCATTCAGTGAATTACGGTATAATAGTTGTAAGAAGAAGCAAAGCATGTTCAAGGAGAAAAATGTGGTGATACAACTTGATACCAAGACTGTTTACAGTTTTATGGATAGCTTGATCCCGATAAAGAAATATGTGCAAAAAGCCAAGGACTTAGGATACAGTCATCTGGGTATGATGGATGTGGACAATCTCTATGGGGCTTATCATTTCTTAGAGGAAGCCGAATCTGCGGGACTGCAGCCGCTTTTAGGCTTGGAGCTGAGTCTGATCAAGGCAGAACAGGAGCTTCATCTCCGTCTGTTGGCCTTAGACAGTCAGGGCTATCGCAATCTGATGAAAGTCTCGACTCTCAAGATGATGGGACAAAAGAATTGGGAGGATTTCCAGCATCTCTTTAAGGGATTGGCTGTGATTGTTCCTGCTTTTGACGGAGTAGCAGATCTGGATTTGGGTTTGGATTTTTATGTTGGAGTCTTTCCTGCAACGCCCCAGCAGGAGTTTGGTCGGCCAACCCTGCCCCTGCATACTGTCCGATATTTTGACACAGGGGATTTGGAGACCTTGCAGATGCTTCGGGCTATTCGAGAAAATGCTAGCTTGCGGGAGATTGGTAGCCTCCCCAGTCATGAGTTTTTGCTAGCACCAGATGCTCTGGCAGGAGCTTTTAAGGAAACTTTCCCAGAGAGTCTGGCTAACCTTGAGAAGCTAGTCCGTGATATTCACTATGATATCAATAGGGAGCTGAAACTGCCCCGCTTTAATCGGGAGCGGCCAGCCGTGGAAGAACTAAGGGAGCGCTCAGAAGCTGGCTTAAAAAAACGTGGTCTAACAGGTAAACTTTATCAGGAACGACTGGACCAGGAGCTGGCTGTCATTCATCAGATGGGCTTTGATGATTATTTTCTCATTGTCTGGGATTTGCTGCGCTTTGGTCGCAGTCAGGGCTATTATATGGGCATGGGCCGAGGATCTGCTGTTGGCAGTCTGGTGGCATATGCCTTGGAGATTACTGGGATTGACCCAGTCAAGAATAACCTGCTCTTTGAGCGCTTTCTAAATCTAGAGCGCTATACCATGCCCGATATTGATATTGATATTCCAGATGTTTACCGGCCGGAGTTTATCCGCTATGTTCGCGACCGCTATGGCAGCATGCATGCGGCTCAGATTGTGACCTACTCGACCTTTGGAGCTAAGCAGGCCATTCGCGATGTTTTCAAGCGTTTCGGTCTGCCAGAGTATGAGCTGACCAATATCACCAAGAAAATTCGCTTCGGCGATAGTCTGACCGCTGCTTATGAGAAAAATATGGCCTTTCGTCAGATTATCAATAGTAAGCTGGAATATCAAAAGGCCTTTGATATTGCTAAAAAGATCGAAGGTCATCCCCGTCAGACTTCTATCCACGCAGCCGGCGTTGTGATGAGCGACAATGACCTGACAGACCAGATACCGCTCAAATACGGTGAGGACATGTATATCACCCAATATGATGCCCACGGTGTGGAGAGCAACGGTCTGCTCAAGATGGACTTTCTGGGCTTGCGCAATCTGACCTTTGTCCAGCGGATGAAAGAAGCAACTCTGGAAAAATATAAGGTAGATATTAAGATTGCAGAGATTGACTTGGAGGATACAGAAACTCTGAAACTCTTTGCGGCCGGCCAGACCAAGGGGATTTTCCAGTTTGAGCAGCCGGGCGCTATCAGTCTACTCAAGCGTGTTCAGCCAGTTTGCTTTGAGGAAGTAGTGGCTACAACTTCTCTCAACCGTCCTGGAGCCAGCGATTATATAGATAATTTTGTCAAGAGAAAGCATGGACTGGAGCAGGTGGAGTTGATTGATGACAGTTTGGCTGATATTCTAGCTCCGACTTACGGTATCATGCTCTACCAAGAGCAGGTCATGCAGGTGGCCCAGCGCTTTGGTGGCTTTAGTCTGGGGAAAGCTGACATTTTGCGGCGCGCCATGGGAAAGAAAAGTGCTGCTGAAATGCACCGCATGCAGGAAGACTTTGTTGCAGGTGCTCTCAAGCTAGGGCATTCGGAAACTAAAGCCAAGGAAGTCTTTGCTATTATGGAGAAGTTTGCTGGTTATGGCTTTAACCGTAGCCACGCCTATGCCTACTCAGCTCTGGCCTTTCAGCTGGCTTATTTCAAGGCTCACTATCCAGATGTTTTCTTTGATGTCATGCTCAATTATTCAAGTAGTGACTATATCACCGATGCCCTGAGTTTTGACTTTGAAACAGCACCCCTCAGTATCAACAATATTCCCTACCATGATAAGTTTCAGGATAAGAAGATTTTTTTGGGCCTGAAAAATATCAAAGGCCTTCCTAGAGATTTGGCTTACTGGATTATCGAAGAGCGACAAAATGCTGCCTTTACTGGGGTGGAAGACTTTATTCTACGCCTGCCTCAGAATTACCATAAGATTCCGCTGCTGACTCCTCTGATCCAGCTGGGGCTCTTTGACAGTTTTGAGAAAAATCGCCAAAAAATTCTAGCCAATCTGCCTAATCTATTTGTATTTGTGGATGAGCTGGGCAGCCTATTTGCGGATACGACTTATTCTTGGACAGAGGCTCAGGATTTCAGCGATGCCGAAAAATTTGAGCTGGAACAGAGCATTATCGGTGTGGGGCTTAGCGATCATCCCTTGGTTAAACTGGCCAAAGAAGCGGACCAGCCCTTTAACTGGATTAGTGATTTGACGGAAAATAGCAGAGCTAGGATTCTGGCTGAGGTTCAGACTATCAAGACTATCCGGACTAAAAAGGGCGAGAATATGGCCTTCTTGCAGGTTTCAGATACGAAGAAAAAACTGGATGTTACCCTCTTTCCTGATACCTATCGCCAGCTGGGTGACCGCATTAAGGAGAAGGACATTTACTACTTGACCGGCAAGGTACAGGAGCGGGATGGTCGTTTACAGTTGGTCTTGGCAGACATAGAGGAGGCCACCACTGAACGCTTCTGGATAAAACTTGCTGGACATGAGCATGATCGGGAAATATCTCATATTTTGCAGAAATACCCCGGCAATATTCCGGTTGTCCTGCGCTACGAAGATGAGAAGCGAACCATATCTGCAGCTCATTTTCGAGTGGAGAAATCGGAGCAGCTGCAAGAGGAATTGAAGAATTATACTATGAAAACGATTTTTCGTTAAAAAATATGGAAAATAAGAGAATTTTCATGATGATTGTGGTATAATCTATAAGAATGTTAAAAAGAAAAAGGAGCAAAAAGCGAAATGAAACGTATTGCTGTTTTGACTAGTGGTGGTGATGCCCCAGGTATGAATGCTGCCATCCGTGCAGTTGTTCGTAAAGCAATTTCCGAAGGAATGGAAGTCTACGGGATTTATGATGGTTACGCTGGAATGGTTGCTGGCGAGATTTACCCACTTGATGCGACATCAGTTGGTGACATTATTTCTCGCGGTGGAACCTTCCTTCACTCTGCTCGTTATCCTGAATTTGCCCAAGTTGAAGGGCAGCTGAAAGGGATTGAGCAGCTTAAAAAACATGGAATTGAAGGTGTCGTTGTTATCGGTGGTGATGGATCTTACCACGGTGCTATGCGCTTGACAGAGCATGGATTCCCAGCTGTCGGTGTTCCAGGAACCATTGACAATGATATCGTTGGAACAGACTTCACTATCGGTTTTGATACAGCTGTTACTACAGCTATGGATGCGATTGACAAGATTCGGGATACCTCATCCAGTCACCGCCGTACTTTCGTTATCGAAGTAATGGGACGTAACGCGGGTGATATTGCTCTCTGGGCAGGTATTGCATCTGGTGCGGACGAAATCATCGTTCCTGAAGAAGGTTTCAAGATCGAAGAAGTTGTTGAAAGCATTAAGAGTGGCTATGCCAAGGGTAAGAAGCACAACATCATCGTCTTGGCTGAGGGTGTCATGTCAGCGGATGAATTTGCTGAAAAGCTGAAAGAAGCTGGTGATATGAGTGATTTGCGTGTCACAGAGCTCGGACATATCCAGCGTGGAGGATCACCAACTGCACGTGACCGTGTTCTTGCATCTCGTATGGGAGCACATGCTGTTAAACTGCTTAAAAAAGGTATCGGCGGAGTTGCTGTTGGAATCCGCAATGAGCAGATGGTTGAAAGCCCAATCCTGGGAACTGCTGAAGAAGGAGCACTCTTTAGCTTGACTGCTGAAGGCAAGATTGTCGTCAATAATCCGCACAAGGCTGATCTGGACTTGGCTGATTTGAACCGCAGCATCAATATTTAATTATTATTTGTTATTCAGGCCAAGAGGCCAAATAGAAGAAGGAGTTTCATAAAATCATGAATAAACGTGTAAAAATCGTTGCAACATTAGGTCCTGCGGTAGAAATCCGCGGTGGTAAAAAATTCGGTGATGACGGATATTGGGGAGAAAAGCTGGATGTTGAAGCATCAGCTCAAAACATTGCTAAGTTGATTGAAGCTGGCGCAAACACATTCCGTTTCAACTTCTCACACGGTGACCATGCTGAGCAAGGAGAGCGCATGGCAACTGTTAAGCGTGCAGAAGAAATTGCTGGCCAAAAAGTTGGTTTCCTTCTTGATACAAAAGGACCAGAAATTCGTACAGAATTGTTCGAAGGCGATGCAAAAGAGTATTCATACAAGACTGGTGAAAAAATCCGTGTTGCTACTAAGCAAGGTATCAAATCTACTCGTGAAGTAATTGCTTTGAACGTTGCTGGTGGATTGGACATCTACGATGATGTTGAAGTTGGCCGTCAAGTATTGGTTGACGATGGTAAACTTGGTCTTCGTGTTGTCGCAAAAGACGATGCTACTCGTGAATTTGAAGTAGAAGTTGAAAACGACGGCATCATTGCTAAGCAAAAAGGTGTGAACATCCCTAACACTAAGATTCCTTTCCCTGCACTTGCTGAGCGTGACAATGACGATATCCGCTTTGGTCTTGAGCAAGGAATTAACTTCATCGCGATTTCATTTGTACGTACTGCAAAAGACGTCAACGAAGTTCGTGCAATCTGTGAAGAAACTGGCAACGGTCATGTTCAATTGTTCGCGAAAATCGAAAACCAACAAGGTATCGATAACTTGGACGAAAACATTGAAGCTGCTGACGGTATCATGATTGCCCGTGGTGATATGGGGATCGAAGTACCATTCGAAATGGTTCCAGTTTACCAAAAGATGATCATCACGAAGGTAAATGCAGCTGGTAAAGTGGTTATCACAGCAACTAACATGCTTGAAACCATGACAGAAAAACCACGTGCAACTCGTTCAGAAGTATCAGACGTATTTAACGCTGTTATCGACGGAACTGATGCAACTATGCTTTCAGGTGAGTCTGCAAATGGTAAATACCCACTTGAGTCAGTAACAACAATGGCTACTATCGATAAGAATGCTCAAACCCTTCTTAACGAATATGGCCGTTTGACAACTGATAACTTTGAGCGTAACTCTAAGACTGAAGTTATGGCTTCAGCAGTGAAAGATGCTACAAACTCAATGGATATCAAGTTGGTAGTTACACTTACTAAGACAGGTCACACAGCTCGCTTGATTTCTAAATACCGTCCAAATGCTGATATCTTAGCTATCACTTTTGACGAATTGACTCAACGTGG
>CBDFAZ010000086.1:0-8646 GCA_965245685.1 uncultured Streptococcus sp. | reverse complement strand
ATCTTTTCTTTACTTCCTTCAAAGCCACTATTTTTATCTGCCATTTTCCGCAAATAAGCGTAGATAGACTCGCGTTTTGTCCGTAGGAAGAAAAGAGACACTAGGTAAACAGCAATCGTCACGCCAATCCAAAGCGGATTGCCCGAAATCCAAGCAAAGAAGACGAGAGCCGTCAAAGGGTGAGCCAAAAGATTGAAACTCATAATCAAGACCACTCCTGCTGGCAAGACCGCTCCATATTGCTGCACAGCTTCCGTATAAATTGGACCGAGGGCGCTGGCCGCATAAAGTCCCAGTGAAAACCAAACGATTCCGTTTAGGATCGCCTTGAGGATATTTCCTTTTGATACGGCAATCATGGCTTCAATCATAAAGGGAATAGCAATCAAGTCAACGACTGGAAGCGCGCGGTTGCCCGGCAAAATCAAGGAAATCAAGACCATGATTGGCACCAGAATGAGCCCCGCAATGATAGTGGCAGGTTCACCAAAACCAACTCCGTCATCCACTGCGATAAACCAGCGTTTCTTGTCTGCCAGTCCGTCTTCTTCTTCGCTTTCTTTTTTCTTGTTCTTTTCGACCGCTTCAGCCAGAGGTCCGAAAGCGCTTGCAAAGACGCCTGTAATCAAGGGGAAAATGGTCATAACGGCTGCAAGTGACATGGCAAAACCTAGAATGCCACCCCAGACTTCCAAACTCGCCAGATTTTTCAAGCTACCGAGAATCCCGATAATCATCCCCAGCAAGAAACCGAGAGTCATGGGTTCTCCGAAAATTCCCAGCTTGGTTTTCAGCGATTCTGGATTGAGTTTGACCTTGTTAATACCGATAAGGTTCCACAGTGGATCCAATACTAAGGCTGGAATCAAGGTTTCGATATTGTGAATAGAGTTGATTGTTGCATTTTTGACTCCGTAGTATTCTGACCAGCGCTCTGCTACCACTTCTGACATAATCAGTGAGTAAAGAAGGACAAAGACCATGAAAGCAAAGGAGAGGATAAAGTTTCCTGTTGCCGCATAAGCCATGGTTCCCCAAATCATGTAACCGAAGTTATTCCAGAGATTGGACGGTACAAAGACCCGCGTAATCCCAAAAAGGAAAAGAAGCAACTCAATCAGCAGACCAAAAACGAAGAAGGACAGACCGATTGAAGAAGAGAAGGCAGTCAGAGAACCCGTTTGCCAACCGATGTCAACGATAGGCAAATTGAGCCCTGCCGTGTCAACCATTTGCTGGATGTACTTGGTTACCAGCGGTGTAAAAGCAGAGATGACCCAGCCAAATCCTGTCAAACCAACCCCCGCGCGCAGGGCACTGAAAAAAGCGCGCTTGGGACTGACTTTCAAGAACAGACTAACAATAAAAATCATTACTGGCACAACGATTGTTGCACCAAAAACATCGAAAAATTTTTGTAAGGCTTCTAGCATAGTTTTACCCTTTTTCCTTTATTTTATTTGTTTACGACATTGACAGGGTTCCCTTCGAAGAAGGAAAGAATATTCGCTGCGGCTTCTGCTGCCAAGGTACGGCGACCTTCAATCGTTCCCGTTCCTGCATGCGGCGCCATGATAACATTGTCCAAAGCGCGAAGCTCTTCAGAAACTTCTGGCTCAAACTCAAAGACATCCAAACCAGCTCCCGCTATCTCTCCAGTTTTAAGCGCTTCAATCAAGTCTTCTTCAGACACAATCGGACCACGCGCTGCATTGATTAGATAGCTTCTGTTCTTCATTTTCTTGAACACTTCTTTGTTAAATTTGTGGTGAGTGGACGGTAGAGACGGAGCATGAATGGTAATGACATCAGCCTTCTCAACCAAATCATCAAATTCCACATAGCTAACGCCCAATTCTTTTTCCCTCTCCTCTGGCAATCGATAGAGGTCGTGATAGAGCACTTTCATCCCAAAAGCCTTGGCGAAGCCAGCCACAGTTGAACCAATACGCCCCATACCGTAGATACCAAGCGTTGCGCCCTCAAGTGTCAGCCCTTGATAGCGTCTTTCGCTCGGGTCAATCCAGTTTCCTGTACGGACAATCTTGTCATAGAACGCTAAACGTTTGGTAGCGGCTAAGAGAAGGGCAAAAGTCATTTCAGCTGTCGGTACCCGCACGGCTTGCGGCGAATTGGAGACCAAAATCCCTTTTTGTTTGGCGTATTCGATGTCCACATGGTCAAAACCAACCGCATTAAGAGAGATGATTTGCAAGTTTTTCCCCGCATCGATCATTTCCTTGTCCCCTTTTTGCCCCATTAAGAGCCAAGCGTCGTACTCAGGCAAGTGTTCCAGCACATAGTCGCGTGAAAACGGCTCCCCGTCTGAGTAGGTCACATCGTACTTTTCCATTAGCTTGACCAAGCCTTCCTTAGGCACAATTCCCGTCACAAGAACTTTCTTCTTAGGCATTCTTTTCCTCCTTTTGTAGTTCGTAAAGAGCAACTGTATTTTTCCCATTATTCGCCGAAAAGATATAGGATTTTCCAGCTTTTTCAAAAGCCAAACAGTTGCTAGAAGCAACTTCTGGAGCAATCATGTGTTCCAGAAAACGTCCATTTTCATAGGTAAAAGCAAGCAAGTGCTTCTTCCCTGAGCGCCAGCCAAAGACAAAGGTTGGCTGACCGAGTAAAGTCCCCGACCAGATAGCGTGCCCAAAAGGCGTCGCTTCTGGATAGGCAAATAATTCCTCCTTAAAATCTTCTGACAAAATTCGCAAGCTATCGCCATGGAAAGCCTGGATAATCATATTTTCCAGACGACCGTCACCGTCCATGTCCAACTGCACAATATCGCTCGTTTCTTCATCAAAGAGCTGGGTCAAAGTCCAGTCAGACGCACCCTGCGGATAGTCCAAACGATAAATCCCTTCCACCGCTGTGATAAGCGAGTAATGCTCCGCGTGAACAGGATAGTAACCGTGATTTTTCTTGAGCCGAAGTGGCAATTCTTCTACATTTGTCAGCTGCCTTACCTGTTTATCAAAATGACCGACAAAAATTTTCCCGTCATCCGACCAGTCCTCGACAAACTGCTTGGAATTGGCAATCGTACAACCGATAAAAAGAATAGCTCCACGCTCATTGTCAACTAAATCAAAGCGATGCAGATAAGGAAAAGCCCCCACTTCCGTGATTGTCCACTTGCCCTCGCCCTCGAACTGTCCGTGAACAATCCGGCAATCCTTGGCATCAAAACCGGGATAAAAGCGCTGGGTTGCCAAGAAATCCAGCGTCCCTGGCACTTGGATAATGGACATGGTGCCACCAACCTCGCTCCAAACCACCGTCCTTGCGAAATCGCGATTGACATCATAGGCCAAGCAGGCATTTTCGGTCTCCGAAGCCACCAAAAGATAGTCGTTAGCGCTATCGGTCAACCTTGCAACGGCATAGCAGGCATCCAAGGGGTCGCTTAATATTGTTTTACTATTCACTAGGTCTCCTTTCTAGACGAGCAATCAACCTTTCACTGCGAAATTATTTTCAAGCTCTGGGCGAAGCGGTTAACTTATTTTCAAAAAATAAAAGTGAACTACGTTTCCCTTATAAAATAATGCTTTAATTTATGGTTAACCGTTTCACTTTTCTGCTGTTATAGTATACACTATTCTCTTTAGAATTGCAAGCGGTTTCAAAAAATATTTTAAAAAAAGTATCCACTCGCGCGAATACTTCATTTCTAAAAAGAGCTTCTAAGAACTGTAAAGCTAGGAACGACAAGGAGTTGAGCAGGTTCCGCCGCTAGCTCTCCTCTTAATTTTTTGATTAGATGTTCTGCTGCCACTTGACCAATTTTATAAGAATCTTGGCGAATACAGGACACATTCGGATTTAAAACCTCCATCCATTCCAAATCCTCGTAGGAACCCAGACCAAAATCACGGGGATAGCTGTAGTCGGTCTTGTTCAAGATTTTCATAAAATCAAGCAGGGCTGGGCCGTTCATGGTGAAAAAAGCGATTTTTTCTTGCCTTTGCTCAATCAACTGAAGAATTTTTTGAGCTGTCCCGTCTTGTCCCAAAACCAAAAGTTTCTCTGGGTCAGCCGAAACCTCTTCTTTAAAGCCCTGATAACGCATTTCCCGCGTCGAAATCCCCTCAATCGGAAAGGTGACAAAGTAAATGTCTTCATAGCCTGCCTTCTTCATTTCTGCCAGAAAAGCCTTGGTCGAGTTACGATTATTAGATACAACCGTGTCCAGCGTCACTTCTCTCGATTGCCTGTCCACTAGAACCGTCCGCTTCTTACTCAGCTTTTGAATCAGGAGCGAATTGGCATCCACCGTATCGAGAATAATCCCTGAGACATTCTGCTGCTGAAGCCGCTCGATATTTTCCTGCTCAATCAGCTGGTCATTGTCCGAATTGGTAAAGTTAACCGTGTAGCCGTATTTCTTGCAAGTGTCATGAATTCCTTTGATAACTGAGGAAATGAAGGGGTTGGTGATATCCGCAATCACAACGCCAATCGTCTTGGTGTCTCTGGTCACCAAACTCTGCGCCATTTTGTTGGGTTGATAGCCCGTTTCTTCAATGGCCAGCCGGATTTTCTCCCTCGTCTCCAAAGACATTTTCCGCATATTTCCATTTAAGTAATAGGAAATCGTCGCCTTGGACACCCCAACCAAGCTAGCAATATCATTGATTGTTACTTTTTTTGTCATTTTGTTCTTTCTAACTCATCAAATTGCATTTATTATACCACTTTAAAAATCAAGATGCCACTTAAAACCAACACAAAAAAGCAATCCCTGGGACTGCTCTTTGTTTTTTTAATGACTAGCGCCTTTTTGCCCATAGTAAGCGTTCGGTCCGTGTTTGCGGAGGTAGTGCTTGTCCATGAGGTATTTTGGTGCTTCTTTGACATCGGGTTTGATTTGCTCGGTGAAGCGCGCCATTTTGGCAACTTCTTCCAAGACAACGCTGTGGTAAACCGCAGCTTCTGGCGTCTTGCCCCAAGTAAAGGGACCGTGGTTGCGCACAGTGACACCTGGCACTGCCATTGGGTCAATCTGACGTTCGCGGAAGGTTTCAATAATCACGGTGCCTGTTTCTTTTTCGTAGGCCGTGTTGATTTCGCTTTCTGTCAATGAACGTGCCGCTGGAATGGGACCGTAGAAATAATCCGCATGCGTCGTTCCGTAAAATGGAATATCGCGCCCAGCCTGTGCCCAGCCAACCGCTTCCGTTGAGTGCGTGTGAACAACGCCACCGACTTTTGGGAAAGCCTTGTAGAGCTCCACGTGGGTAGCCAAGTCAGATGACGGATTGAGGTCGCCTTCAACGATATTGCCATCCAAGTCGGCCACAACCATATTTTCCGGACTGAGCTTATCGTAGTCCACACCGCTCGGTTTGATGACAATCAAGCCCGCTTCGCGGTCCACCGCAGAGACATTTCCCCAAGTAAACTTAACCAAGCCATGTTTTGGTAGGTCACAATTAGCCTTGTAAACGCGCTCTCTTAATTCTGGTAACAGCATTAGTTTAACCCCGCTTTCTCAATGAGTGGATAAAGGAAATCTTGGGCTTCTTTGATAGCCGCCTTGGTTTCCTCTACCGTTGGACAATTTTCAGACCACATTTCAATCAAAAATGGCCCTTGATAATTGGTTTCTTTTAAAATTCTGAAAGTATCTTCCCAGTTGACACAACCTTGACCAAAAGGCACATCGCGGAATTGCCCCTTGGACTGCTCGGTCACGGCATAGGTATCTTTCAAATGCAGGGCTGCAATGGCTTGATGGCCCAGCAGAAACTCGCTGTAAAGGTCATTGTGCCAAGCAGAGACATTGCCCGTATCCGGATAGACAAAGAGATAAGGCGAATTGATTTCTTTCGCGACAGCCAGATATTTCTCAATGCTGTTGATAAAAGGATCATCCATAATCTCAATCGCCAGCATGACCTGAGCCTGCTCCGCCCAATCACAAGCTTGACGGAGGTTTTTCAGGAAGCGAGCACGAGTTGCAGGAGATTTCTCCTCATAATAAACATCGTAGCCTGCTAGCTGAATGACCCGTACTCCCAAGTCCTGAGCCAACTCGATACATTGCTTCATGGTTTCCAGCGACTTGGCTTCGAGGGCTGGATCGTTTGATCCTAGTGGATAGCGGCGGTGCCCAGAAAAGCAGATAGTCGGAATGCGGACACCCGTTTCATAAACGGCCTTGACCACTTCAAAGCGTTCTTCCTTACTCCATTCCAAGCGCGCTAAGCGAGCATCGCTTTCATCCACCGACATTTCAACAAAGTCAAAGCCTAGTTCTTTGGCAAAAGCTAAACGCTCGCTCCAAGAAAAATGCTTAGGTGTTGCCTTTTCATAAATTCCAATTGGACGTGCCATGGCCTACCCCCAAATTCGCTTGATTTCATCTTTAAAGGCCCGCGCAGCAGCAGCTGGATCTTCAGCTTCAGTAATACCGCGTCCAGCAATGAAGGTGAAGACATCAACTCCTTCAAAGAGTTTGAGCGTATCAATATTCAGACCGCCTGTCACTGATACGCGGAAGCCCATCTCAATCAGTTTCTTGACCTTATTAAGATCCTTTTCTCCCCAAGTTTCCCCAGCCAAGAGAGCATCGCGGGATTGATGGTAAATGGCCTGCGAAATACCGGCATCCAGCCAAGTCTGAGCTTGTTCATAAGTCCAGTCTCCGTAGAGTTCGACCTGAATTTCCCCACGTTGGCCGCGCTCTTCCTGAATAGCTTTCAAGGCTGCCTTCATGGTTGGAATGGTTGCTGAGCAGATACAGGTCATCCAGTCTGCGCCGCGTACCGCATTGTTCTTAGCTACCGTTCCGCCGGCATCCGCACACTTGGTGTCAGCTACGATGACTTTCTCTGGAAAGAGACTGCGGAGCACTTCGACGAGCTCGCTTCCCACTTGCAGGAGACAAACCGTTCCTGCCTCAATCACATCCACTTCATGACCGACAGAGACAGCAGCCTTGATAGCTCCCTGCAAATCTGAATGGTCCAACGCCACCTGTAAATTTGGAATCTGTTTTGACATCTTTTTACCTCATTTCTTAGTTTCAGTTGCAATCAATTATCTCTAAGCATGCATTAGGAATCTAAATCCAGACCCTGCAAGTAAGGGCTGTCCTTGGATTCCTCTATCAGAGCCAGCACTTCTTCTTCTGATTGGCAAGCCTTGAGGCGCTCAATGGAATTTTCCAACTCAAACAGAGCAATAATCTGCGGAATGGCCACGCTGGTATGAATCTTGGAACTGGTAGCCGCCAAAGAAAGCAGAATACTAACCTCCTTGCCATCTGAAAAAGTGACTGGTTCTGTCAGTGTAATCAGGGAGAAGGCGTCGCGATTAACCCCTGCTTCTGGTCTGGCATGAGGCATAGCCATGCCTGGCATGAGAATGTAATAAGGTCCATATTCTTCTGTCGACTCGACGATGGCATCGTAGTACTGAGGCTGAACAGCTCCGCTCTCAATCAAGGGCTCTACTGATAGCTTGACTGCTTCCTGCCAAGTCTCGGCTGAAAGACCTAAACGAATGGATTTATTGTCTGTCAATGCTTGTTTTAAATTCATTTCTCTTCCTTTCATTAGATACAAGGGGCATCTTCAATACTTTCCAGAATTTTAGCCCCTGCGCAATCTCACAATAGACAATAATAGGAAGGTGGGGCAGCCTAACCACCCTACCCTAACTGAGAACCCATCTTCATAGATAGAAATTCTTACAATACCTGACTTAATTTTTCAGTGATTTCCTTATCATCCATCAGGTTGTCCAAGCCGATTAATTTCCCATTGGTGCGGCCTTCCAATTCATTGATTAAATGCAGAGAAGCAATCACGATATCGTAGCCTGAAGCTAAACTTTTAGCCTCCCCGACACTGCAGGAGTTGACTGTGAAGTCTGTCTGTCCCAAATTACGCAGCGCATTTTCCACTTTCATTTTAATCACCATAGATGATCCCATGCCGTTTCCGCATGCTGTTAATACTTTAACCATTTTAGTTTCCTCCGAAATCTTATTGTATAGTCATAAAAGTTTAGTCTTCTGCCTGTACCTGACCTTGATAGTAGGCTTCCTTATCCTTAGCCCTAGCGAATTGCAGCTGAGGAATGAGCAAGAAGAAGAAGCAAACCAGAGCATAACCGATGATACCCAGATACTTGAAGATGTAGCCAAATCCTAACCACGGGATTTCAAAGTCGATATTACCGTGATAGCCGCCGTAAGAGGCCAAGCCCAGAAGAGCCACACAGAGAGCACCGAGGGCTACCTGCAGTACACCTGAAATGAAGGATAGGACAAGAGCTGCTTTCCAGCCACCACGCTTGTCAGCATAGACCGCAATCGCTGCATTATCAAAGAAGACAGGAACGAAGCCAGTGATAATCAAGATTGGATTTTTGAAAACAATCAGCAACACAATGGTAATCAGCTGCCCAATTAAGCCAAAGGCAAAGCCAGAAAGAACGGCATTTGGTGAGCCAAATCCATAAGAGGCTGCCACATCCACCGCAGGGAAAGAACCTGGCAAGAGCTTGCTTGAAATACCCTGAAAGGCATTAGTCAACTCAGCGACGAACATCCGCACCCCTTGCATGAGGATGAAGAGATAGACAGAGAAGGTAAAGGCTGTCTGAATGATATACATATAGAAGTCT
>CBDFAZ010000085.1:0-8686 GCA_965245685.1 uncultured Streptococcus sp. | reverse complement strand
GGCAAGTAAGACAAAAATCGGCAAAAACAATAGTTGAGAAGTACCACCTGTCAGAGAACCTATGGTGAAGAGAACTATAGCCGAAAATATATAGAAATAGGTCAAGAGAACAAGTATATAAAGGCCAAAATTAGTAAAGAAAGTTTTTAATTTCATAGTGATTCCTTATAGATTGATTTACTGAAACATGGCTAGCAGCAGTATTATAGCCATAGGGAGATTGTTCAGGATATGAACCAACATGGAATCTTTTATATTCCCCCGACGAGCATAGGACAAATAAAGAACCAGTCCAAGTGCAAAATAAATTGGGAACTCTGTCAATTGGGTGATATGAGGCAGAGTGAAGACCACAGAAGTCACAATAGCAGGCAAAACTTTTTGATTATTTTTGAAAAAGAAGGCAGTCCCAAAACCGCGGAAAATTAATTCTTCCATGATAGGAGCAATAAAAGCAATCGTTGCAACAAAGAGCAAAGCAAAGAAGATATGCTGCGAAGACATCATTCCCCCTAGCCCTTGTATGGCACTGTCATTACTGGTCTGGGAATTGCCGCTCAGGATGAGATTAAGATAAACACCAACAATAGCAGCCACTCTGGCAAGGAAAAAGAATAGAAAAGCAAAACCGATGTCCTTGCCAGACAGTTTAAATTTTTTCTTTTCTTCAGGTACATGCTTTTGGTATCGCCGCCATAAGCTACGAAAAATAAGGAAAACTAAAACCAGATACAAGGCTACCAATAAGATTTCTGCATAAATAGGTAAACTCTTCCCGAGCCTTAAGAATAGCATCGGAGCAACATTTATAAGGAGGCTAAGAGCAATTAAGCCTATCCATTTTACAAGTCCTAAAGCAATTGATTTGAAGTTGTTCATTTTGTATTCTCCTTTTGATAAATATTGATCCCGACTTCCGTATCCTCAACAGCGATTTCCCCTTTCTGCCGGAGAATAGCGGCAGCAAGGAAAAAATCTCCTGCACAGCCGGCTGCATGGAAGCTAGCAAGGACGATATAAGAAGCCGCAGTCAGAATATGCAAGCCATAGATCAAGGTCAGGGCTAGGCTAATCAGAAAGAAAGGTGCCAGAATAATGACGAGCATCCTTTTCCGACTGTAACGACTGCCTGGGCTGGTCGCATAGGCCATGCCGATCTTAAAACCAAACTTGACCTTGGTATTTTCATCCCCCAAGACCTTGAAGAAAAAGCCGTGGATCAGCTCATGGATGACCATTAGAACAAGGAGGTAGAATAAGTCAAAGAAATGAAAAACTTCGCTGCCCTTGCCATACATTAGAATAGCAATCCAGGTAAAGAGGGCTAGAAAAGGGAAGATCAGCAATACAGCCATTATATTCAGAGCCAGATTGACCTTTTTATTATGGATAAAATCAAGTTCTTTCAGTAGTTTCATAATTTCCGCCTTTCATCAGGAAATAAGCTTATTTGAAATATTTTCTTACCATTGGATAATACATAAGATTGATATAGATATGGATTACCACCAGAACGACAAAGCCGGATACGACATTGAGAGGTGTGAAGGCTCCCAGTATCCCTAAAATGACATAGAGGGCTGGCAGAAGTCTCTGATTTACATTAAAGAGAATAAGATAGCACTGTTCATAATTGGCTTGCAGCTCTGATTCATCATAAGAGAGCACAAATTCTTTTATTTCCTCAGTAGTCGGAAAGGCTGATAGCTTATAGTGCCTCACCATCTGAACTGTCTTTAAAAAGGCAACTTGTGAAACAAACATGAGGATCACAATCACATACTCTATGTAGCCCCATTGCAGCGAGCTCTGTCTATTGGTGATATGTTCAATATAAATAACCCCCACTAGAAGCGTAAAAAGGGAGATAATATTGCTGATATTAAAGACAATAGTCGCATATTCCAGATTTTTAAAGGTTAGCCGGTACCATTCATAATTCTTATCCTCATCTGCTTCTTTTTCATAGGCTTCATTGTATTTACGAGTCCGATAAATCAAGAAAAAGACCAATGGATAGAGGATGATAAGACTAGCCCGACCCAACTGGCGCAGCAGTTGAACAGTAAAAATAGTCGACCAACTGATGTTTTTTAGCAGGCCAGTTTCAGAAAACAAAATAGACAGACCACCTACAAAAGCTCCAGCTAGCAATATAAGGACATTATATAAAACTCTTTTCTGTTTAGATATACGTTTTTGCTCTTTCACGACTTCTTCTCCTTTATTTTTTACAATAGATGATGCAAGAATGCTGAGGCTGAAGGACTGTTTTAGCTCCTCTTGAAATGAATCTTAATCGGTTCTTCATTCTGCTTCCTCCACCAGCCGAAAGACATTCTCAACATTTTCATTGAAAATATGGGCAATCTTAAGGGCAATCACAATCGATGGGGTATATTCGCCTCTCTCTATAAGGCTGATTGTCTGCCTGGAAACACCGGCCAGCCTAGCCAGTTCTGTCTGGTTGAGACCGTCACGCGCCCTCAACTCCTTGAGTCGATTTCTTAATTTCATTAAAATCCCCCACTTCTCCTAAAGCTCGATAGACCGAATGTCTTCAATACGAATCAGCTTGGTCTTGGTCTGACCTTTTTTATCTGTCATGCTCAGCTTGACCCATTCTTCATCTACATCCACTACCAGCCAGTTTACCAGCCAGTTATTGGTTCCAATTGACTCGCTCATAATTGTAGGCTTCTTTCCAATCATTTCTTTTAAAAATCTTGATATTGTTTTGTTCCCCTTTCTTTTTCTTTCTAAAGATTTTATCCGTCCCTGCATCCGTTTTAGTTTATTGGAAGAATCAATCCAATCAATCCCAAAGATAAAAACCATAAAAGTCATCGGAAGCAAGAACCATAAGAATGCATTCATAAGCGTCCCTCCATTTCCTGTTCAAAAGTATTGTAACAGATTCTTTTCTTTTTGACAAGCATATTTGTCAAAAAAATAATAATTATTGTCAAATTTACCATTATCATAGACAAAAAAGAATCCAGCTCAAACTGAATTCTTTGCCTTTATTCATCTACTTGAGAAAATACTTCTTTTAAAATAGCAATCCCCTGCTGGATTTCCTCCCTGTTGATAGTCAAAGGCGGCAGGAGACGGATAACATTTTCTCCGGCTGTCAGGATAATCAAGCCCTTCTGGCGAGCGGCTTCAACAATCTTTGACAGACTGGCGCTTGTTTCAATCCCAATCATCATGCCCAGGCCTCGAACAGCAGAAATCTTTGGATGGTCCTGAAAAGCAAGCTGCAGCTGCTCCAGTAAGATGGCACTCTTAGACCTGATTTCTTCTAGAAAGCCCGCCTCTTTCATGATATGCAAGGTCTCCAAGGCAGCTGCCATGGCTAATTTATTGCCACCAAAGGTTGAGCCATGACTGCCAGGTCCAAGAGCGGAAGCTAAGCTGGATTTTCCTAATAGAGCGCCTGCGGGCAGGCCATTGGCCAGCCCCTTAGCCAGTGTCACAATATCCGGTATAATCCCATAGTGCTCAAAGGAATAAAGCTGGCCCGTACGCCCCATGCCTGTCTGGACCTCATCAACAATCAGCAAAATCCCCTCTTGTTGGCAAAAATCAGCCAAGTCTTTGACAAAAGCTGCTTCTGCTGGACGAACTCCTGATTCTCCTTGGACCAATTCCAGCATGACAGCTGCCGTATCCTGATTGACCAAGTCTTCTACGCTGGACAGATCATTGTAAACCGCATAGCTGAAATGGGGAACTCCATCACCAAATCCTTCCTTAATCTTATCCTGTCCTGTTGCGGCCATAGCGCCAAAGGTCCGACCATGAAAGGATTGCTGAAAAGTGATAATTCCTTGCTTGCCAGTAGCTTTGCGGGCTAGCTTAATAGCTGCTTCATTGGCTTCTGCTCCGCTATTGCAGAAAAATGCCAAATAATCATAAGAACCTGCCAGTTCCTGAGCTACCTGCTCTTGCAGAGAGCTAAGATAGAGATTGGGACTGTGCCAGATGCGCCCTGCTTGCTGGATCAAAGCCTGCTGGACCTGCGGGTGAAAGCCAAGATTGGTTACGCCAATCCCCGATGAAAAGTCCAAATAAGCCTTTCCCTCACTGTCAATTAGATAGGTGCCCTCTGCTTTAACAAACTCAATAGGCGCCCGCTTGTAGTTTTCAAATAAATAAGTCATCGTTATCCCTCTGCTATCAAGGTGCCCGTCAAAAGATTGTCACCAATCAGAACCTGCCCGACACCGGAAAGCACAGTCTGAACAGCACTCTCGATTTTAGGAATCATGCCGCCCTTGATGACACCTGTCTGAATCTTCTTGGACACCTGACTGGTCAGAAGCTGGGGCAGGACTTTTTTATCCTCTAAAACTCCTTCTATATCTGTCATCAGGATTAGCTTCTCTGCCTGCAAGCTACTGGCAACTGCCGCAGCTAGATAGTCTGCATTGATATTTAAGAGCTCGCCAGCTGCATTTTCCCCTAGCGAAGCCAGCACTGGGACCATGTCCGCAGCCAGCAACTGCTCTAGATAAGCAGTTTGAATCGCCTTCACCTGACCGACATAGCCATAGAGCTCTTTATCAATAAAATCTGCCGAAACTGTCTTTCCCAAATGTGAAACCAGCTGAAGGCTTTCAATATCTGAATCGTTCAGTTCTTGTGTAAGCGTCCGGCCGACTTGACCTAGCAAGGCCTGCTCAATAATGGGTAAGTCAGACTTGGCTGTCACCCGCAACCCCTTAACCTTGCGAGTAGGCAGCTGGCGCTCTTTCATAAGTTGGTTTATGACCAGACCGCCCCCGTGAACGACCACGATTTTCTTACCAGCTGCTATCCACGCTTGCATCTGCTTGATAAACTTATCAGACAGCTTTTGCGCAGCAACACCGCCAATTTTTATAACAATCACATCTTTCATTGCATTTCTCCTTAGGTTCTATAGAGGGCATTGATTTTCACATAATCATAGGACAAATCGCAGCCCCAGGCCTGAGCTTCAGCGTCCCCATCGTGCAGGTCAATGGTCAAGGTCAGCAGCTCCCCAGCCATGGCATCACTTGTCTCCTCGGGGTCAAAAGCCACAGGGCTAGAAGCCTGCATGACTGGAATCCCCTCAATCCAAATATCAATGTCATCAACCGAAACATCTGCTCCCGCATAGCCGATAGCTGCTAAGATTCGGCCCCAATTGGGATCTTGACCAAAAATAGCTGTTTTGACCAAGCTAGAGCCAACAACACTCTTGGCAATCATACGGCCACTCTGTTCATCCTTGGCATGCTGCACATTAACTTCAATCAGCTTGGTCGCTCCCTCGCCATCCTTGGCAATTTTCTTAGCCAAGTCAGCCATAAGATAGCGGAGCATCTTGGAAAACTTTTCAAATTCTTCCGTATCTGGCAGAATTTCTTCATTTTGTCGGCAGCCGTTAGCCATGACTAGCACCATGTCATTAGTCGATGTATCTCCATCCACCGTTATTTGGTTGAAAGTCGTCTCCACATGCCGACTGAGAGCCGCTTGTAGGGTATCACTAGAAATATTAGCGTCACAGGTGATAAAGGCCAGCATGGTCGCCATATTCGGATGAATCATGCCCGAGCCCTTGGCCACCCCCGCCATAGTCACCAGGTCTGAGCCAAACTCTTCTGTGACTACACAGGTCTTGGTACAAGTATCCGTCGTTAAGATAGCCTCAGCAAAATCTTCTGAATTACCACTCACTAGAATCTGTGACAGACCATTTTTCAGAGTATCCATTGGAAGTTGCTCGCCGATGACTCCTGTAGAAGCCAGACCTACCAAGTCAGGCTCAATCTTCAGCTTTTGGGCAGTCAAACGCTGCATCTCATAGGCAGCATCCAATCCCTGTTGGCCTGTACAGGAATTGGCAATACCAGAATTAACTACTATTGCTTGCAATTTTTGGCTCTTTTGGATTGATGCTTTGGTAACTAAAAGCGGAGCAGCAATGACCTTATTGGTCGTATAGACTCCTGCCACACTGGCCGGCACTTCTGAGACAATCCAGCCAAAATCCAACTTCTTTTTCTTAAAGCCAGCGTGTAAACCGTCTGCCGAAAAGCCTAGTGGACTAGCAATCGTTCCATCAATAATCTTCATATCTAACCCTTTCTCATCTAGACATAAGACGGTTGACTGAGCAAGCCATCTGTTTCAGGGAAGCCCAGCATCAGATTCATATTTTGAACTGCCTGACCAGCAGCCCCCTTGATCAGATTATCCAGCACAGCCACTACAGTTAAAATGTTTGTCACAGGATTATAGTCAAAACCAATATCTGTATAATTAGTACCTACAACCTGGTGCAGACTCGGCAGAGCTGCTTGAATACGAACAAAAGGCTTGTCCTGATAGCAATCTTGGTAAATAGCAGCCAGCTCTTCTCGAGTCAAAGGTTCTTTTAACTTGCTATAAACCGTCGCTACGATGCCACGATTGAGCGGAATGAGGGAAGTTGAAAACTGAATCTGCTCCAATCCCTCATCAAAACGTTGCAACTGTTGCACAATCTCAGGAATATGCTGATGCTGATTTAACTTGTAAGTCACATAATTGTCATGCACATGGACAAAATGGCTGGATGCAGCTGGATTTTTCCCCGCCCCTGTCAAACCACTTTTGGCATCGACGATAATAGAGTCAAGCTCAATAGCCTGAGCCTGCAGCAAGGGAATCAAGGCCAACTCTGTAGCCGTTGCATAGCAGCCGGGATTAGCAATAAATCGCTTCCCTCTGATATCTGTAAACTCAGACAGCCCATAAATAAACTCTTTTTGAACATAGTCTTCAGCCGGCTCTTTCTGATACCATTTTTTATAAATATTACCTGGCAAACGATGATCACCAGAAAGGTCAATGACTGGAAATCCCGCTTCTACAAAGTCTTTTGACAAATCTTTAGCTACTCCACTTGACGTTGCAAAGAAAACAAGATCTGCTCGTCGCATCATTTCCTGACTGTCAAAAGCTTCTATTTTCAGGTTGCAAATCCCCTTCAAATGAGGATAAAGCTCTGACACAGGAGCCTCCACATCTTGACTGGCATGAAGGGAAACGACTTCTGCCTGCGGATGCTGCAGCAAAATACGGAGGAGTTCCATTCCTGAGTAACCAGTAATTCCTACAATCGAAATTCGCATATTTTTAAAACACCTCCGTATAAATATGCGTTTTATTTTACTCGTATATCTTCCCTTTGTCAAGTGTTTTCTGTATTTTTATGCAATATTTTTGAAAATATCATTATTTATTCTAAAATAATTCATACTTTCTTGCCGAAAAGCGGCCTATTTGCTTCTCATATAGAGAAGTAAGAGAGCTGAGAGCACAGAAAAAGATCCGCCCAAAGAGCAGACCTTTTCATCTATCTGTTATCTAATATTACAACTTCTCAGCAACTGCTGCTAGCAGGTCTGGAATAGCTGATTGCTTGCTGCCGCCGGCCATAGCCATGTCTGGCTTACCGCCGCCTCGACCATCTACAATCGGCGCCAATTCCTTAATCAGATTACCCGCATGTACGTCCTTGGTCTTGCTGGCTGCAAGGACATTGACCTTGTCACCAATTGCTGCGACCAGTACGAGAACATCTGAATAGTCCTTCTGCTTCCAAGTGTCCGCGAAGGTACGCAGGGCACCTGCATCAGAAACAGAGACCTGACTAGCGATAAAACTATGTCCATTTGCCTCTTGAACATTCTTGAAGACTTCACCAGAGGCCGCTGCTGCTGCCTTTTCCTTGAGCTCTGCATTCTCTTTTTGGAGTTGACGCAGCTGCTCTTGCAGCGCTTCTACCTTGTGAGGCACTTCCTTGATTTGCGGTGCCTTGAGAGTCGTTGCAATAGCCTTGAGTGCCTCTTCTTGCTCACGGTAGGCTGTGAAAGCTTCCTTGCTGGTAACTGCCAAGATACGGCGAGTTCCAGATCCGATACCTTCTTCTTTGACAATCTTGAAAATACCGATTTCAGAAGTGTTGCCCACGTGAGTTCCTCCGCAAAGCTCGACAGAGTAGTCGCCGATGGTTACGACACGAACTTCTTTACCATACTTTTCGCCAAAGAGCGCCATGGCACCCATTTCCTTAGCTGTGTCAATATCTGTCTCTGCTGTCTCAATGGCAAGAGCTTCCCAGATTTTCTCATTGACTTCTTGCTCGATAGCGCGCAGCTCTTCTGCTGTCACCGCTTGGAAATGCGTAAAGTCAAAGCGCAGGAATTCTACTTCGTTCAGAGAGCCTGCCTGGGTTGCATGGTTCCCAAGAACATTATGTAGAGCTGCATGCAAGAGGTGAGTCGCCGTATGGTTCTTCATAACACGATGGCGGCGGCTGTGGTCAATTTCCAGTTTATAGTTTTGCCCCAGAGCCAGAGGCGCCAAAACTTCTACAGTATGCAGTGGCTGACCATTTGGTGCCTTTTGCACGTCCGTTACTTGCGCTACTAGATTACCTGCAGCATCAAAGATTTGACCGTGGTCTGCCACCTGACCACCCATTTCTGCGTAGAATGGTGTTTCTGCAAAGATGAGGGCAGCTGTTCCTGTCTCAACAGCTTCGACTGCTGCATCATCCGCCACGATAGCAAGGAGTTCAGCTGTCAGCTCGTCTTTTTCGTAGTTAAAGGCACTCTCTACGGTGATAGCCTGCAAGGTTTCATTTTGCATGCCCATTGAACCG
>CBDFAZ010000084.1:0-8859 GCA_965245685.1 uncultured Streptococcus sp. | reverse complement strand
CGAATAATGTGTTGGGAGCGCGAACGCTCAGAAAACGCGTAAAAAACTGGGTTCGCCCCCATGTTCTTTTTGCCAAATATTGGAAATTGATAAAAGACAGTCAGACTCAGGCTAGAAATTTGCTGGTCCTGCCGCTGACTGCTGAAAATAGAGAGTTAATTGAGAACTTTGTGACCATTATGGAGGTGCCTTTTAAGGAGCGCTGGCGCAGGATTCGCCAGTATGGCTACCGTAAAAACCGTACTTTTCATACGCTTGTTTTTACGAGCCTCATTCTCACAAAGTTTGCTTATAAGGAGTAATATTCATGGATTTTTTTAGTAAAAAAAATCGTATTCTTTTGAAAGAATTAATCAAGACGGATTTTAAGTTGCGTTATCAAGGGTCCTTAGTCGGCTATCTCTGGTCGATTTTGAAGCCATTGATGATGTTTACCATCATGTATCTGGTCTTTGTCCGCTTTTTGCGCTTTGATGACGGGACACCCCACTATACAGTAGGGCTTTTGCTGGGGATGGTTTTCTGGTCTTTCTTTACCGAAGCTACTAACATGGGCATGCTTTCCATCGTTTCTCGGGGAGATTTGCTTCGTAAATTAAACTTTCCAAAGCATACCATTGTCATTTCATCGGTTCTTGGAGCAGCTATCAATTTTTTGATTAATCTGGTCGTTGTTTTCCTCTTCGCCTTGATTAATCAGGTGAAATTCGGTTTGCATACGCTGGTGATTATTCCTCTTTTTCTGGAGGTATTGGTCTTGGCAATGGGCTGCGCCCTCATGCTGTCTTCCTTGTTTGTAAAGTATCGGGATATTGGACCGATTTGGGAAGTGGCTCTTCAAGCTGGAATGTATGCTAGTCCTATTATTTACTCTCTGACCTTTCTTTTGCAGCGTAAGCAATTCTTTGTAGCTAAAATTATGATGCTCAATCCGATTGCCCAGATGCTGCAGGATATGCGCCATTTCATCGTTTCTCCTGTCAATGTCAGAGGCTGGGACATCGTTAATAACAAACTAATCGCCCTCATTCCCTACTTGATTCCTTTTGTGATATTGGCTCTAGGTTTGTTCTTCTTTAATAAAAATGCTAAGAGATTTGCGGAGATTTTATAATGTCAAATAATATTGCAGTAAAAGTCGACCATGTAAGTAAATTCTTTCGATTGCCTACTGAGGCTACTCAGAGTTTGAGAACCAGTTTGGTCAATCGTTTTAAGGGGATCAAAGGCTACAAAGAACAGCATGTTTTGAAAGATATTTCCTTTGAAGTTGAAAAAGGGGACTTCTACGGGATTGTCGGCCGCAATGGCTCTGGTAAGTCCACCCTCCTGAAAATTATCTCTGAGATTTATATTCCGGAGAAGGGCAAGGTAACTATTGATGGTAAGTTGGTTTCCTTTATCGAACTGGGTGTCGGTTTCAATCCCGAACTAACTGGCCGCGAAAATGTCTATATGAACGGTGCCATGCTGGGATTCTCAACAGAAGAAGTAGACGCCATGTACGATGATATCGTGGAGTTTGCTGAGCTGGGCGAGTTTATGAACCAAAAACTCAAGAACTACTCCAGCGGTATGCAGGTGCGTTTGGCCTTTTCAGTGGCTATCAAGGCTCAGGGTGATATTCTGATTTTGGACGAGGTTTTGGCTGTCGGGGACGAAGCCTTTCAGCGTAAGTGTAATGACTACTTCAAAGATCGCAAGGAATCAGGCAAGACGACCATTCTGGTGACCCATGACATGGGAGCTGTTAAAAAGTATTGTAATAAGGCTGTCTTGATTGAAAATGGCTTGGTCAAGGCTATCGGCAATCCAGACGATGTGGCCAACCAGTACAGTCTGGACAATGCAACTGAAACAAAAGCCATGAACGAAGGATTCCAGGTTGAGAATGCAGCGGTTTCTGATTTGAAGGTTAAGCTCTTGCATTCGCCTCAGATTTCACCTGAACAAGAGATTGAATTTGAAATTTCTTATCGGGTAAATCAAGACCTTCCGACCTATGTTTCCTTTTCTCTGACAGATATCGATCGAACTATCTGGCTCTACAATGATAACTCCATGGATCAGCCGACAGAAGGACTGGGACAGAAGCGTTTGACTTACAAGTGCCATGTGTCACAGATAAATAACGCTAAGTTAAAATTGCAGGTTTCGGTGCGGGATCAGGAAGAACAGATTTTAGCCTTTGCAGACTCTCAGAACAACCCAGTTATCTTAGTCAATCGTCAGGATATTAAGGATGACGATGTCTCTGCTAAGGATTCTGCTACTGGCTTAATCCAGCGTAATGGCAGTTGGAAGATTTCTCAATCATAAAGAATAAGGTATTTTCATGGAACGAATATTACTCTATGTTCATTTCAATAAATGCAATCATATAAGCGGTCATGTCTTCTACCAGTTGGAGCAGCTAAAGCCGCTTTTTTCTAAGATTATTTTTATTTCAAATAGTCCTTTGAGCAATGAGGACAAATGCCGGCTGAGAGAAGACTTGGGAATTTCTGACTTGCTTGAGCGGGATAATCAAGGCTTTGATTTTGCTGCCTGGCGTGATGGCATGAACTGGCTGGGTTTTGACACTTTGCAGAACTCAGATTCTCTGACTCTCATGAACGACACTTGCTTTGGTCCGCTATGGGATTTAGAGCCGATTTATCAGCGCTTTGAAGCGGATTCTCAAGTCGATTTTTGGGGAATGACTAATTTTCGCAAGACCAGGTACTTTGAAGAACACCTGCAGAGCTACTTTGTGACCTTTAAGCAGTCAGTTCTCAAAGACAAGGCTTTCCATGAATTTTGGTCTCAGGTAGAAGATTTTACTGACGTTCAAGATGTGATAGACCATTACGAAACCCAGTTTACCAAGCGCTTTGTAGAGGCAGGATTCAGATATCAAGCTCTTTTTGATACCCGTCAGGAAGAAGCAGGAGAATTGGTTCATCCAGACTTTTCATACTATAAGCCTCTTAGGATTCTGGAAGCAAAGATTCCTTTTCTAAAGGTAAAAGCTCTCACAGGCAATCCTTTTTTGGCTAGGTATTTGCTGGGAGATCTTGAAACAAACTCGTCCTATCTGACTTCCCTGATTAGGGAACACCTGTTCTATCATTTTGGTCCGGACCTTCCTTGTTTGCTGCAGGATAAGTATTTGTCCCAGTCAACTTCGAACTATCGTACAGATCAGCCTGTCCTCCTGCATATTCATGTAACGGATTTTCCTATTTTTCAGCAGTATCAGGACAAGCTATTCTCTCTGTCGTCTCAGTATCAGTATTTAGTGACAACAGATCAGCCAGAAGTGCGGAAACAGCTGCAGACAGCGCTGGCTCATCTGGGCAATAAAGTTCAGCTTGTCCTAAGTCAGAAATCGCATGCCTGGCTTGCCATGCTGGAGCAGAAGGAAATTCTGCAAAATTATTCTTATATCGGCCATCTATCTATTCATCGATTGGTGGAGAATCAGGCAGTTTTTGACCAAGCTATGCGCTCTGATTTGATAAATATGATGGTGGATTATGCGGATGCAAGCATAGAAGCGTTGGAGCAGGATTCTGCTGTGGGGCTGGTTATTCCAGATTTGCCGCGCCTAGTCAGAGACGGCTTGTTTGAGACAGAAGCACCCCGCCAAAGGCTGGCTGCTGTCTGGCAGGAAGCTGGTTTGCATAAGTCTTTTGACTTTATGACCGCGCCTTCTCTGACGAGAGTCTATGGCGGTTTCTTATGGTTCAAATATTCTGCTTTGGCTAGTGTGTTCCAGATGAAGAGCTTAGAAAGTTTGCCATTCTTTGATCAGGAGCTGTCTGATGTTTTAGAGCATTTATTGGTTTATCTAGCTTGGGACAGTCATTGTGATTTCAAAATTATGCCCTTATCTTCCCTCCCCCCTTTACTGGACTGGCAGAGGAAAAGGGAAGAGTTGACCAAGCAAAAAGAAAAATTAAGTCAGAAAAATTTATCTCAAAAGATTAGAAATCGTTTGTCCAATCTTTTAAAGAAAAAGTGAGATTCTTAATTCACAAAAATCTCGCTAGAGAATTTAACTATTTACCAGAAAGAAAAATGAAATTTTTACTCAATCACTATAAGCAGTTCTCATACCTGCTGATTAGTTTTTTACTTTTAGATATAGTCGCTGTTGCAACAGTCTTATTATTGGAGGAAGGCGAAGATTTGCGGAATTATCCTGCCTTGTGGCTGGCCTTTCTGATGTTGCTTCCTCTTTTGTTTGGCTTGGGCAAGCTTTTGTCTCAGCTCTTCAGCAAAAGATTCTTTATATGGTCAGCTATTATTTACGCTCTCTATACGGGATTTTCTTACTTACTGACAGTAACGCAGCATGTCAATGATTTTGAGTTCAAAGCAGATCGAGTGTTTAGCAATCATTTTTGGCAGTTTAACTCCCTGCCTGGCTTGCTTTTAATTTTCTTATTTGCTTATATTTTTATTCATTTTCCAAAGCTTAAAAAACGCTTCCCGGGTAAGTTCTTGCAAGTTACTAAGAAAAACAGAGAGGTATTGGAAAATCTTTTTCTATCTCAGCTCTTCCTATTTCTTGCTTTGATGGACGATAAGATGCCGGAATTGCTGCATCACCAGAGCTATTTAGTGAATTTCCTTGAGGAAGGCAAGTTGGAAATAACGCAGAACTTTATGCTAACTTTCCTCTGCCTTATCGCACTTATCTTTATCCTGCTTTCTTTCCCAAGCTTTCTAGCTGTTAAGGGATTGCGCGATCTCGCTCAGAATAAAGCCAGTGTTTCTGTTGCTTTGGTACTAAGTGCATCATTTGCTCTTATATTTAATTATACTATCCAAAATAGTATCCGAGGAGATGTGGTTGTTTTAGAGAGGTATCTTTTCACTGGAGCCAGTCTCTTTCAAATCATTGTCTTTTTCATGATTTTTATGGCTCTTTACCTGATTTTCAATCATTTTCTCCTGCCAACCATGCTGATAACAGCCTTAGTGGTGATTGCCACCATAGCTAGCAGTCTGAAATTCCAGTATCGCTAAGAGCCGATTTTGCCAAGCGATATGGTTTGGCTGAAAAATCCCAAGACTCTCTTTGACTTTCTCGGAGGCAATTATGGATTATATGCTATCTTGGGACTAGTTGCTCTAGGCGCTCTCTATTGGTATTTGCGCAAGAAAATCTTGCCAGGAAAGCTCATTACTGTTCTTAAATACCAGCTCCTCTTGCTAGTCCTGCCCCTGGTCTTTTTCTTGGGAGTCATGGATATATTTGCCACTAAAAAAAATGGCAAAATAGTAGAGAATATTCCAGTTATTTCGGTCTTAAATAATTACCATGACCTGACTTGGATGGGAAATACTGTCAATTCACAGCTGCGTTCCCTTTCCTTTGTCTGGTTTTCACAGATGTCGGATACAACCATGATCGAACCGCGTGGCTATTCCAAGGAAAAGATTCAAGAGATAGAAAAGAAATACAAGGGGATTGCTGAAACTATTAACAAAGAACGCCAGAATAAAATCGAAGATCAAACGGTCATTTACCTCCTAAGTGAAAGTTTTTCTGATCCTGCTCGGGTTGACGGCGTTACTATGTCTGAGAATCCAATTCCTTATATTCAGGAAGTTAAAACTCGCACCACCAGTGGACTTATGAAGTCAGACGGCTATGGTGGAGGAACAGCCAATATGGAATTTCAGACCCTGACTGGTTTGCCTTTTTATAATCTGTCTCCATCTATTTCGGTTCTCTACACTGAAATTGTCCCGAGGATGAATAGATTCCCTTCCATTAGCGATGCTTATTCATCTAAGAATCGGACAGTAATCCATCTGGCTTCTCCTAGCAATTATGCAAGAAATGTCATTTACCAAGATTTGGGATTTGATACCTTTATTCACTATGGTACCAAAGGCCTGAAAGGTGATAATATAGGTGGTAATTACAGCGATCAAACGACTTATAATCAAGTCTTGGAGCATTTGAATGGCAAGCAGGGACAGTTTTTTTCTGTCATGACTATGCAGAACCACATGCCTTGGAGTGAGCCCAATCCTGTTTACATGTCTGCCAACTATCCTGACTTTAGCAAGGAAGGGAGCGAATCTCTTTCCAGCTATGTCAGAATGCTTTATCATACAGATCAGGCGACCAAGGATTTTCTTGAGAAGCTTTCAAAGGTAGATAAAAAGGTAACAGTCGTCTTTTATGGCGATCATCTGCCGGGTCTCTATCCTCAGTCAGCCTTTAAAGAAGATCCAGAAAGCCAATATCTGACAGATTATTTCGTTTGGAGCAATTATGAAACTCCTAAACTTGATTATCCAAGAGTCAATTCTAGTGATTTCTCCGCTCTCTTACTGGAGCAGACAAATTCCAAAGTATCACCTTACTATGCTTTATTAACAGAAGTATTGCATAAGGCCAGCGTGGATAAAAAGGAATTGGACGAAGAAGCACAAGAAATAGCAGATGATTTGAAACTGATTGAGTATGATATGGTCAGAGGCAAGGGCTACTTGTCTGATAGCTTCTTTAAGACAGCAAAATCATAAATAAAAAAATAGAATAGGCAAGTCTACCTGTTCTATTTTTTCTTAATTTATGCTAAACTAGTAGTATGGGGGTGTGAGCATGATAAAGATTTTCGGTAAGGTTCGCTATCACTGGCAGCCAGATGTAGCTATCCTGATAATATATTGGTCTTTATCGGTCATTCCGATTTTTGTTGGCCTGGCTTTGATGTATGAAAGCTCACGAGTGCCGACTCTTGTTCTGTTTTCTTTCTTCTTGTTCATGGTTTTGCTGGGAATGGGAGTTCATCGTTATTTTACCATTTATGATGATGGAACCTTGCGAATTATCACAGCCAATCCCTTTACTCCGATAAAGGTCAAGATTTCAGATATTGAAAAAGTCGAAGTGACTAAGACGTCTATTACCTTATATTTTAAAGGGCAGAGCCGCAGCCGGAGTTTTTGTATGCGCAAGTGGCCTAAGAAATATTTTGTCAATGCCCTGGCCCTTAATGAGTATTTTAAGGGTGAGGTAGAATTAGTAGATAATTTTACCCATATTGACTATTTTGAAGCTTACTATGGCAGTCAGTCCAAAAAATCCTAGTCTTTCAAAAGAGCTCGGGTTGGGCAGTTTTTGATGGCTTCCACGACATCGGGAACCTCAGTGATTTCCTTTTCTAGGAGCTGGTCGTCCTGGTAAAATTTGACGATGCCATTGTCATGATAGTCAAAAAGATCTGAGTAGGTTTGACAAAGCCCACAGGCAATGCACCGTTCGGGAATGAGTGTTACTTTCATACCCATATTGTAATAAGATTTTAAGAAAAACTCAAGGAGGAAGTCATGGAAAAAGAACCATGGGAAGAAGATGTATACGATAACGGAGAAGAAAAGTTGAAACGAACTAAGAAGTTTAGCGCTTTGAATGCAGACCGCTTGTTGACCATATTAACCATTATTTTCTGTATTTTAGTGGTTGCGGTGGTGTGCTTTCTGACCTATCTGTCTACTGGTGGAAGTAATAGACAAACCCAAATGGAAGGTTTCTACGGCACTTCAGCAGCAAGTTCCAGCAGTGAAGCGTCTTCTACAGCAGAGCAGACAGCAGCAAATACCACAGAATCCTCTGAAGGAACTCTGACTGTTCAGCCTGGTGAAGGTGAGGCGGCCATTGCAGCGCGTGCAGGTATTTCTATTGCTAAGCTTGAACAGCTTAACCCTTCTCATATGTCTACTGGTTCTTGGTATGCCAATCCAGGTGACGTTGTGAAGATTGAGTAGGAGCCAGCCATGAAACAGATTCAAATTGCAATTGACGGTCCTGCTTCCAGTGGAAAATCGACCGTTGCCAAGATTATTGCTAAGGATTTTGGCTATACTTATTTAGATACAGGAGCCATGTATCGGGCTGCAACCTATCTGGCTCTGCGGCATCATCTAACAGAAGCAGATGCCACTGAAATTGTAGACTTGCTCAATAATCATTCGGTCAGTTTTGGTCGAGCAGAAGATGGCGAGCAGCTAGTCTTTGTTGGCGATGTGGATGTGACTCACCCAATTCGGGAAAATGAAGTTACCAATAACGTTTCTTGGGTATCTGCCATTCCTCAAGTCCGTGAGAAACTGGTGGCCTTGCAGCAGCAAATTGCAGCTCAGGGAGGGATTGTCATGGATGGCCGTGATATTGGAACGGTTGTCTTGCCTCAGGCTGAGCTCAAGATTTATTTGGTTGCTTCCGTTGATGAAAGAGCCGAGCGCCGTTACAAGGAAAATCTATCTAAAGGCATTCCTGCGGACTTGGAGAAACTGAAAGAAGAAATTGCAGAGCGGGATTATAAGGACAGTCACCGCGAGGTTTCACCATTGAGACCGGCAGAAGATGCCCTGCATTTTGATACCACGGGTGTTGGTATTTCTGAAGTTGTTGCATTTATCGAAGAAAAAGCGAAAAAAATCATTGACAAATAAAATGAAACTTGGTATGATAGTAGAGTTGAGAAAAGCAGAAGTGAGAACTTCTCGCCTTGCGACTAACGTTGTCTGGCTCTACAGGATTCAGTTTCAGTAATGAAATACTATCGTGTAGTGCGGGTTTGCGTTAGCAGGTCCGCACTTGTTTTTCTCTAAAAATAAAAAAAGAGGTGAAAACCATAGCAAAACAAGACTTATTCATCAATGATGAAATTCGTGTGCGTGAAGTTCGCTTGATCGGTCTTGACGGCGAACAATTAGGTATTAAACCGCTGAGCGAAGCGCAGTCTCTTGCGGATGAAGCAAATGTCGATTTGGTCCTGATTCAGCCACAAGCTAAACCACCTGTTGCAAAAATTATGGACTACGGTAAGTTCAAATTTGAGTACCAGA
>CBDFAZ010000083.1:0-8874 GCA_965245685.1 uncultured Streptococcus sp. | reverse complement strand
AGCTAGCATGAATTCCAGATTGCAAACTGGCAACAACCTGATTCTTTCGGTCTACCAATTTCTCAAAATCAATCCTTTCAAGCTTGCTCTCAATGCCATAACGCCTAGCTTCCTCCATTGTCAGCAACCAATGACCGTGCTGGAGATAGGCCTTAGACGGTATACATCCCACATTCAGGCAGGTTCCGCCGATAGACTTCTTTTCTACTACGGCGACTTTCTTACCTAAACGAGCTGCTTCTTCAGCAGCCACATAACCGCCCGGTCCAGCACCGATAATCAAAACATCATAAACAGACAAAACACTCCTCCTTTCATAAAATACAAAGGGTGCTCCAACAATCAAAATGATTGCTGTCGGCTATAGATACAAAAAGTATCTCATTATTTTACGTATACCTAAGACTCATTTCAAAATCTCAGGATAGAGTCTGCTCAGAAACCATGACCCCCCTTTCTTTGTTTTTCTTTGTATATACATAGTAAGCGCTTACTTTTAGAAGAAACTTATACCAAATAATTAAAATCCAGTTGCCTATCCTTCAAACTGACTTGAACTGTCATTTCAGTTGTTTCCTTATTTTCTACCAAATAACGAGCCAAAGGCGTTTCGAGATAGCGCATAATGCTTCTTTGAATAGGACGGGCACCAAATTCTGGTTGGTAACCTTTCTGGGCTAAAAAAGCATAGACTTCTTCGCTCAGATGAAGCTGAATCTTCTGATGTTCCAACCTTTCCTGAAGTTGCCGAACCATAATTTTTACGATATTGATCATATCTTCTGTCCTCAGAGGATTGAAAACAATCGTCTCGTCAATCCGATTTAAAAACTCTGGCTTAAAGCTATGTTGCAGCAAGGACAGAACTTCTTCCTGCGTTTCAGCAGTCAGTCCCTGTTCACTTTTGAGACTTTCCAAAATCTGCTGGGAGCCAATATTGCTTGTCATAATCAAAATAGTATTTTTAAAGTCGATAGTACGCCCTTTAGAGTCTGTCAAGCGTCCTTCGTCCAATACTTGCAGCAGGGTGTTAAATACATCCGGATGGGCTTTCTCAATCTCATCCAGCAAGACAATCGAATAAAGCCTTCTACGAACAGCTTCTGTCAGCTGTCCTCCCTCTTCAAATCCTACGTAGCCTGGTGGCGGACCAACTAAACGAGCTACGGCATGTTTTTCCATATATTCAGACATATCCAGTCGGACCATTTCTAACTCATTGCCAAACAGCCGCTCAGCAAGGGCTTTTGCCAGAGCAGTCTTTCCGACTCCAGTCGGACCCAGAAAGAGGAATGAACCAATAGGACGCTTTGGATTTTGAATTCCAGCTCTCGAGCGTAAAATGGCCTCCGAAACCTTTTGAACAGCTTGGTCTTGTCCTACAATTCTCTGGCGCAAGAGCTTGTCTAGATTTAGCAGATGTTCGCGCTCATTGTCCATGATTCCCTGCACTTTGATTCCTGTTATACGCTCTACGATACTGGCTATATCCTCACGACTGACATCTGGTCGTTCAGTTTCCGCTTGAGCTAGCTGGATTCTCTTGACAGCACAAGCCTCATCAATCAAGTCCAGTGCCTTATCAGGCAAATAACGATCTGATAGATAACGAATTGAAAGACTGATTGCTGCCTTCAGAGCTTCGTCCGTCAGCCTAACTCCGTGAAAGTCCTGATAATTCTCTCGCAGTCCTTGCAGAATTGTCAATGCCTTATCTTGATCAGGCTCCTCAATGCGAATGCGCTGGAAGCGCCCCTCCAAAGCTTGATCTAGCTCGAAGCTTTCTCGATAAGCAGCAAAAGTTGTGGTTCCGATGATATTAATCTGTCCCTGAGCCAAGAGCGGCTTTAAAAGATTGCCTGCATCAAGAGAGCCCTCTGTCCGACCTGCTGTCACGATTTGGTGGATATCCTCAATATAAAGAATAATCTTCCCCTTAGCAGCCAGCACCTCATCCAAAACAGCCTTGAAGCGCTCTTCAAACTCTCCTCTATATTTAGTCCCGGCAATCAGTCCGCCTAGATTTAACTTAAAAACTTCCTTGCCCAGTAAATGTTCCGGAACATCATCAGCAATCAGTCTGCTAACAAATCCCTCCATTACTTTGGATTTTCCAACACCTGGAAAGCCTATGAGGATGGCATTACTTTTGTCTTTTCTGGAAAGGACACGGATAATATCATTGATTTCCTCTTGGCAGCCTATCACCTTCCTACCGGTCTGGTCTGACAACCACTGATTAAAGTTAGTTGCATATTTGCTCAGGGCTTGATAGCGACTCTCCTGGCTGGAAGACACTGCTCTCTTGCCTTGGCGGACCTTATTCAACTTTTTAGCAACCAGTTCCTTATCAATCCCAGCCTGCTTTAAAAAGACAGTTATCGGATTTCGCTGCTGATGAAATAAACTGAGAATCAGGTGTTCTACGGTTACCACCTCGTCCCTCAGTTCCGCCCTCTCAGCCTCCGCATCATCCAAAAGATTCTTGAGACGCTGGCTATACTGACGTCCAAACCGGTTCGTGTCCGTATGTGAAAATACAGGAATCTTGGCTAGTTCCTGATTGATGACGCTGATAAATTCATTAGTATCAATGTCCAAACCGGTATAGAATTCCAAGGCAAAAGCCTGAGGCTGGGTCAGCACTGTCCAAACATGCGGAATGTCCACTTGATAATTGTGTTTTTGAATAGCTAATTCCTTTGCAGCATTTAGTACTTCTTGTAAAAGATGGGTATAGTGTTCAGTCATATAGTTCCCTCGCTTTTCTACTGAAAACCAAAGATAACTGTAAACAATATTTTAAAAATTAACCTATTTTAACAAAAACTTGACTTGATAATCTTATGTCTATTATACCATTTTCACAATCAATATACTAGAAAATATGTAAGCGTTTTACCGTTTTAATCTAATTTTAATAAAAGTTTGTGAAAAAAATAACACTGACTTATCCTAAAAGGACAAGCCAGCGCTCTTTAAGTTATGATAGTTTTAACCAAACGATTAAGCCGCCACTGAAAAAGAATGCCGCTCATCACCAAGCTGGCAATGAGGCCAATCCAATACCCATAAGGACCTAAACTAGTAAAGTGATCTAAGAAGAACCCCAGAGGCAGCGAAATTCCCCAATAAGCAATCAAACCTAAGTAAAATGGCACCTGAGTATCCTTGTATCCCCGAAGAATGCCCTGCAAAGGAGCCGCAAAAGTATCTGCTAACTGGAAAAAGAGGCTGTAGGTCAGAAAAACAGATGTCATACGGATAAACTCGGTATCCGAACCATAGAGAGCAGCCACACGGTCACGTAAGATATAGAGAAAGAGAAAGGTAAATCCAGCAATTCCCAAGGCCGTTAGCCGCCCAAGCTTACAGAATTTCTTAACATCATCAGGACGATTGGCTCCTATTTCATAGGACACAATGATGGACATTGAGGTTGAAATACTCATAGGAAAGGCATACATTAAGTTTGAAAAATTCATGGCCGCCTGATGGCTGGCAATGATTAGTGACGAAAACTTAGCCATGACCAGTCCAACAACCGAAAAAATCACGACTTCAGCAAAAAACGTTCCTCCGATAGGCAGTCCAAGTCGAATGCCTTCGATTAAGCCCTTTTTCTCTAGCGGTCGAATCTTCCACAGCTCATAGGCTCTGATTTTGGGATGTTTGACTGCTACTAACAAGGATATGAGGAGCAAAACCCAATAAGCCAAAGAAGTCCCAAGTCCAGCTCCGGCTCCGCCCATTTCTGGAAATGCAAATGCTCCGTATATTAGGGCATAATTGAAAGTGCCATTTAAAGGCAAAAGTAAGAGCATGAGATACATGGAAAGCTTGGTCAACCCTAGAGCATCAAACAGAGAACGGATGGTGCTAAAGAGCAAAAGAGGAATAATGCCGAGCGCCAGATACCAAAGATAGTCCTTAGCCACTTCTTCTACCAAAGGCTCTAAGCCAAGGTGGGCCAAAACCAGAGGAGCGCCCACAAATACCAAGGCAAATAAAATTAGCGATAGCCCTAAAGAAAGATAAATAAACTGATAAAAATCAGAAGCAATCTTTTCTTTTTTGCCCTGTCCTAAATGATGCCCGATTATGGGTACCAAGGCTGACACAATCCCTATCAGCAAGTCGAAAAATGGAATCCAAAGACTAGTTGCCATAGAAACACCAGCCAGATGCAGAGTGTCATACTGGCCAGTCATGGTCGTATCGACAAATGAAGCTGAAAAATTGGCCAGTTGGTAGATCAAAATTGGCAAAAAAATAGAAATAAAGAGCCGCATCCGCTGCTGTAAATTATGAGTTTGGTGCATAGAAATCCCTCGAAAACTTTTTCTACCCAAGTAAAATCAATGAGCTTAAATTTTAGAATATCAACTATCTTTACTATACTATAAGCCAGACAGATAGTCAAAAGGAAAAGGAAGTCATATATCTGCCTCAGTAAAGACAACCTGCCCCTTCTCAAATCCTGCGATACGCGCCAAAGAAAGCACGCGATAACCAGCAGTTTCCAAAAATTGACGGCCATTCTGAAACGATTTTTCAATGACAATGCCAACCGCTTCAACCTGCGCTCCTGCTTGCTCAATAATGGTAATTAAGCCTTTGGCTGCCTGACCATTAGCTAAAAAATCGTCAATAATCAGCACCTTATCATCGGAGTTGAGAAACTTCCCAGCAATCGAAACCGTCGAAGTCACTTGCTTGGTGAAAGAGTATACTTCAGCTGTCAAAATCCCCTCTGTCATCGTAATGTTTTTGGCTTTCTTGGCGAATATCATTGGGACATTCAGCGCTTCAGCCACGTAGACAGCTGGAGCAATACCAAAAGCCCCAATGCTCACTACCATGGTGATTCCAGTATCCTTTACCGCCTCCGCAAAAACTTGGCCAATTTCTTTCATCAATGAATAATCAACCTGATGGGGCAAAAAAGAGTCAACTTTTAGGATATTCTCACCCAAGACTTGTCCATCTCTGAGAATCCGTTCTTCCAATTTTTTCAATTTTTACTCCTTATCATAAGCTATATTTGATGCTAAAAGAAAAACACGATTCTCCGTGCTTTTCTTTTACTTTTGTTCATTTTTATTCTCGGTCTTGTCTTCTTCTCCAGCATGATTGACTGCTTTTTTGAATTCTGAAAACATTTTACCGATCGATTGCCCCAGCTCGGGCAGGCGTTTTGGTCCGAAAATGAGCAGGGCTCCCAGAACAATAATGATTACCCCAGGTACTCCGATGTCTTTTAAAAGTCCCATTAATTTCTCCTCGTTGATTTTCTTTGATAAATGATGCGACTGAGCAAGATGCTGACTTCATAGAGCAAAATCAAAGGTACTGTCATAGTCAGATCGCTGATAAAGTCGGCCGGTGTCAGGACAACAGCTAAAACCAGCAAAATGAAGTAAGCGTATCGTCTATATTTTACCAAAAATTTCGGATTGAGCAAACCGATAGAAGTCAGAAAGGCCACAAGAACTGGCAGCTCAAAAAGGCAAGCAATCGGAATAGTGGTATGAAAGACGAAACTAAGATAATTCTGCGCTGTCAATCGAGTCTCAAAGAGGCCCTCACCCAGCGACAGCAAAACCTGCAAAATAGTCGGAGTCACAAAGTAAAAGCCGAAAGCCAGCCCCAGAACAAAACAGAGAAAGGTAGCCGGGATATAAGCGAAAACAGCCCGAGCTTCATTGGCTCGCAAAGCCGGTCGGACAAACTCCCAGACTTGATAAACAAGAAATGGCAAGGTCAGGGAAAAAGCGACCAGACTAGCCAGACTGATATAAATCCAAAGGATATCATCCGGCCCCAGCACCAGCAGCTTATTCTCAAAATTACTAGTCAGCCATCGATAAATATCAGCCGAAAAGAGCAAGCTAACCAGAAAAACCACGAAAAAACAAGCCAATACCGCTAGAAAACGCCGTCTGAACTCTGTCAAATGCTCAATAATAGTCTGTTCTTTCTTATCCATGCTACTGCTCACTTCTCTGATTTTTAAAGCTAACATAGACCACCAGCAGGATAAAGAGCGCCTGACTAACTACCACTTCTATGCTTGGATAAATCCCCATCCAGTCTACTGTCACAAAACCATTGATTAAGTGAGTCGTTAGGATATTAGTCAGCTGAAGGGCATGGATGCTGACGCCCAGCATTTTAAAGGCCAAGACATAGATTAGCCAGGTCAGCCAGAAGAAAATGCTGTGTGGTTTGAGAAGACCAGACGCCTTGCTCATGATAAAGGCCAGCAAGACCAAGACTAGAACAGCCAAGCCGATTCCCAAAAGGAAATCAGTCATTGTGATGCGCGGTAGAATTCCCGCATAAAAGAGGATGGTCTCAGCCCCTTCACGGAAAACAGCCAGAAAGCTAAGAGCAAACATGGAAATAAAACTGCCTGTGGTTGTTACAGCCTTCATTTGGTTTTCCATAAAGTCATTCCATTTTTTGATAGATGCCTTGCTGTGCAGCCAGATACCAACCAATATCATCATGGCGACAGCGAAAATTCCCACTGCACCCTCAATAATCTCACGATTGGATCCGGAAGCAACTGCTGGAAAAAGAAACTGTAGTAAAGCTGCAATCACAGCACTGGCTAGGACTCCACTCGCTGCACCTACATAAACCCATTTGAGTCCTTTTTTCATCTTGGAGGCTTTCAGAGTCGTTATCAAAGCCATGACAATCAAGAGTGCTTCTACACCCTCACGCAGCAAAATCAGCATAGCATCAAAGAAATGATAGGAAGCTGTCGTGTCAATCTGTGACAGCTCACTAATCAAGGATTCCAGCTGCTTTTGATGCTTCTCTTCGCTCCCCTTGACCATAATAACAGGTGTCTGACTCTCAACCTTGGTATAAAGCGAAGGATTATTGACACTGACATCCCCTTCTATCGTTGGCCAAATGGTGATGAATTCTTTCATCTAAGCAGCAGCCTTTTTATCATCGCCGCTTTGAAAGAGACTCGAGGCTTCCTCTAGGAGCTTAATTCCATCTTTCAGCGTCAGATTGCCAGCAGTTTCTTGGACTTTCTCACCTTTGACAAAATTATCAATGGCGGTTTTCAAATCATCAAAAGAAGACTGAATCATGTCAAAGTCAGTAGGCTCCGTCTCAATGGCGCTGCGTAGGAATGAAATAGCTGTTTCTACCTTTCCGTAATGAGCTGTGCTGTTGTCCCGGACCACGCTTTCATTGGTGGTCCAGGTGCTATTCATCTTTTTGTATGCTTCTCGTGTCGCTTCTAAATCCTTAGCACTGATAGCCTTTTGTAGATTTTCAAATTTTGGCTCTAGCTTACTGAGAAGCTTCTTTTTCTCGGCTTCTAAGTCGACTGGATTCTGCTCTTTCTCAAATTTCAAGAGGGCAGAAGAGATCTGTGTCAGCTTGTCTTCCGTCACCTGACCCGATAAGTCTAGTGCTTTGCTTACCTCTTGTCCCGCTGCAGAGTCATGATTAGCTACCCTTTCAAAGTCAGTCTTGATTTCTCCGACTAGCTGCTTTGCCTTTTCCTGGTCCTTCTGCTTGACCGCAGTGCTGGCATCAGTGATTTTGACAAATAAACTGCTGTAGCTCTCATCCGCTAAAACTGGCTTAGCCAAAAAGACCAGCAAGAGACCCAATATCAAGAGACTTTTATTCAAATAATTTTTGACCAAGGTACTCTCCTTTTTTCACTCCGCCAAAGCAAGCAAACAAGCCACTGCCGACATGTGTGACGTACTCATTCATCTTATCTTGAGCTCCTAGATTGGTCTGAACCTTGACAAAGCTGTCTGGATCCTTTTGGAAGGATAGGAAGAGCAAGCCTGTGTCGAACTGCCCAGTAGTTTCATCAATCCCATCCGAGTACGAGTAGGACCGACGATATATAGGCTTATCAACCTCCTTAGCCAGACGGACATGTGAATCCTCGGGCAGCAAGTCTAAGTCAACCTCGTCGAACTCGTCTTTCTTGCCAAAAGGCGCTCCGCTTTCCTTATAGCGGCCAAAAGTATTTTCCTGCTCCTGCAGATTGGTCCGGTCCCAGGTCTCAAGGAACATCTGGATTCGGCGGACAGCCATGTAAGAGCCGCCCTGCATCCAATCCTTGCTGTCGCACCAAATGACCTTGTCGAAGTCTTTTTCCTTGGTTACATTGGCTGTTCCATCCTTAAATCCAAAGAGATTACGAGGTGTTGACATCCGGTCTCCGATAGCTGCAAAACCTGACTGACTCCACTTCATGGTGATGGCATTTCTGCCCTTGCGGACCAGATTGCGGACCGCATGAAAGGCTACCTGCTCATCATCTGCGCAGGCTTGGATGACAATATCGCCACCAGTATATTTTTCTTTAAGCTGCTCCTTTGGAAAAGGCGGTAAATCTCGAAAAGCTTTCGGTCGTTTGTCTGACAAGCCCATTTTTTTCAGAAAAGAGGCTGAGAGACCAAAGGTCAAGGTCAATCGATAAGGGTTGAGACCGACAGTTTCTCCAGTGTCCGTTGGCGGTAAAAGAGCATTTGAATTATCTTTTTTAACCAATTCTCCATCGACTAGCTTCTCGCTATAGGCTGTCCAGTCCTTGAAGAGCTGGATAATTGTCTCCCTATCTGTCGTATGCAAATCCAACACAACAAAGTAGATATTCTTCTGCATCGGAGTTGTGATACCCGCCTGATGCTCCCCGTAGAAGCTGATTTCTTCCTCACCGTCAGCGAATTTCTTATCTTCCTTCGCCTGATTAGCGAAAAAAGCAGATGCACCAGAGACACCCAGTGCAAGACCAGCGCCTCCAATCCCTGCTTTTTTAAGAAATTCACGACGATCCATCTTTTTATTAAACCATTTTTCGTCGTTTGTCATATGATT
>CBDFAZ010000082.1:0-9107 GCA_965245685.1 uncultured Streptococcus sp. | reverse complement strand
AGCGCGTATCTCCTGCTACGATTAGCCAGCTCATCCATCCTGTATTTGAAGAAAAAGCTTTACAAGATGCTCCTTTCTTGGCTCAAGGACTGCCAGCTAGCCCTGGTGCTGCAACTGGCGAGATTGTCTTTACAGCTGAGCGCGCCAAAGACTACCACTCCTTAGGCAAAAAGGTCATTTTAGTCCGTCAGGAAACTTCCCCAGAAGATATTGAGGGTATGGTCGTCAGTCAAGCCATCGTAACCAGTCAGGGCGGTATGACCTCTCACGCAGCTGTCGTAGCCCGGGGAATGGGAACCTGCTGTGTGGCTGGTTGTGGAGAGCTGACCATCAGCGAGGAAAGCAAGACCGTTTCCTGCGGAAGTCTTGTCTTGACTGAAGGTGATATCATTTCAGTTGATGGCAGCTCTGGGCGCATTTATAGCGGTGAGATTCCGACCGTCCTTGTCGAAAATGACCAAGAACTCCAACGACTGCTTTCATGGGCAGACGAAGTCGCACAGCTCAAAGTCCGTGCCAACGCAGAGACCGTTCAAGATCTGAAAACAGCTATTAAGTTTGGGGCAAAGGGCATTGGTCTGGCTCGTACCGAACACATGTTCTTTGGTCAAGAACGGATTCTAGAAATGCGGCGCGTGATTCTGGCCGACAATGAATTGGAAACTAGATCCGCCCTCAAAAAACTGCTGGAGTTCCAAGAAAAAGACTTTTATCAAATGTTCCAAGCAGTTCAGGACAAACCTATGATTATCCGTCTTTTGGATCCACCAATGCATGAATTTCTACCTAAAGATTCACAGGAAATCAAGGCTTTGGCTGACAAACTGCACAAATCACCAGAAAAGCTGACTCGCCGCATTGAACAGCTGCAAGAAAGCAATCCAATGCTAGGCCACCGCGGCTGCCGTCTGGGGATTACGCAACCAGAGATTTACAAAATGCAGGTCGAAGCCGTTTTCAAGAGTGCTATCAAGCTGAGTCAGGAAGGATTGACTGTCAAGCCAGAAATCATGATTCCGCTGATTGCGGACAAGGCCGAGCTGGACTCTGTCAAAGCCTTTCTCACCCAACATATCAACAAGCTCTTTAGGCATAAAGGTCAGGAGCCCTTCCCTTATGAAATTGGCACCATGATTGAACTTCCGCGTGCCTGTCTGGTTGCAGACCAGCTGGCTCAGGAAGCTGACTTCTTCAGCTTTGGTACTAACGACCTGACCCAGATGACCTACGGTTTCTCACGAGACGATATTGGAAAATTCATCGGCCATTATAAAGAGAAAGAAATCCTTCCTTTTGATCCTTTCCAAAGTGTCGACCAAGCCGGAGTTGGTGAATTGATGCGGATAGCTATCAGAAAGGGCCGTCAAGTCAAACCTGACCTTTCAATCGGTATCTGTGGCGAGGTAGGTGGAGATCCGGCTTCCATCCCCTTCTTCCAAGAAATTGGTGTCACCTACGTCTCCTGCTCTCCTTATCGGGTTCCAGCAGCAAGACTGGCTGTCGCTCAAGCGGCACTCCAAGATAAGAAGTCATGATTACTTTGCTATTCTAGCTCAAGAAGCTGCTCAATCCAAATTTGAGCAGTTTCTTTTCTTAACAGCAATCTTCTGTGTACGTTTTCATAAATAAAAATTTGATTTTTTTAAGACATTTTCAGATAAAAAACGTATAATGAGAGATAAGAAATCATTGAAATTTTAAAAGGAGATTCTTTCAAGCATGGAAAACTATTCTCGTAGCAATAAAAATAAGACAAAATCATCTAAAAAACCTACTAAACAGCATATTAAAACTGGACTTTCAGCCTTCCAAAAGACCATTGCAACGGTTGCCAGTATCTTGTCCATCATCATTGCCAGCATCACGATTATGAATCTGACCAGTCATAAGGATGAAAAATCCAAAACTGATACCAGCAGCTCTACTGCAACGACTACCATTATCAAGGAAATTGAAAAAGAAACAAGCAGCCCTGCTTCAACAACTGCAACTGATACAGCTACTTCCAGCAGCGATACAGCAGCGGTTGAGACTAGTCCATCCAGTTCTGCGGCAGATACAACAGCAGGCGACACTACTGCCTCTAGCTCTGCGGCAGATACAGCAACCAACACTCAAACAGAAACTTCAAACTAAGCAAGCAGAACACGCCCAGCTCATTGAGCTAGGCGTTTTTCTTGTATTCATCAAACAACCTTGCTTGACTATCACTTCCGATACATCTTGACTTGAAGATAGAGATCGTTATAGGTTCCCAGCCATTTAGGGCCCAACTGCTCATAAACTTCCAGATGTTTCATCGTTTCCTCAGTCGGATAAAAAGCCTCATCTTCCTGAATTTCCTTAGGCAGCATGGCCTTGGCAGGAAGATTTGGTGTCGAATAGCCGACATAAAGGGCATTTTTATAAGCATTCTCCGGTCTCAGCATAAAGTTAATAAACTGATAGGCTGCTTTTTTATTTTTTACGGTTTTGGGAATGACAATATTGTCAAACCAAAGATTGCTGGCTTCTGTAGGCACGACATAGCGCAGGTCTTCATTGGCCTCCAGCATCTGACGAGCCTCACCAGAAAAGGTTACACCGATAGCAGCATTGTTCTGAATCATGTATCCTTTCATCTCATCAGCCACAATGGCCTTGATATTTGGCGTCAGAGTGTAGAGCTTATCAACAGCCTCCTGGAGCTGATCTGCATCTTTGGAGTTGAGACTATGGCCATCCGAGTTCAGACCAATTCCCATGACTTCGCGGGCTCCGTCAATCATCATGATGGAGTTTTTGTATTCAGGACGCCAGAGATCATTCCAATGCTCCGGAGCTTTATCAACCATTTTTTCATTGTAGACAATGCCCAGCGTTCCCCAAAAATAAGGAATCGAGTACTGATTTCCAGGATCAAAAGGCTGGTCTAAAAAGTCAGATCCGATATTTTCCAAACCTTTAATCTGGCTATGATCTAGCTTTTCTACCAAGCCTTCTTTCATCATCTTGGCAATCATATATTCACTGGGAATAGCAATGTCGTAGGTTGTGCCGCCCTGCTTCACTTTCGTATACATGGCTTCATTGGAGTCAAAGGTATCGTACTGGATTTGGACACCAGTTTCCTTAGTAAACTCAGTCAGCAGCTCAGGATCGATATAGTCACCCCAGTTGTAAATGACCAGCTTATCGCTCTCCTTGCTCTGCGTCCGACTTTCAATCTGGTAACTAACACCCCACAAGACTAAGATAATCAGCAGAATCCCCGCTAAAAATGAATAGAGCTTTCTCATACAGTCTCCTCCTTCTCACGGGTGATAAAGTAATACCCAATTACCAAAGCAATACTGAAGAGAAAGACCAAGGCTGACAGGGCATTGATTTCCAAAGAAATTCCCTGACGAGCGCGGGAGTATATCTCAACAGACAGTGTAGAAAAGCCATTCCCTGTAACGAAGAAGGTCACAGCAAAGTCATCAAGTGAGTAGGTAAAAGCCATGAAGTAGCCAGCGATAATGGCTGGAGTCAGATAAGGCAGCATGATTTCTTTCAGCATTTGCAATTGGCTAGCGCCTAAGTCATAGGCAGCCTTAATCATATCATCATTCATTTCTTTCAGACGCGGAAGAATCATCAGCACCACAATCGGAATAGAAAAGGCCACATGGCTAGCCAGCACAGACAGGAAGCCCAGCTGGAATTTCGCAGTGGTAAAGAGAATCAGGAAACTTGCCCCAATCATGACATCCGGTGCTACCATGAGGATATTGTTGATAGACAGAAAAGCATCCTGATATTTCTTGCGAGCTTGATAAATATAGATGGCTCCAAAAGTACCAATCAGCGTCGCAATTAGCGACGACAGGAAAGCCAGAAAGAAGGTCTGAACCAAAATCAGAATCAGCCGTGAATCCTCAAAGAGATTCTGAAAATGACTGAGACTGAAGCCTGTAAAGCGATTCATGTCTTCCCCAGCATTAAAGGCATAAGCAATCAAGTAAAAGATTGGGATGTAGAGCACCAAAAAGACAAAGGCCAAATAGAGATTTGCAATTTTTTTCATCGCCCTCTCCTTTCCTTGGTTGCCCACATGGTAAAGAGCATGGCAACAATCAGCACCACTCCGATAGTAGAGCCCATGCCCCAGTTCTGAGTGGTCAAGAAGTGCTGCTCAATGGCAGTTCCCAGAGTAATTACCCGATTACCCCCGATTAAGCGGGTCAGCATGAAGAGGCTGAGACTAGGGATAAAGACTGACTGCACTCCACTTCTGACACCATTCAAGGACAAAGGGAAAACAACCCGACGGAAAGTCTCCCAGCGATTGGCTCCAAGGTCATAGCTAGCATTAATAAGATTAGGATCCAAATCATCCAAAACATTGAAAATGGGCAGAATCATAAAAGGCAGCTCGATGTAGCTGGCTACAAAGATAAATGAAAAATCCGTAAAGAGAATCTGCTGCGGACCTACTCCGATAAAAGTTAGAAATTGATTGATTGAGCCATTCTGACCGAAAATACCAATGAAAGCATAAGCTTTGAGCAGGAGATTGATCCAGGTCGGCAGGACAATCAGCATCAGCCAGAGCTGCTTGTGCTTGAGCTGAGTCAAAAAGAAAGCTGTCGGATAGGAAATGAGCAGGGTTACGACAGTAATAATTCCGGCATAAAGAACCGAGTTCATACTCATCTTGAGATAGGTCCAGTTCTGCGACGTAAAGTAGGTCTGGTAATTTTCCAGCGTAAACTGGCCTTCAATGTTGAAGAAGGATTTCCAGATAATCATGACAACAGGTGCCAAGACAAAGAGGAAAATCCAGAGCAGGTAGGGCAAGAGAAAAAGGTTAGAGGTTGTTTTCTTCATCTCGTTCCTCCTCAATAGCATTGATCAGACCCGCTTCTTGCTCTTCTACTTCAACATATTCTTCGATACGGGCATCGAATTCTTCTTCTGTTTCATTGAGACGCATGATATGGATGTCCTCTGGCTCGAAATCTAGACCAATTTCTTCTCCAACAATGGCCTTGCGAGTCGAGTGAATCATCCATTCATTGCCCAGTTCATCATAAGCAATAATCTCATAGTGGACACCACGGAAAAGCTGGGTATCAACTTTAACCTGCAGCTTGCCTTCTTCTGGCAGAGTAATCCGCAAATCCTCCGGCCGAATCACCACTTCGACAGCTTCATTTGGGCGCATCCCACCATCCACTGCTTCAAAGCGCTTGCCGTTAAACTCAACCAGATAGTCCTCGATCATCTTTCCAGGCAGAATATTGGACTCTCCAATGAAGGTTGCTACAAAGTGGTTGATGGGCTCGTCATAAATATCGACAGGCGTTCCCGACTGAACAATCTCGCCATCATTCATAACGAAAATCCAGTCGCTCATAGCCAGGGCCTCCTCTTGGTCGTGCGTGACAAAGACAAAGGTAATACCCAGACGCTGCTGCAATTCCCGCAGCTCATACTGCATGTCCGTGCGCAGCTTCAAATCCAGAGCAGACAGTGGCTCATCTAGCAATACGACCCGCGGCTGATTAATGATCGCCCGTGCAATGGCTACACGCTGGCGCTGACCGCCCGACAGTTTGCGAATAGAACGGTGCTCAAAGCCTTCCAGCTGGACCATTTTCAGTACTTCAGCAACCCGCTCTTGAATTTCTTTTTTATCAACCTTGCGCAAACGCAGCGGAAAGGCTACATTTTCAAAAACATTCATATGCGGAAACAGTGCATAGGACTGAAAAACCGTGTGGACATCTCTTTTATTAGTCGGAATATCATTGATGCGGACGCCATCAAGAAAAATATCCCCGTCTGTCGCGTCCAAAAGACCGGCAATAATGTTCAGAATCGTTGATTTTCCAGAACCAGAAGATCCCAGTAAAGTATAGAACTTTCCTTCTTCCAGCTCGAAATTAATATCTTTCAGAACGACAGTATTATTATCTTCAAAAACTTTTGAAACGTTTTTAAACTCGATGATTGGTTTTTTCAATTGTCATAAATTCCTTCTTTCTCGTATTAACAGATTAAGGGTTCTGTCAGACCGCTGCTACCTCGTGAGGGCTGTAAAGGCCCTTTATAAATTCCGTGTCGATAGGCTTTCACCCCCTTACTAAGTTACAGCTAGCTGCAGTTCCTTATCCAGCATACTTCTACTGGAAAGCAATCTGTCTTACAGAGATTCACCAATGATGCGGACTTCGCGCTCCAGAGTAATACCTGAATTTTCCCGCACCCTTTCAATCACATGAGCAATAAGATTTTCATAATCTTGGGCAGTTCCTTTATCGACGTTAATCATAAAGCCGGCATGTTTCTCAGATACTTCTACACCACCGATACGATGCCCCTTGAGGCCTGCTTCACTAATGAGCTGACCAGCAAAGTGACCCAAAGGACGCTTGAAAACAGAGCCGCAGGACGGATATTCCAAAGGCTGCTTGAGCTCCCGCAGATGGGTTAAGCGCTCCATTTCCTGACGAATAGTTCTGTGAACACCAGGCGAAAGAGCAAACTTAGCAGAAATAACGATATCACCTGTTTCCTGAACTAGTGAGTGACGATAACCAAACTTCATATCACGAACGTCCAGCGTTTTGACTTGCCCCTGAGGAGTCAGTACCTTACAAGATACCAAAACATGAGCAATCTCGCCGCCATAAGCCCCAGCGTTCATAAAGACAGCTCCGCCAACGCTGCCAGGAATGCCACAGGCAAACTCAAAGCCAGTCAGACTATTCTGCAGGGCGATATGGGTGGTCTGAATCAGATTGGCTCCAGCTTCTGCCTCAATCATATAGCCATCTACCGTTACATTGTTGAGCTTGTCAAACATAATCACGAAACCGCGAATACCACCGTCTCTCACAATGATATTACTGGCATTTCCCAGCACCATCCAAGGAATGTCTTCTTGATTGGCAAAATTGACAATACGAGCCAGCTCATAACGATTGCGGGGGAAAACTAAGAAATCGGCTGCGCCCCCGACCTTTGTGTAGGTGTATTGATTCAAAGGCTCATTGAAGCGAATGTCGATTCCTTCTAATTCGGTTTTTAATTTCTCTAGTTTTTGCATGATTTTCTCTCTTTTATGTAAACAAAATACACTCTATTATATCAAAAATCTATGGCATTTACGATAGATTACAAAGAAAAAGCTGAGAAAGGTCAGCTTTTTAATGCTTATAATTGTCTAGTAGCAAAACGCTGTGTTTGAGTAGAAAGAGCATTCCTGATAGCACCAAAAGCTAGCTCACTCGCCAATTCCTGTAATTCTAAATGATTCATAAAGTGAATTATCCTACTTTAAGCTAGCCCCATTATAGCACAGTTAGGTATAAAAAGATAGGGATATCAACTCCTTCTATTTTGTATGTTGTTAGAAAAGAAAAAAGAGGTTCATAGAAAACCTCTTGATGATTTATTTTTCTACTCGGACGCCCTCTGTGTCTACCTGAAGCCGGAAGATTTGCCCCTTGAAATTCTGTTTTTGCAAAAGCTTGTAAATCTTCTCTGTCTTGTTCTTAGGTGATAAGACCATAACAGTAGGTCCCGCTCCTGAGATATAGGTTGCATAAGAGCCATTTTTTCTGGCCAAGAACTTAATATCTGAAAATTCCTTGATCAAAGGCTGACGGTATTTTTCGTGGAACAAATCAGACTCGATAGCCCGACCAGCGATTTTCATATCACCTTTTAAAAGAGCTGCAATCGCAACATTGGCAATGGAGCTAGCCGCAACAGCTTCCTTATAAGAAAGCCGATTTGGTAAGACTTGGCGACTCTCAACCGTCCGAAGCTCATAATCTGGGATATAGGCGATGAAGTCTGCGTCCGGAAAGTCCGCTACCACAGCAGATACCTGATTCCTGGACGAGCTAGATACGACCAAATTACCATAAATAGCCGGCGCAGCATTGTCAGGATGGCCTTCAATCTTTGTAGCGATTTTTAGCTTCTGATAATCCGACAAATTAAGGTGAGCCAGCTGGTTGGCCAATTCAATCCCAGCTACAATGACCGAGCTAGAAGACCCAAGTCCACGAGCCAATGGAATATCACTGGTCATTTTTAAACGGCGCGGCTGAATATCTGGAGCCAACTGCAGGGCAATCTTAATCAGTAAATTACGCCGGTCCTTAGGAATTCGAGGATTGAGATCATGTTCAATCACCCACTCCTGACTTTCTTCCAAAACTTCAATTTCCAGATATTTTGAGAGGGCTACCCCAACGGAGTCAAAGCCAGGACCGATATTGGCACTGGTCGCTGGTACAATAATTTTCATCTTAATCTCCTAATACTTTGAAGGTATTGAGCAAGTCAAACTCAGCAACTTCTTTGAGCTTAACAGTGACATTTTCCAGCTGTGTCTTGCTGACAGCATGGGTAATAATCACCACGCGAGCCTTCTCACCATCTGTACCTTCCTGCAGAATCTGCTTAAAGGAAATATCCTCAGCATTGAAAATCTCAGCCAAATGCAGAACTTGGCCTTTAGAATCAGGTGCCAAGATAGAGAAGTAATAGCTGCTCTTCACATCTTCTGGCTTAGCTAGCACAAGCTCACGGCTGAATTCATTAAAGGCCTTGCCAACTGTTCCTTCATTCAAACGGCGGCTGATACGGACAATATCTGCCACAACACTAGTTGCGGTTGGTTTTTGACCTGCTCCTGGTCCGTAGTACATGGATTCTCCGATACCGATGGACTCAACAAAGACAGCATTCATCACCCCATTGACACTAGCCAAAGGATGCGCTTTAGGCAGAAATGTTGGAGCTACTTCTGCTGCAATACCCGATGCCGTTTCTTCGATAGAACCAACCAGCTTGACTACATAGCCCAGATCTTGAGCAACAGCCACATCCTCTGGTGTGATATGACGAATTCCCTGATGGCCCACATCTTCAAATTTAACATTCATACCAAAGGCGAACTGGCTAAGAATGACCATCTTGTAAGCCGCATCAATGCCATCTACGTCATTAGTTGGATCGCTTTCAGCAAAGCCAAGACGCTGTGCTTCAGCAAGAGCGTCTTCATAAGACCAACCCTCTTCCACCATCTTGGTCATCATAAAGTTAGTGGTTCCATTGACAACACC
>CBDFAZ010000081.1:0-9117 GCA_965245685.1 uncultured Streptococcus sp. | reverse complement strand
CGTGAGTTTCACCGATTTTGTGGATTTTACCAGTGTAGTAAAGAATACGCTCAGTTGTTGTTGTTTTACCAGCATCGACGTGGGCCATGATACCGATATTACGAGTTTTTTCAAGTGAAAATTCGCGAGCCATTTGGTTATTTCTCCTATTAATTTATTTTACAATTTATTATAACATTATTTAGCAAAAACGGATAGGCAGGACCTACCCGTTCTCAATGTTTATCTTGCTTTTGTTGTTCTCAACTTATAGATAAGTTGAATTGAACTCGGGCTAAAAGCTCGGAAAATAGATAAGCTTTCCTAGAATCTTTGATTCTGCGTCAAGCTTCCTAATTTTCAGTCGCTTTTTTAACGCCCTTAGTATCTTATTCTTACCAACGGAAGTGTGCGAAGGCACGGTTAGCTTCTGCCATACGGTGAGTGTCTTCACGTTTCTTAACAGCTGCACCAGTGTTGTTAGATGCATCCAAGATTTCTTTTGCAAGGCGGTCAACCATTGTGTGCTCACCACGTTGACGAGCAATAGTTACCAACCAGCGAAGACCAAGTGTTGTACGACGTTCTGGACGAACTTCAACCGGAACTTGGTAGTTTGAACCACCGACACGGCGAGCACGAACTTCAAGTACAGGCATGATGTTTTCCATAGCTGTTTCAAATACTTCCAGCGCATCGTTTCCAGTTGCTTCTTTGATTTGATCAAAAGCTCCGTAAACGATAGAAGCCGCTGTACCACGCTTACCATCAAGCATAACGCGGTTGATAAGACGAGTAACTAATTTTGAATTGTAAAGCGGATCTGGCAATACTTCGCGCTTAGGCGCTTGGTTTTTACGACTCATTTATCTTTCTCCCCTTTCCTTATGCTTTTGGTTTTTTAGTACCGTATTTAGAACGGCCTTGTTTACGATCAGTAACACCTGCTGTATCAAGTGCACCGCGGACGATATGGTAACGTACCCCTGGAAGGTCTTTTACACGTCCACCACGAAGAAGCACTACGCTGTGCTCTTGCAGGTTGTGTCCGATACCTGGGATGTAAGCTGTAACTTCAATCAGGTTGCTCAGACGTACACGGGCAAACTTACGAAGGGCAGAGTTCGGTTTCTTAGGTGTCATAGTTCCGACACGAGTTGCAACTCCACGTTTTTGTGGTGAAGATACGTTTGTTTGAACTTTTTTATGGCTGTTGTATCCAACGTTCAAAGCTGGTGATTTAGATTTTTCTACTTTTGATTTACGCGGTTTGCGAACCAATTGGTTAATTGTAGGCATCTACATTCTCCTGTATTTTTTTAATTTTGGTGATGATACACTTGGTGACAGCTACCATCTGCGTGTACTTTTGCAACATTTGTCAGCACGTCTCTGTACACTTTTGAGAGACCAAAAGTAAAAAGTACCGTCTATCATTATAGCACGACGATACTTTTCTGTCAATACATTTTTTCTATTTTAAGCTTATCTCTGCTTATTAGATTGCTGCTAACTTATTGCTGCGGCTGAGCCACTGCTTCTTCTGATACAGCAGCTGGATTTTCATAAACACCAGCCTGAGCCCCTTCTGGGTCAATCAGGACAGCTATTGCATGAATACGGCTTTGGAATCTAGCCTTAGTAGCTGCATCTTTGACCTTCTCTGCTGCAGTCTTAGCTAGCTGTAAATCTTCCAAAGTTTGCATGGTTTCAAGCTGTTTAACCGCTTCTTCTGCAGCCTGAACTGCTTGCTCCTCTTCCTGAATTTCTTTTTCCTGTGCTTCTTTTTGAGCAGAAGACAGTTGTAAGGAAGAGCTGCTTGATGCGATGCTGGCAGCCGAACTAACTGAATTTCTGGTGGAATTAGACTGACCCTGCACAAAAACCATGCCGGTAATCAGAATCCCAAATAAAATCGACAATACTCCTAAACGAATCCACAACGGACTGTGGTCAAACTTTTCTAAAACTGTTTTCATCTATAATCTCCGCCCTTTTCCCTAATCAAAAATATTTCCAATTTCCACATCAATGGTATTCGCCTTGACATCAATATTGGTTACTTTCAAGAGCGATTTATAGTCCAGATAATCGCGATTAGCCTGCGCGTTGTCCGCAAAGACAGCTACACCTGCCAACTCAGAGTCAAACTCAGACAAGAGGCTAATCATCCCTGTAATGGTCCCCCCGCCTTTGAGGAAGTCATCCACAATCAAGACACGACTGCCGGCCTTGAGACTTCGCTTGGACAAGAACATCTTTTCGATACGATCTCCGCTGGAGCCCGATACGTAGTTGACACTGACCGTTGATCCTTCTGTAATCTTTAAATCCCGACGAACGATGACAAAAGGTACATTGAGAACATTGGCTACTGCATTGGCCAAAGGTACACCCTTGGTCGCAACCGTCATAACTGCATCAATCTGCTGATCTTTAAAGCTTTTGGCAATAATCCGCCCGATATTATTCAAAATGGATGGAGTACTGAGCAGATCAGATAGGTAAATGTAGCCCCCCGGAAGAATCCGATTGCTTTCAGACAGCTGATCACAAAGACCTTGTACAATGGTCTTAGCTTCTGTATCGGAGATGGATGGGCTGAAAATCACTCCTCCACCGGCACCAGTAATCGTTTCGATAGTCCCAATTTCAATCTCTTCAAATGCACGCTTAATAATGACAATATCTTCTGAAATAGAAGATTTGGCAGATTCATATTTTTCTGCAAATGTATTTAAGCTCGTTAATTCATAAGGATGGTTAATCAAATAATTAGAAATAACCACCATACGCTCACTTCTTCTTAATTTCATTTTTTCACCAATTAAAGTTATTTTATTAATTATACCATAACAGAAACAAAAAAACGAACATTCTTTTCCAAGTAATGTCCATTTTTCGTATTTTACTGTTCAAGTTTTGGTTTGTAGAAAGAACGGCCTTCAAGAGCGAATATTTTATTGCTCATTTCACCTGGATCTACTAGTCCTAAGGCAGCCGTCATCATCATCATCTCCGCATCCAGATTATCAATCATGTGCAGGATTTCTGCTTCCATAATCTTAGGCCGCACAGGACTGCCGTATTCCAAGAGACCGTGGTGGCTGAGAAGGACATGGCGCAGGACAATTACTTCTTCCTTGCTGTCATCAATTTTCAGCTCTATCAGGGTCTTGGTCAACTCTTCATCAATCAAAGCAATGTGGCCAATCAGATTGCCACGCACAGTATACTCTGTATTTTCCGGACCGCTGAGCTCAATCACCTTGGCCAAATCATGAAGCATGATCCCAGCAAAGAGCAAGCTTTTATTAAGCTGAGGATAAATGTCTCCGATAGCATCGGCCAGCTTGACCATAGTAGCGGTATGAAAGGCTAGGCCAGACTCAAAAGCATGATGATTGGTCTTGGCAGCTGGATAAGAATAAAACTCCTTGTCGTACTTGCTATAAAGCGAGCGGACCACGCGTTGCCAGACCGAATTCTCAATCTTGAAAATCATCTGAGATAAATAGTCTCGGATTTCTTTCTGGTCTACAGGCGGTTTTTCCTTGAAATCTGCTGGATCATTGGGCTCTCCAGCCTTAGGAAGGCGCAGGGTAAGTTGATTGACCTGAGGCGTGTTATTGTAGACTTCCCGCCGGCCTTGCATGTGCACAACCTTGCCAGCAGTAAATTCTTCAACATTATGTGGCTGAGCATCCCAGAGTTTGCCCTCGATCACTCCTGTATCGTCTTGGAAAGTGAAGGCCAGATAATTTTTTCCAGCCCTTGTCTGACGGACTTCTGCTGACTTGATCAGATAGAAACCTTCAAACAGTTCATCTTTTTTCATTTGATTAATCTTCATTGTTTTCCCTTTCTTCTGAAAAATCAAGTAAGTTCAAATCGAGGTCTTGGTCAGACAGCTCAATATGGCGTAAGGTTCTTTCGATAGCCCCTGTCCGCCGGGTTAATAGTTCATCAATGTTACCCGAAGCATGCTGCAAATGTTTCTGTGCCTTGGTCAGAATACCACCGAACTTGGTAAACTCGGATTTGACAGATCCCAGAACCTTGCTGATGTCGTCCGCGCTTTTTTGGATATTGAGCGTTTTAAAGCCGACAGACAATGAATTAAGCAGGGCAGATAGGGTTGATGGTCCTGCCACCACAATCTGCTCCTCCCGTCGCAAACTGTCAAAAAAGGCTGGATTACGGACAACTTCCGAATAGAGACCTTCCGTTGGCAGAAACATAATTCCAAAATTGGTCGTAGCCGGCGGTGCCAGATATTTACTCTTAATATCCTTGGCAAAGCGCTTGACACTTGCTAAGAGAGACTTGCGGTAGAGCTCAATCTCTTCCTTGCTGCCAGACTCATAAGCATCTTCCAAACGGTAGTAATCAGCCAGAGGGAACTTAGAATCAATGGGCAGATAGACATATTCATGCTCTGTCTGTCCCGGCAGTTTAATGGCATATTCGACCCGCTCACTGGAGCCGGCCACCGTCACAAACTCTCGCTCATACTGACTAGCCGTCATGATGTCCTCGATAATCTGGCCTAGTTGCAACTCGCCTAGAATCCCTCGGGTCTTGGTGTTGGAAAGGACCTTGTTCAAGGTGCCGACATCTCGAGCAACACTCTGCATTTCTCCCAGACCGCGATTGACAGACTCCAACTGCTTAGAGACCGTTTCAAAAGAAGTCTGAAGACGAGTCTGAAGTGTCTTTTCCAGTTTTTCTTCAACAGTCTGTCGCATCTGCTCTAGACGGGTTTCATTGGACTCTTGAATCTGCCGCATACGCTCGTCAGTTTTATCCCGATTCTTGGTCAGGTTGTCACTGATTTCCAAGCGCAGCTCTGTCAAGTTGCGGTGCAAGTCTGTCCTGACCTCGCTTAAGCGATCTCCCAGAGCTAATTCCAGCTCTTTCTGAGCCGTTTGCTTTTTCTGGCTTTCTTGCTCCAAGCGATAGTCCAACTGATCCGATAGATGATCTGCCTGATTTTCCAAGACTTGCTTTAGCGTCTCGGTCTGCTGACTGAGCTTTTGCCATAGGAGAAAAGTCAGCACTAGGTTTCCCAAAAGAATGAGGATAATTATAAACTCCATATCAGCTCCTGTCTTTGCTGTAAATGACGACTGTATAGCCGCTATCAAAGTCCAAATAAATGGGCTTATCTATAAATTCGTTAGAAGCATACACTTTTTTGAAAAAAAAGTTATCTTTATTGAGCGGATATTTGGCGCCCTCAATCGTTAAGGCAGCATCATCCGACGGCAGAAAGGCTAGATAGCGCATACCAGCTACCGGTTTGATTTCATGGCGACCCTTGGGAACATAGGTCAGCAGATTCTGTTCGTCTTCCAGAAAAATCTTCTCCATATATGGTGCAATTTTTTCATTACTGGGTAGGAAGACATTAGCCAAGGCATGATCCAGACGGCCGCCAAAGGCGCCGAAAATGGTCAAACGGGCATCTGGATACCGTTCAAAACAAGCCAGAACAGCTAACTCCAGGTCTGTATCATCCTTTTCAGGATGGGCCTGAACGACTTCCTTGGCACTATCTTTTATACGCAGCAACTCCTCCTTGGTCACAGAGTCAAAATCCCCGACAGCCAAATCAGGACAAACTCCTTGCTCAAGCAGAAAAAGGCTCCCACGGTCTACTCCGACCAACACATCAAAATCTAAGCTAAAATACTCCAAGTTTCCGCCAGCAAACAGCGCAACCTTAGTCATGTAGGGCATCCCGTAAGGTTTGGACTTGATGATTGACATCACCTTTGAAGACATAGCTGCCTGCTACGAAGACATTGGCACCGGCTTCTTTAGCAATACCAATGGTCTTATCGTCAATACCGCCATCCACTTCAATATCAAAATTCAGCTGATTGACTTCGCGCAGAACGACCAGTTCACGAATCTTATCCATGGTTTCTGGCAGAAAGGCCTGGCCGCCAAAGCCTGGATTAACTGTCATCACAAGGACTTGGTCAACCAGATTTAAAACATTTTTGACTGCTTCGACTGGTGTTCCCGGATTAATCACAACACTAGGCTTAACTCCTGCTGCCCGAATCTTCTGCAGTGCTCCGTGGATATGAGGTGTCGCTTCGGCATGGATGCTGATAATATCTGCACCGGCACGAGCGAATTCTTCGATATGGTGCTCAGGATTGGAAACCATCAGATGGCAGTCAAAGACTAGCTTGCTGTGAGGACGCATACTGGCAACAACCCCAGCTCCAAAGCTGATATTTGGTACAAAATGACCATCCATAATATCGATATGGGCATACTCAGCACCTGTTGCTTCTAACTTCTTCAATTCTGCTTCAAAATTAGCATAGTCCGCACTTAGAATTGAAGGGGCAATTTTGAATGATGTCATAGTTTTTCTCCTTATTTAGAATTTTTTTTGGCAACTTTTTTATAAGTTTCCCGACGATTCTCAATCTCGCTGAGAAATTGCAGGTAATTGTCAAAGCGAAAGGACGCTATCTGGCCGGACTCAACTGCTGACTTGACAGCACAAGCTGGCTCGTGAGTATGAGTGCAAGTACGAAACTTACAGGATTGGCTGAACTCAGCAATCTCAGGAAAGGCTTGATTGAGGTCTTCAGCTGTAGTCACCTCGTAATCCAAAGACGAAAATCCTGGCGTATCGGCAATCTTACCGCCGTTTAGATTGTAAAAACTGACAGCCCGTGTCGTATGACGGCCGCGACCCAAACTTTCGGAAATCTCTCCTGTTTCTAACTCTAAGTCTGGGGCGATTTTATTGAGCAGGGTAGACTTTCCGACCCCAGTCTGTCCCATGAAAACAGTGATTTTCCCTGTCAAAAGCGGTAGCAACTCCTCAGTAGCCTTAAGGACCTCATAACCGATGGCCTGATAGGTTTTTACATATATATCCAAGCTCTGCTCATCTTCAAGCAGATCTAACTTGCTGATATAGATAATAGGATGAATCTGTTTATGCTCTAAAAGCACCAGAAAACGATCCAACAGATTGGCATTGAAATCTGGCTCTTTCGCGCTCATGATTACAACTGCCTGGTCAATGTTGACAATCGGAGGCCGCACAAGACTGTTTTTACGCTCTGCTATTTTTAAAATATAGCCTTCCGAGTCTTTTTCAGCTGAAAATTCGACTTCATCACCAACATAAGGTGTCTGCCCTTTTTTGCGAAAGTTACCCCGCGCTCTGGTTTGATAAACCTGTCTGTCCGACTCTACATAATAGAAACCAGCCAGAGCCTTAATGATTTTTCCTTGCAAGATTGCTCCTTAAAAGTTAATACACTCATTATAACAAAAAATGCGAGATTTAGCTTGCTTGTTTTGCATAGAAGGCATTTCTTAAGGTTAGGTTCATTTTTCATAGAAAACAACTACTTTAAAATATTTGGAATAAAACTGGCATGATAAAAGCGAACAAGCTCAAAAGAACCTGTTCGCTTTTTTATATCGAATGAGATGTTTACTGTGATTTTCAGTAAGTCATAAAACTGATTAGCTGCGTTTCGCCTTAGCCATCAGCATTCCTCCTGCGAGAAGCGCTGTTAGGAAGCCAAGAATAGTAACAAGGAGATTTTCTTCCTGACCAGTACGAGGAAGAGTTTTTCCTCCAACTTTCGGAGCTTGACCGCCTGGCTTATTAGTTGAAACCTCTCCTTCAACTGCCACTTTCTTAGCAGGGATGTGACTGAAGGTCAGCTGAGTACCGTTGATCTCAAGCTTGTAGCCATCTGCTGGATCAGCCGCAACGCTATAGACAATTTCCTTGCCATCCTTGTACTTAGGAAGGTCGCTAAAGTTATACTGCCAACCATTTTCTTCTGATACAACCAGTTCTTTGATTGGTTTGCCATCTGCCAAGAGGCGAACAGTAATCTTGGAAGGTCGAACCTTATCTTGATTATCAGCATCTGACCATACCGCAGTTCCCTTAACAGCAATCTGGGTTGGTTTATAGCTATTAGTCAAAGTGAAGCTGCCATCTGTTGCTTGTTCTTGGCTGCTGCTATACCCCTCAACTGTCACTTCCTCAAGGACTGTATAGTTGATTTTCTTGCCCTTCTTATTCTTAGGCAGATCTTTGGACTCAAACTTCCAGTCAGTAGCAGCTGTTACTTCCAGCTCATCTACCACCTTATCTCCGTCCAAAATCTTGACCTTGATAGATGCTGGGCGCTTGCCATCTTGGTTATTGGCATCATCCCAAACCTTTTGACCAGAGACTTTAACGGTTTCTGGAGTGTAGGAGTTGGTAACAGTGAACTTATCAATCTTCGTTTCATACTGAGCAACGGCATCTTCAGTAAGTGTGTAAGCAATCTCTTGACCATTTCTATATTTAGGCAGGTCTTTAGATTCAAACTTCCATCCATTAGCAGCTGTTACTTCAAGTCTATCAACAACAGTGCTTCCATCCATTACTTTAACTGTAATAGATGTTGGGCGTTTGCCGTCTTGATCGTCTGCATCATCCCAGACTTTCTGACCAGAAACTTTCACCTGCTCTGGAGTATGAGAGTTAGTGATTGTCTGACCTTCTACTTTCGGACTGTAACCTTTTTCTTTCAAAACGGCTACTGTTGCATCATCCTCTTTGACAGAGTAAGTGATCTCCTGTCCCTTGTCAAACTGAGGCAGATTGGTGAAGCTTGCTTTCCAAGTGTTAGCAGCTGTCTCATTATCAGCCGTCAAGGTCAATGTCTTACCTGCGACAGCAACTGGCTCTTTACCATTTACTGAGCTATACAGTTGCACTGTGATAGAAGCTGGACGCTTGCCGTCTTGGTTATCAGCATCTTCCCAAACCTTAGTCACAGCATATTCTGTACTTTGAGGAGTGTAAGAATTGGTAATGGTAAACTTATCAATCTTAGTTTGATAGTCCGCAACTGCTTCTTCAGTAACAGTATAGGCAATCTCTTGACCTGCTGCATACTTAGGAAGGGCTTTAGACTCAAACTTCCAATCGTTAGCAGCCGTTACTTCCAACTCATCTACGACAGTATCGCCATTTTTCACCTTAACCTTAACAGAAGCTGGACGCTTGCCATCTTGGTTATCAGCGTCATCCCAGACTTTTTGACCGGAAATCTTGATCATCTCTGGAGTGTAAGAGTTAGTAAC
>CBDFAZ010000080.1:0-9186 GCA_965245685.1 uncultured Streptococcus sp. | reverse complement strand
GGAGTTATGAGTATTTGACAGAAGGCGGTGATTTGACCCTTGTGATTCAGAAGAAGCAAGGAGCACCTAGTGCTAAGTCGAAGATGGAAGCTGCCTTCGGTAATTGTGAGATTGTTAAGAAGGACAAAGGCTACTATATACTAAGGAGCGAAAAATAGGATGCGTGCTGTAGATATTATTCAAAAGAAAAGAGATGGTCTTGAGCTGACCAGTCAGGAAATCCAGTGGCTGATTGAGGGGTATGTGGACGAGACTGTGCCAGACTATCAGATGGCAGCCTTTGCGATGGCTGTCTATTTTAAAGGCATGACGACTCGGGAAATTTCGGATTTAACCATGACAATGGTTGGAACCGGTGAACAGTTTGACTTGTCAGAAATCTCGGGAATAAAAGTAGATAAACATTCTACTGGCGGTGTTGGTGATAAGGTAACTCTGGTCTTGGTTCCTGTGGTGGCTAGCTTTGGTGTGCCTGTTGCTAAAATGAGCGGCCGCGGGCTGGGCCATACTGGAGGAACCATTGATAAATTGGAATCCATTAAAGGATTTCAGGTAGAGCGCAGTCAGCAAGACTTTATCAAGCAGGTGCAGGAAATCGGCTTGTCCGTTATCGGTCAGTCTGATCAGTTGGTGCTAGCGGATAAGTTGCTCTATGCCTTGCGAGATGTAACAGCAACTGTTGATACGATTCCGCTGATAGCTAGCTCTGTTATGAGTAAGAAAATTGCTGCTGGTGCAGACAGTATACTTCTGGATGTGACTGTTGGTGAAGGCGCCTTTATGAAAAATATTGATGACGCTCGAGTACTAGCACGTACTATGGTAGATTTGGGCAAGGCTGTCGGAAGAAATACAGTAGCTGTTCTGACAGATATGAGTCAACCTTTGGGAACCAGCATCGGCAATCGTCTGGAAATCTTAGAAGCTTTGGATATCTTGCAGGGCAGGGGTCGTGAAGACATCACAACTTTCATTTGTGAGTTGGCTCAGATTATGCTCGGACTAGCAGATGTTGAGAAAACGGTGGAAGAAGTAAGAGAACAGCTGACCAACGGTGCTGCTTTGAAGAAATTTGAAGCTATGATTGCTGCTCAAGGAGGTGACTTGGAAGATCTCTATCGTCCATCAAGTGCAGCTCATATTGTAGATGTAAAAGCAGAGCAGGCAGGTTATATCACTGAACTGCCTGCTATGGAGTTCGGACTCTTTGCCATGAGACTTGGAGCAGGACGCGCAGTTAAATCTGACGACTTAGATTATGAAACTGGAATTGTTTTCGAAAAGAAAGTCGGAGACAAGGTCGAAATTGGAGAAGTTTTCGCAAAAATTTATTCAAATGAAAAAATTTCTCAAGAACTAGTTACAGAATTTCAAAAAAATGTTAAAATAGGTGATGAAAGCGTTGCAGTAAGCGAGATTATCGAGGTTATTGCTTAATTCTAGGAGAAGCAAACATGAAATTAAACAAATACATAGACCATACGCTTTTAAAACCTGAAGCGTCAGAAGAGCAGATTCTGAAGTTAATTGAAGAAGCAAAAGTTTATGATTTTGCCAGTATCTGTGTCAATCCAACCTGGATAGAGTTTGCTGCGGAGCAGCTGAAAGACTCAGACGTCAAGGTTTGTGTACCAATTGGTTTTCCTCTTGGAGCCAATACTTCTGACGTCAAAGCTTTTGAAACCAAGGACGCCATCCAAAAGGGAGCGGGAGAAGTGGATATGGTTATCAATGTCGGTGCTCTCAAATCAAAAGATTATGATTTGGTAGACCGAGACATTCGTGCGGTTGTAGAAGCTGCTAACGGTACCTTAGTCAAGGTGATTCTGGAAACTTGCCTGCTGACAGATGAGGAAAAGGTTAAGGCTTGCCAACTGGCTCAGAAAGCTGGAGCTGATTTTGTTAAGACCTCTACAGGATTTTCAACTGGAGGTGCGACAGTCGAAGATGTTGCCCTCATGAGAAAAACAGTTGGTCCAGACATGGGGGTCAAGGCTTCAGGTGGTGCTCGTTCTTACGAAGATGCTCAGGCCTTTATTGAAGCTGGTGCGACTCGGATCGGAACTTCGGCCGGTGTGGCTATTATGAAGGGAGAAGAAGCTAGTGGCGACTACTGAGTTGATTGACTTGGCTGTTCAAGCCAGCAAAAATGCTTATGTTCCCTATTCTCATTTCCCGATTGGAGCGGTTTTGGTCGCTAAAGACGGACGGGTATTTACCGGCGTTAACGTTGAAAATGCCAGTTTTGGCTTGACCAACTGCGGAGAGCGGACAGCTATATTTAAGGCAGTTTCAGAAGGAGCGTTAGACTTTGAGGAGCTGATTGTCTATGGTGAGACGGAAAAACCCATATCACCTTGCGGTGCCTGCCGCCAAGTAATGGCAGAATTTTTTGATGGGAATCTAAAAGTGACCTTGGTTGCTAAAGATAAATCGACGGTCGTGATGACGGTCAAGGAATTACTTCCATATTCTTTTACAGATTTAACATAAGTCTGTTATCGGTCATCTGACCAAACTCAAACTTGCAACTGTGTTGCACATCTTAATTAGGAGGTTCAGAAATGAACAAAAAACAATGGCTAGGTCTTGGTCTAGTAACTGTCGCAGCAATCGGACTTGCTGCATGTGGAAACCGTGCTTCTCGCTCAGATTCTTCAGATGCGAAAACTGACTTGAAAGCTGCTATCGTAACAGATACTGGCGGTGTTGATGATAAATCATTTAACCAGTCAGCTTGGGAAGGTTTGCAAGCTTGGGGTAAAGAAAACGGTCTTTCAAAAGACAATGGTTACACTTACTACCAATCTAATGATGAGTCTCAGTACGCAAACAACCTGAATCAAGCTGCTACAGATGGTTACAAGCTAGTATTTGGTATCGGATTTGCCCTTCGTGATGCGGTTGAATCTGCTGCCAAAGATAACACAGAAATCAATTACGTTATTATCGATGATGTTATCGAAGGACAAAAGAATGTTGCTTCAGCTGTCTTTGCTGATAATGAAGCTGCTTACCTTGCTGGTGTTGCTGCTGCAAAAACTACTAAGACAAAACAAGTTGGTTTCGTAGGTGGTATAGAAGGCGCAGTTATCACACGTTTTGAAAAAGGTTTCGAAGCTGGTGTGAAATCAGTTGATCCATCTATCAAGATTCAAGTAGACTATGCTGGCTCATTCGGCGATGCTGCTAAAGGTAAGACAATTGCTGCTGCCCAATATGCTGCAGGTGCAGATGTGGTTTACCAAGTTGCTGGTGGAACTGGTGCCGGAGTATTTAACGAAGCTAAGTCAATTAACGAAACAAGAAATGAAGATGAAAAAGTTTGGGTACTCGGTGTTGACCGTGACCAAACTGAAGAAGGTAAATACAAGACTAAGGATGGGAAAGAGTCTAACTTTGTTTTAGCATCAAGCTTGAAACAAGTTGGTAAGACTGTCCAAGACATCGCTAACCAAACTGCTAAAGGTAAATTCCCAGGCGGTAAAACTACAACCTTCGGTCTGAAAGACGGTGGAGTTGACTTGACAACTACAAACCTGTCGGAGGATGCTAAAAAGGCTGTTGAAGAAGCGAAAGCAAAAATTCTTGACGGCAGCATCACTGTTCCTGACAAATAAAACAATTTAAGAGCGATCCGACCGTGTAGGGTCGCTTCTTTTTGAAATTGAGACGCCTTTGTGTCAATAGAATTTATTAGCACTGGCTGTGCTAGTAAATTTTATTGAAATAAAATGAAATTCTGGAAAGGAAAGAGCCATGACACATGAAAATGTCATTGAAATGCGAGAAATTACCAAGATTTTTGGTGAATTTGTAGCCAATGATAAAATCAATTTGGAACTCAGAAAAGGTGAAATTCACGCTCTTTTGGGAGAAAATGGTGCCGGCAAGTCAACCTTGATGAATATGCTGGCTGGCCTGCTTGAGCCAACCAGCGGTGAGATTGTAGTGAATGGAAAGTCAGTTAAACTGGACTCTCCATCAAAGGCGGCCTCACTTGGTATTGGGATGGTGCACCAGCACTTTATGCTTGTTGAAGCATTTACTGTCGCTGAAAATATCATCCTTGGAAGTGAAATCACCAAAAATGGTGTGTTGGACTTGAAAGGCGCGACTAAAGAAATCAAGGAACTTTCTGAGAAATACGGCTTGGCAGTTGATCCATCTGCTAAGATTGAAGATATTTCTGTCGGTGCCCAGCAGCGGGTTGAGATTCTGAAAACTCTTTATCGTGGGGCGGACATTCTCATCTTTGACGAGCCGACAGCTGTTCTAACGCCAGCTGAGATCGATGAATTGATGAAAATCATGAAGAATCTCGTCAAAGAAGGAAAATCTATCATTCTCATCACTCACAAGCTGGATGAGATTCGGGCAGTTTCTGATCGCGTAACGGTTATTCGTCGCGGAAAATCCATTGAAACAGTTGAAATCGCTGGTGCTACTAACCAAGATTTGGCTGAAATGATGGTGGGACGGGCTGTTTCCTTCAAGACTGCGAAAGAGCCTGCTAATCCTCAAGAAACGGTCTTGTCAATCAAGGATCTTGTTGTTGAAGAAAACCGTGGTGTTCCAGCTGTTAAGGGACTTTCTCTTGATGTCCGAGCTGGTGAGATTGTTGGTATTGCAGGTATTGATGGCAATGGTCAAACCGAGCTGATTCAGGCTATTACAGGACTTAGAAAAGCTAGCTCTGGCGAGATTACAATTAAGAACCAGTCTATTATTGGCAAGCAGCCGCGGCAGATTACTGAAATGAAAGTCAGCCACGTTCCTGAAGACCGCCACCGTGATGGTTTAGTTTTGGCAATGTCCATTTCTGAGAATATTGCTTTACAGACTTACTATAAAGAACCGCTCAGTAAAAATGGAATCCTGAATTACGGTAACATTTATTCTTACGCACGCAAGTTGATGGATGAATTTGATGTTCGGGCGGCTAGCGAATATGTACCTGCTTCAGCTCTTTCAGGAGGAAACCAGCAGAAAGCTATCATTGCTCGGGAAGTGGACCGTGATCCAGACCTTCTGATTGTCAGTCAGCCAACTCGCGGACTTGATGTGGGGGCTATTGAATACATTCATAAACGTTTGATTGAAGCGCGGACTCAAGGCAAGGCTGTCCTCGTTGTTAGCTTCGAGCTAGACGAAATCCTCAATGTTTCTGATAGAATCGCAGTTATCCACGATGGTAAGATTCAGGGGATTGTAACTCCAGAGGAAACTAATAAGCAAGAGCTTGGTATTCTCATGGCCGGTGGTAAGATTCAGAAGGGAGCTTCAAATGTCTAAAAAAACACAACAGATTGCGGTTCCTTTAATCTCAGTTCTTCTAGGGATTTTATTGGGAGCGGTTGTCATGGCCATCTTTGGTTATGATGCTATCTGGGGGTATGAATCCCTCTTTAAAACAGCTTTTGGTTCTTTGAGAAGTTTGGGTGAGATTTCTCGTGCGATGGGACCTCTGATTCTCATCGGTTTGGGCTTTGCTGTAGCTAGCCGTGCTGGATTCTTTAATGTTGGACTTCCTGGTCAAGCCTTAGCTGGCTGGATTTTGGCTGGTTGGTTTGCACTTTCTTTCCCTGATTTACCTCGGCCTCTGATGTTATTGGCGACTGTAGTCATTGCAGCAGTGGCTGGTGGTATTGTTGGTGCTATTCCAGGAATTCTGCGTGCTTATCTGGGAACAAGTGAAGTCATCGTAACCATTATGATGAACTATATTGTTCTTTTTGTTGGAAATGCTCTTATTCATAGTTTCCCAGAGTCTGTGATGCAGAGTGTTGACTCTAGTAAGCGTGTCAGTGCCAATGCGATTTATCAAACAGAGTGGTTGAGAAGTCTTACGTCTAACTCTCGGATGAATATCGGTATCTTCTTTGCCTTGATTGCAGTAGTGGTTATTTGGTATTTGCTTAAGAAAACAACACTTGGTTTTGAAATTCGTGCTGTAGGGCTTAATCCAAATGCATCTGAATACGCAGGGATGTCATCTAAGCGTACTATTATCATATCTATGATTATTTCAGGTGCTCTTGCAGGACTTGGAGGAGTAGTAGAGGGACTTGGGACTTATCAGAATGTCTTTGTTCAAGGAAGTTCCCTGAGTGTTGGTTTCAATGGTATGGCGGTAAGTCTTTTGGCAGCCAATTCTCCAATTGGAATTCTTTTTGCAGCCTTCCTCTTTGCAGTTTTGAGTGTTGGTGCTCCAGGTATGAACGTGGCTCAGATTCCAACAGAACTTGTAAACATCATAACAGCTTCTATCATCTTCTTTGTCAGCGCCCACTATCTGATTGAGCGTATGACAGGTATGACGATCTTTGATTTCCTTAAAAATCGTCGGCAGGAAGCTAAAAAAGTGAAGGAGGGAAACTAGGATGAATATTGTAACGGTATTAGGTTTATTAGTATCATCTATGCTGATTTATGCGGCTCCCTTGATTTTCACAAGTATTGGTGGAGCCTACTCTGAGCACGCTGGTGTTGTTAATGTCGGCTTGGAAGGAATCATGGTTATGGGAGCTTTTACAGGCGTTCTCTTTAACCTGACTTTCGAGAAGAGTTTGGGTAGCGCGACTCCGTGGCTTTCATTGATTGCTGCTGGTTTGGTCGGAGTTGTCTTCTCTCTTATCCATGCTGTTGCGACCATTACCTTCCGTGCGGACCATGTTGTGAGTGGTACAGTGCTGAACTTGCTGGCGCCAGCCTTGGCAATTTTCCTTGTTAAAGCTATTTATAACAAGGGACAAACGGATAATATTCAGCGTTCATTCGGGAAGTTTAATTTCCCTGTCCTGTCTGATATTCCAGTTTTGGGAGATATTTTCTTCAAGCATACAAGCTTGGTTGGTTATCTTGCCATTGCTTTCTCTTTCCTCGCTTGGTTTGTCATGTTTAAGACTAAATTTGGACTGCGTCTTCGCTCTGTCGGAGAGCATCCGCAGGCGGCAGATACCTTGGGGATCAATGTTTACCTCATGCGTTATTGCGGTGTCATGATCTCTGGTCTGCTCGGAGGTATTGGTGGAGCTATTTATGCTCAGTCAATCTCTGTTAACTTTGCTGTGACAACTATTGTAGGTCCAGGATTTATCGCCTTGGCAGCTATGATTTTTGGTAAATGGAGTCCTATTGGTGCCATGTTGGCTAGTCTCTTCTTTGGAGCTTCCCAAAGTTTGGCGGTTATCGGGAACCAGTTGCCTTTGCTTTCAAGTGTTCCAAAGGTTTATCTGCAGATTGCTCCGTATGTCTTGACTATTGTGGTCCTTGCGGCATTCTTCGGTAAAGCTGTTGCTCCGAAAGCGGATGGGATCAACTATATCAAGTCTAAATAAACCTTTACACCAGTTCTTTGGAACTGGTGTTTTTTGGTGATTGAAAAAGTTATAATCATAGGAATTGAAAAAGCCTGCTTCAGGTGAAGCAAGCTTTTAAGATTAGTTTGTTGCGATTTCATTTAGCAGGTCTTCTGCAGTGGTGGTTGGGTTTACGCGTACTCGGTTGAGTGTGAGCAAGCCATTGGATAGGGAAGCTAGTCCGTTATTGGTTGTTAGTCCCATCTTGTAGCCAAGACTTTCAGCAATCTGCAAGGTTGCATCACTGTATCGTCCAGATGGGTAGGCAACGGTGGTTGTGGTTTGAGACAGTTCTTTGTCTAAGTAAGACTTAGAATCTTTTAACTCAATTTTTTGTTGGTCTTCTGCAGTCGCTGAGAGGTCAGGATGGTTGACGGTGTGGTCTTCAAAGGACATGCCTTTGTCCTTCATTTCCTTTATCTCATCCAGTGTCAGCATATCTTCGCGTCCCGCTTGAACAAATCCTGTAATGACATTATTGGTTGCTTTCATGTCATATTTCTGAAGAAGTGGAAAGGCGTTAGTATAGAAGTCCTTTAAACTATCATCGAAGGTCAGCCAGACGACTTTTTTGTTTTCTGGCAAGACATTCTCCGTTAGGACCTTGTACGCTTCAGCTGGTGTCAGTGGGTAGTAGCCTGCGTCTTTTAAAGCTTTTAGATGACTTTCAAATGTGTCTGGATCTACAATCAAACCGGCGTTAGCTGCTTCTGATGGATCCATGACGTGAATGGCATGATACATCAAGATAGGAACTTGAACGGGCTTGTCTTGCTTGACCCATTTGACCTTGTCTTTACTGTCGTCATCCGAAGTCGTCTTTTTTTCCCGAGTCGGTGCTGATGAAGTTTTAGATGAAGTATTGACTTGGTTCGTTGACACGTTATTAGCTTCTTTTTGGTTGTGCGAGTTTTGCAGCTTGGCTAGTAAAGAAAAGCCACCTACAATCAAGACAAGAAAAAGTAATAAACTCGTTAAAGAAAGCAAAATAGCTCTTTTTCTAGCTTTGCGTTGCTGCATGCGATTTCCTCGGTGTTTTCCTGTCATAATATCTCCTTTTTTAAAAAAATTACAATTCCTTACGGAAATTTACATCTATTATAACAAATAAAGAAGTAGTTTTGTAGGCATTTTTTTATAATTTTGTTATAATATTTTTTATACAAGAAATTTTCAAGGAGTGCTTCATGTCTATTAAAATAGCTTTACTTGGTTTTGGAACAGTGGCAAGCGGTGTGCCTTTTTTGCTGAAAGAAAACGGAGAAAAAATCGTTCAAGCGGCTCATTCAGAGATTGAGGTTGCTAAAGTCTTGGTCAAAGATGATGCCGAAAAAGATCGTCTTTTAGCAGCTGGAAATAACTTTAACTTTGTCACAAATGTTGAAGAAATTCTGAAGGATCCTGAGATTACTATCGTTGTAGAATTGATGGGACGAATCGAACCAGCGAAAACGTTCATCACTCGTGCTCTTGAAGCTGGCAAACATGTGGTAACGGCCAATAAGGATTTGCTGGCTGTACACGGAGCAGAGTTGCTGGAAATTGCTCAAAAGCAAAATGTGGCTCTCTACTATGAAGCAGCTGTTGCCGGCGGAATTCCGATCCTGCGTACCTTGGTTAATTCACTGGCTTCTGACAAAATTACCCGTATCTTGGGTGTTGTCAATGGAACCTCTAACTTTATGATGACCAAGATGGTAGAAGAAGGCTGGTCTTATGAAGACGCTCTTGCTGAAGCACAGCGTCTTGGCTTTGCAGAAAGCGACCCAACCAATGACGTAGATGGCATTGATGCGGCTTACAAGATGGTCATTCTTAGCCAGTT
>CBDFAZ010000079.1:0-9198 GCA_965245685.1 uncultured Streptococcus sp. | reverse complement strand
AGATAATGACCTTGTCAGCTAAACTATATTTTTTGCTAAATTCCTGCCACAAATTCGGATCCACCTGACCAGCCGGAAAGATGAAATTTCCTAGTTGGTAAAGGCAGGATGTCTCAGGCGCATTCATGAAGAACTGCCCTAGGCCAGCATCCAAACCGTAAAGTACCATATTTTTAGTCCAGGATTGGAAAAAAGTATTCTTTACTTTCATTCTTTGTCTTCTTTCAGATGCAGTTCATTGATTTTATTCGTCCAGATATAGCCGTCAAAGCTTTCAGGAATATCTTTTAGACTATGGATATGATCGAAACCTTCTGATAAGTCGCTGCCGCCAGCTGTTAGCTCACCCCGTTTTTTGACAGCTTCCATTCTTTCCATAAATTTATTTGGCCAACCCCATAAGAATTTGGCATATTTCAAAGGAATGCGCAGCTCAGCATTTTTCATTTCCTCAGGGATATAGCCCGTAAAGCCCAATAATTCATATTGGATAAGAGCATTAAGCATGCGCTTTTTGGACAAGAGCTTGAGACTGCTGCTCTGACTGCGCAACCAATGAACGCCTTCCTCACTTGCCCCGCAAACACTTAGTTTATCTAGCCTTTCGGACGAGAGCGTTTTTAGTTTCTCCCACAAGACTTTATAGGTTTCTAATTTTCCGTCTTTGACCTCAATCACAAACTCCTTGTCGGGAAAAGACTCAAAAACCTCATCTATTGTGGGCATCTGACCGACTCCTTTTCCTCTAAAAGGATAGGTTTTTCCGCCATCAGCCGTATAACCGTAACCGATATCCATCTTTTTGAGCTCAGCCATCGTGTAGTCCTGAATTTCTCCCTCAATGCCAGTTTTGAATTCGAGAGTTGCATCATGAAAGACTGCCAGTTGCTTGTCTTTGGACAATTTCACATCAAACTCCACTGCATCCGCTCCTAGGTCAAAAGCCGCCTGCATCGAAGAAATGGTGTTCTCAAGATAGGGATGTGTAGGAGGGTCAATCATGGCTGCCGTATTGCTGTCCCAGTCCGCTTTAGATTCATCAAAGGTCTGTGCGAGTCCTCGATGGGCTAGGATTTTATATTCCTGCCCCTCTTTATTAGAAAAGAGACTTGTATTGTTTAACCAGATAAGAAATAGCAGAGCTAGACAAATCATATAAGTCTTTTTGCGTTTTTCCCATTTAAACATTTTATTTCCTTACTTCAAACTCCAGCCGCCGTCGATTTTGATAATCTCGCCCTGCATAGCAGATGCCTTACCACTGGCTAGAAAGAGGCTTATGTCTGCCACTTCCTGAGGATCCAGCCAGCGCTTGATCGGCGTTTCCTCAGCAACCCAGTCTGCCAGTCCGCCTGGCTCAAAATCTGCGGCAGTCATAGCTGTCTTGACAGCGCCTGGCGCTAGACCAAACACTTGGATATTTTTATCCGCATAGTCTAAGGCTATCTGCTTGGTCAAGCCAGCCAGAGCATGCTTAGAGGCTGTATAGGCAGCACCGCCGCCACCAGCCAGAAAGCTAGCAATCGAGCACATATTAATGATGATACCAGACTTTTTCTCCAGCATTTTCTGCAGGTAAAAGCGGGTGATTTTCATAGTCGCGGTCAGATTGAGCGCAAAAATCTGCTCCCAGTCCTCATCGCTGGTCTCGTGCAGGGGACGATAATCGTCCAAGACACCTGCTGTATTGCAGAGAATATCCACCTCGGGTAAGCTGGTAAAGAGCGGTGTCAAATCGCCTGTCAAATCCATCTTGACAAAACGAAGCTCATTGAGAAAGCCAGGATTTTCATCCTTGTCCACCCCATAAACCCGATAGCCATTTTCCAAAAAGGTCAGAGCCTGAGCTCGGCCAATGCCAGAGCTAGCTCCCGTAACTAGTACCGTCTTAGTCATCTATTTCCACCCAATCTGTCGCGAGCACATCACAAGGAGTCGGACTCCACATGGAGAAGCCCTCCCCTTCGCCTGAAACATTGATGAGGAAATAAGGTGTCACTTCGAGAGCCACCCCATTCTGCTCAATCGTATCAAAGAGCTGGACGTAGTTTTCCGCTCCGCCCCAGCCTGTACGCACATATTTTTTCTTGGCCTTAAGACCTGGTAAAATTTCTTCAAATGTCATGGTTTTCTCCTTTTGTTTATTGATAATCATTGACAAATTCCTTGCTAGCCTTCAGCAGTCATAAGTATATTGAACGACTTTTGCTTGACTGTCAAAGCCAGTCTTTTGGTAAAAGGCCAGAGAATTTTCATTATCCTCCAGCTCTGTATCGACAAAAACATCCTGTATCTGATGTTTTTTTGCATAATCAAGCAGTTTATCAATCAAACTTTTGCCAATTCCTTGCCGCTGGAAATTAGTCGCGACGCCCAAATCATAGATAAAGAGGCTGGACTTTTTAGTTTGATAGCTCGGCAAAAGATAGGCTGTCAGACCTCCAATAATTTGATTTTCTACCATTGCGACAGGCACTAAAAATTGAGGATTTCCCAGCAGATTGGCAAGATAAGAAGAATCTGGAAACTCCGACTCTTCCCAGTCAAAGACTTCTCGAAAGACCTCTAATAAGACTTGAAATTCTTCTACACTTTTTACAAAATGAATTTGATAATTGCTAGCTCCCCTGCTGCTCTCTTTTTTCATGGCAAACTGCCTACTTCCTTTTCTAGGGATAATGAGTGATTAAGCTTATATGTCTCTTTGTCTGGCTGCGATATTGACTAGACCTTCTTCTCCATCTCCACAAAGAGATAAATATCGCCATTGCTTTCTTGCGGAATGCACCTCACCACTTCAAAGCCCATATTGAGATAGAGCTGCTGGGCTCGGTGATTGAAGTCAGCCACGGATAACCTGATGATTTGGGGCGCAAAATTTTCAATGATAAAGTCCAAAATTTGCTGCAAAAATGCAGCGCCCTGACCTTTTCCGCAGTGCTCCGGCTTCATCCCCAAACCAAGCTCCAAAGTTCGCTCCCCTTTCTGCTCCAAGCAGAAAAATCCATAGAGTTTCCCGTCGTTCATAACTTGATGATAACGGTCTCCACGCGCTTCAGGAGAAACCATTTCTTCATAATCCTCTAGGTCATTTTTCATATCATAAAAATCATAAGGCGCCTCGTAATGCCAGTCGTTAGCAATTTCTAAAGCATGCTGTTGGGTTAGTGGTTCAATCATCATCTTCTCCTCCTTTCTCTAAAATTCCCAATAAAATCGTTTTTGGTCTGCTTTTTCGCTGCAGCCGAGGCTGCGGTAAAAATCATGGGCTGCGGAGCGGGAAATGCCTGAATTAATCCGAATTCCTGTGTAGCCTGCTGCTTTTGCCTCTTCTCGCAAGGCTTGCATCAGCGCTCTGCCATGTCCCTGCCCTTGAAAATCCTGAGCAACGGCCAAAGCCAAGAGATTGAGCAAGGACGGAAAATAGAGACAGTCGTAGCTAGCCGCATGGGCGTAACCTATGACCTGATCGCCTTCTTCAGCTACCAAAATCAAATGCTGGTCATTCTCTAGTAACCTTTTTAGTTGAGCCTCCGTCGCTTCCCTATCGAAGTCATAGCCCAGGCACTCAGCATTAAGCCGCTGAATGGCTGCGGCATCTCTTAGTTTTACTTTACGAATCATTTGTCACCTCGTTCTTCTCTTTATTATAGCAGAAAAGCAGTCTCTTTGACTGCTTTCAATGAACTATTCTCCTAACTGTTCCTTCAGCCAAGACTTCGCCTCTTCTAAAGGCTGGTCTGTTAGGACATCGGGCTGAATTGCCTCATTCTCATAAAGATTGCCTGTACGATCTAGGATACTCGAGGTAGTCAAGAGCAAAACCGCTCCATCATAAAGTTGATAATAATTATTTCCCGTAGTATAGCTTGCCGTTGGCTGACCAAATATTTTAACATTTTCAAGTCCCTTAAAAGCTAAAACAGTCATCTCTCCTGAGCTACCTGTCTTCCCATTAGTAAGGACAGCTATTGGCACTTTCTTTGCTTTCTCATCAGTCTGCTCCAGGCCAAGCTGCTTAAGAATATCTGACCGAGAAACCGCGCTCTTGCTTCCATTTTTATAAACAAATTGGAAGAGGTCTTCATCAGGCAAAAGAGAGGACAGGCCCGCAATCATCGGATACATATTCCCGCCGGTATTATCTCTCAAATCCACTACAACCGCCTGATAGTCATTCTTTTCAAGAGCTGCTGAAAGTTTCTCAGCATAAGCTTTCGCTGCCTGTGCATCACCAGTGAAAGCAGGAACTTTTAAATAGAGAACTCCCTCTCGATTCTGCACTTCAGGCTGATTTTTGCTTTCCGGACTATTTTCAGGATTATCCTGTGGACTTAAAAAATAAGAATGCTTTCCGCCAGCTTCTTTGGTTAATTTTTCCAAGACAGGGTAGGTGTCTTGATAAGTCTCGGCTGATTCAAGCTCCTCCAAGGCTTTCTTTTTCTCATTTTCCCAGTCTTTGTCCGTATAAAGACCGAAATCAAGCTTTTTCACAACCGAGCGGGCGTAGTCCTGCGGACTAGGTGGGAAAAGAAAAATGCCATAGTCTGGACCAAAGTAGGCCAGAAAACCTATTAAAAGAGCAAGCAAAACCAGTACTGTTCCCAAGCAACCTAAAAGGACTTTTTTCATAATCGCGCAACCTTTCTTGTTAGGATTCCTGAGCTGATTATAGCAAAATAGAGACACGTTTTCCATGTCTCTACCTTACATTTACCATCGTCAATCTTACATTTTTGTAAGATTATTTCATTTAAATCTACAGAAGCTTATTTCCATCTCTCACTCTTGGAGAATGCAATCATCAAACCAGACCCAGCTAGAACTGCCAGAATAACAAGACAGATATTTTTCAGTGGATAGAGCCAGTCTTTATTTTTCTCATGCCAAGTTGTCTTCCAAAGCCGAACATACTCAGCATGCATATCTTCAGGCTGGTTCAGCTGGATATTGATCACAATCGCCAGTAAAATTAGGGCGATAAAAGCAAGGGCAAAGAGCCAGATTTTCTTCTTTTGGGTTAGATTAAGGTTCTTCATTCTTTTCTACTTTTACTTTCTTTTTAATAGCAATACTCTATCCCTACTTCTCTTTTGAAGCCACTTCTGAGTTTCGATAGCCATAGAAGACATAGATGAGACTTCCCAGCGCTAGGGCAATTCCAAAGGACTGCCAGGTTTCCTTGGTATATTGGGTCATGAAGGACAGGCAGATGATAATGGATAAAATCGGTGTCAGAGGGACTAAAGGTGTTTTGAATTCTCCAGCTTTGGGCATTCCTTTATCTTTCCGCAATTTCAAGACAGCCAGTGCCAATAAAATCAGATAGGCCAAGGTACAGATATTGAGGAAAGAGGCGATGCTAGCTAAGGGGAAGATACCCGCACAGACAGCTGAGGCAATCCCTACTAAAATCGTTGCATTCTTTGGCACCCGACTGGTCTCTGTCAATTTTTTGAAAGAGCGAGGCAAAAGACCATCACGCGCAATACTGTAAATCATCCGCGACAGGGCGTAGGTCATGGAGATGCAGACCGTAATCAGAGTCAAAATAGCGACAACTGAGATATAGTTGGCTGCCCAACCAAGACCGACACTGCGCAGGGCAAAGGCCACCGCATCTGAGACATCCAGCTTGCTATAATGAACAATCCCAGTCAAGACCAAGGTCACCAAAATATAGAGAATGGTCACAATACTCAAGGATAAAACGATCCCGCGTGGAACATTCTTTTGGGGCTCCTTGATTTCATCGACCGCCATGGAAATGGACTCAAAACCTAGAAAAGCAAAGAACATAAGCGAAGCCCCAGCCATGATACCAACCTTACCGCCATAAATTTCTCCAAAACCAAAAGGTGCAAAGTTAGACCAATTTTCTGGCTTGATGAAGAAAAATCCTGCAATGATAAAGAGTGCCAAGGCTGAGAACTTCAAGACCACCAAGGCTGAGTTGAAGCGCAGGGCTACCTTGGAGTTCAAAAGAACAACTCCCGTAACAAAGACCAAGACCAGAATGGGCAGCAAGTCCACATAAGTACCTGCTTTGGGATTGAAGGTGCCATTCAGAGCTGCTGGAAGCTGGATACCAAAGCCGCTAAGCAAGCCCTTCAGATAAGAGCCCCAGCCAGAGGCAACACCTGAGATAGCCGTCATGAACTCCATGATGGTCAGCCAGCCAGCCAGCCAAGCAGGAAATTCTCCCAGAACCGCATAAATATAACTGTAGGCTCCGCCATTGGCAGGAATCCGTGAGGCAAACTCAGCGTAAAAAAGGGCCGAAATACTCACACAAAGGGCTGAAATGACAATCGAGATGGTCAGAGCAGGCCCAGCATATTTGGCTGCCCCAGTCCCTGTGATGGTGAAAATCCCAGTTCCTACCATGGCTCCAATACCAAGCAAAATCAGATCAGGAATTTTCAAGTGACGGCGCATGCCCGTTCTGTCCTTGCTGGCATCTTTTTTTCTAAATATATTCATCTATTTTTATTCTCCTAATTGCATTAACGTCCTATTTTATCATATTTCCACGCTTTTAGGAATCTTTCTCAGAAATTTTCCGAGAAAAGAAAGGCTGAGAAAAATCTCAGCCTAAGTCTTTAAAATAGATGAAAGCTATATGAAGCCTGTCTCTGCTATCACATAGCCACAATTTTGCGATAGCTGCGAGATGTGATGAGAAAGACACCGACATACACTGCAATAAACAGAGCGCAGACACCGAGAGTCACGACTAACATAAGACTTGCATTGAGCACGCCCAACATCTGTAAAATGAGACTGAGCATGTGATAGGCAAAAGCCAAATGAAGGAAGGCAAAGATTAGGGGCAGGAAGAAGACCGTCTGTACCTGTTTTCGAATGGTCTTTCTTGTCTGTTGCTCGTCTAAGCCGACTTTCTGCAGGATGATGAAGCGGTCACGGTCTTCGTAGCCTTCGGAAATTTGCTTGTAGTAGATAACCAGCACTGTTCCCATCATGAAGACAATAGAGAGGAAAATCCCTATAAAGAAGACACCACCCAGCATACCCTTAATTTCAAGTATGCCAATCACACCAGTTTGACCGTGGACACCTCCAGCACCTTCTGGCAGGGACTGGTTGTAGTCCGCCATTTTCTTTTGATAGATTGTATCCAGATCAGCCTTTTCATCTTCTGAAGCTTCGATATCCAGACTACCATAGAGCACAGGATTAATAGCTTGCTGCTCCATTTGCGGAGCCATGAGTTGACTTGGATCCTTGGCTACTAGATACAGCCCTTTAGGAATGATGATATTATACTCATCTGGAATCTTGTGAAAGATAAAATCTTCAGACAGGACTTTCTTGATCGTCAAGTTTTGACCAGCCAGCTGCAGAGGCCGCTTATAATCCAGATCCACTCCCTTGTTAAAGACAGCGACCTCATTGTCTTCCAAAGACAGATCCTTGCCTGTCAGCTTTTTATAATCCTCGCTGGAAAACATCAAGATATAGGTATTGGGTGACACAGTCCATTGTCCCTTAGGATAAATATCTAGGCTGTTACCCTCTTTCTTCTTGACCCCCATTGAATAAAACTGATAGGTCTCCTGTTGCTTGACCTTCAGCTGATTCTCTGCTACAAACTCTGTCAAGACCTGGTCCAGCTGTTCTTTTTTTGCATTCACACCGCCATTGATAGAGAAATCATGCGGAAACATAAGTTTTTGCATATATTCCGCGCCAGAATAGATGTTCATACCGGCAGAGAAGGTCACTAGAACCATAGTCGATAGGATGGAAATAGTAGCCAGCCCCACTGCATTTTTCTTCATCCGGTAAATAAGATTTGAGACGGAAATCATATTATTGGGCTGGTAGTAATACTTTTTGTTCTTTTGCAGAAGCTGCAGAAAGACTGTAATACCAGCATTAAAGAGCAGATAGGTTCCTAAAATGACCAAGAGGACTGCTCCAAAAAAGATGAAGATTGCTTCCATAGGATTCCGCACGGTCTGGGCCAGATAGTAGCCGTAGAGCAGAGCTGCAAGACCAATAAAGGTCTGTGGCAGTAAAAACCGGCTCTTCTTCTCTCCGCTGGCCTTTTCCTTAGACATCTTCAGGGAATCAAAACGCAGAATTCGCCAACCGTTAACAAAGACCAAGCCGGCAAAAATAAAGCCATAGAAAATAAAAACAAGAATCAAGACCGGTAGCTGGAAAGTTGAAACCAAAACCACCTTGGTCCCCATAAGCTTGAGCAAAAAGGCATAAATCAGCTGGTCAAAGAGAACACCAATAGTCAGCCCCAAGCTTACAGCCACTAGCCCGAAAATCAGAAGCTCAATAAAAGTCATAACAAAGAGATGACGCTTATTAAGACCTAGCATACCATAAAGCCCCAGCTCCTTGGAGCGATTCTTCATAACAAATTGATTGGCATAAAAGACAATAATTCCAGCTGTGATGTTCACAATAACAACCCCTAGGACCAAAACGAGGATAACAGAGCTGGCACCTGTCATTTTGGATAGATTGGGATTAAAAGCCAAGGAGTTGAAAATATAAGAAATGGCTACAGCCACACAGGTAGCCAGTGCAAAAGGATAATAGAGACGGCGGTTCTTAATCAGATTGGATACCGCCAATTTTGCTGCTAATCGAAACACTAGTCCTTCACCTCACTTGCCATAACTGTCAGAGTATCAGAAATCTCTTGGAACATCTGCCGTTCGGTCTTGTCACCGCGGAAGATTTGATTATAGAGAATCCCATCCTTGATAAAGAGCACCCGCTTGGCGCGGCTAGCCGCTGCAGTTGAGTGGGTCACCATGAGAATGGTTTGACCGCGGGCATTAATGTCGTCAAAGACATCTAACAGGGCTGCCGAAGATTTGGAATCCAAGGCTCCCGTCGGCTCGTCCGCCAGCAGAATCTCAGGATCTGTGATAATTGCCCGAGCTACTGCTACCCGCTGCTTCTGGCCACCGGAAATCTCATAAGGAAACTTCTCTTGCAGCTTGTTAATCCCCAGTTCGTTACAGGTCGTAACCAGCTTTTGCATCATCTCGGTAATGGGACGGCGAGAGAGGACCAAAGGCAGGAGAATATTATCCTTGACCGACAGAGTATCCAACAGATTGAAATCCTGAAAGACAAAGCCTAATTTCTCTCGTCGGAAGCTGGAAGCCTGACTGTTTTTGATGGTTGCTGTGTCAGTTCCGTTGAGAA
>CBDFAZ010000078.1:0-9438 GCA_965245685.1 uncultured Streptococcus sp. | reverse complement strand
CCTATACCAACTAGGAAATTTCCTCTTTCCGGCTGGACAGGTGGATTCGGATTTGTGGCAGGAATTTAGCAAAAAATATAGTTTAGCTGACAAGGTCATTATCTCCGAGGAGTCCAGCTGGCAAGAGTTTCTCGATAGTCAGAGTGATCTGGGCCAGTTTACTCGTTATGCTTTTGCGGACAAGGTTGCCTTTGACACAGAGGCTTTGGGGAAATGGCAGAGCAGGCTACCTGCAAACTACTACCTTTGTCCGATTGATAAGGAGAGTTATGAGCGTTTGGCTGAGGAAGCCTGGTCTCAGGATTTGCAGGGTGATTTTTCCGATTTTGACCATTTTCAAGCGGCGGGTGGCTTTGGTTTTTTACTCTATTCAGGAGAGGAAATCATAGCTGGCGTATCGACAGGATTGGTCTATCATGGAGCTCTTGAGATTGAAATTGCTACCAAGCCAGCCTACCAAAGACAGGGCTTGGCCAAAATCTTGGGTGCCCAGATGATTTTAGAAGCTCAAAAACGCTCACTCTTTCCTCTATGGGATGCGCACAATGAAGCTTCCAAGAAGGTCGCAGAAAGCTTGGGCTATCAGTGCCTAGGAGCTTATCCGGCTTTTGAATGGAAAGGGACTTTTGACCAATGAAGAAAAACCAAACCTATTTCTTAAAAGACATCATTGAGGCTGTAAAATCGGAAGAGCTAGATGATGATTTCTGTTTGTATGCTAAGGAAAATGGAGAACTGAATTTTCAGGACAGCTACTTGCTTGCTGATTATCCTCAAGTGGTGGATAATAGGGATGTTTACCCTAGACAGGTAAGGGAGCAAGAGATGGAGCTGATTTATTACGGTGAAGATTTTGCGGATGTTCTCTTGTCCGTCATGGAGCAGAAATCAGAAGCGACTGATCAAGAGTGTTTACAGGCTCTGCTTTACTATTATGAGCATGATGACTTTATGGATTTTGATAAAAATACAGTTTTGTAGGAAGATTTTTTATAAACAATAATTTTTATTTTAGAAAGACAGGAGAAATGATGACCCCAAAAGAAATGTGGCAGGCATATAAGAAAATCAATCCAGAGATTGGCAACGAGATTGACGCTTGGGCCTTCGGTACCTTGGCAGATCAACTGGCTGATTTGGTGCTACGTGGTGAGAAGACTGCGACGGCTTCGGCCTATGAGCTCTATAAGCTTGAAAATGAGCCCTTGCCGCAGGCAGGAAGTTTTGATGTCATTTTAGATAGTCAAGATAGGGCAGTCTGTATCATTGAAATCACCAAAGTCTCTGTGCTGCCTTTTAATGAGGTTTCAGCCGAACACGCCTTTAAGGAAGGAGAAGGAGATAAATCCTTGGACTACTGGCAGCAAGTCCATCATGAATTTTTTACGGAGTGTCTGGCGGAAGCAGGTTTGGAATTTTCCCAAGAAACGGGTGTCGTCCTAGAAGAATTTCGCAAGGTCTATCCGCTGGATCAAGCTTAAGTCTATTTTTGAATAGGCTTTTTGTTTGCACTTGATAAATCGAAACAAAAGTGTTACTATTAGGTATATAAAGAAATCGTGATTTGGAGGAGAAATGGACAAATTAATTTTAGGCTTACTCATGATAAAGCATTTTACAGTTTATGAAATTCGTCAGGTGATGCGGCAAAATTTCAGCTCTATGTGCAGTGACAGTCTAGGAAGTATCCAAGCAGCCTTAAAAAAACTGTCCCAGCAAGGGGCGGTGACTTATTCGGAGTATGTAGAAAAAGGAAAAATGAAGAAGGAATATGCCATTACTGCTTCGGGACGAATCTTGTTTTTGGAGTGGCTTAAAACGCCTATCGACATGAGCAAGAACAAGAATATGGACTTGGGGAAATTCCTTTTTATGGGTTATCTGCCAAAGAAAGAGCAGCTTCAGATGCTGGATTTAACCATTGAGGGACTGGAAGTTGAAGTCCAAGAGTTTGAAGCTGTCAAAAACGCGATTCGTTATACAGAGGAGCAGGAAAAAGTAAAAGCTTATCTAGAGCAGAACAGCCATTTGGCTACAGAGCTGATAGAGACCAGTCAGGCGGCTGATTTAGCTGAAAGTATTTCCCAGATTGGCTATTTTGAAATGAAGACGCTCGAATTTGGGCTGGATTCAGCCCGCTTTCAGTTGGACTGGTTTACCAAGCTTCGCCAGCAGTTGGCTGAAAATGAGAAAGAGGGCTGAGATGCTAAGTATTCAAAAAGCAGCGGCTCCTTGCCTTGTTGATACATTTGGCAATGACATTGAGAGTTTGAAAAACTAATTAGCATTTCTCCTCTACAGTCTTCAAAGACCGTTTCTGAAAAAAGATTGAAAATAGCTCTAAAAAAGCTTATAATAAAAGCTATAAAACGACAGAAGGCTTCTAGGAGGATTGATTTTGAAGAAGGTTCATTTTTTTATCATTTACGGCTGTGTCTGCTTTGTACTGATTGGCGGAACCTTTCTCTATACTTACTTTAAGCCTGGAGGAATCGCAGAAGCTCTTGAATCCCGCTTTAAGCTGTCTGCTGTGGTGGATGCATCCTTGAAAAAATTCGATCATGATAGTTTCTACATGGATCGGCAGTCTGAGTCGACCTATCTAGAAGGCTACAAAAAAAGAAAAGCTGAGACCGTTAAACAGCTGACTGTTTCAGATTCACCTTATTTAGCCAAGCTTTACGAAACCTATGATGATCAAGAACTGACCCATTATTTCAGCGAAGATCGGATGTACTTGGAAGAAAAAGACGGTTTTGAGACCATTGATGACACTGACTCCCGGAAACATATCAATGGTTATTCGGGCATGTCCTCCTTTAAGGCTTTGCTGCAGGTCATGGTAGATAATGAGTCAGAACTGACCAAGAAAAAAGTGGACGGCGGCTATGAGTTTTCGGTCACAGCAGAAGGTGATTTGGCCTATGACCTTATCGATGCCTTCTACTATGCTTATAATGATGAGCATTATGATACGACCATTGATATTGAGAAGTGTCAGGTTGCCTTTGTGGTTGACCCTAAGACTCGGACCATTCGCTCTATTGATATGACCATGGATTTGGACGAAGATACAGCTTTAGATGGAGAATTGATTTACTTCAAGCAGCGAGCTGTCTTCAAGGACTATGGCAAGGCAAAAGTCCATCTTCCAAAGAAAATCAAAGAAAAAGAAGCAAAATCAGCTGTTTAAAGGCTGATTTTTTTGTTCAAAAGTTTTTTGTTGCAGATTTTTATGGGGATGGCTTGATTTTAAATTTTTAAAAATTACCTTTTAGTGATATAATAAAGGTGATATCCTACAGAAAAGAGATAATTGATGACAAATTACGCGATTATTTTGGCTGTGGGTAAGGGTACTCGCATGAAGTCAGATTTACCAAAGGTACTGCACAAGGTTGCAGGAATTTCCATGTTGGAACATGTTTTCCGCAGTGTCAATGCCATTGATCCAGAAAAGACCGTGACAGTTGTTGGCCACAAGGCAGAGCTAGTCGAGCAAGTCTTGGCAGGTCAGACAGACTTTGTCCGTCAGACCGAGCAGCTGGGAACGGGTCATGCCGTTATGATGGCGGAGCCTGTTTTGGAAAATCTGACAGGTCAGACGCTGGTCATTGCTGGCGATACTCCCCTGATTACAGGAGAAAGCCTGAAAAATCTGATTGACTTTCATGTCAACCACAAGAACGTTGCGACTATCCTGACAGCAGAAGCAGACAATCCTTTCGGCTACGGCCGTATCGTACGCAATCAGCACGACGAAGTCTTGAAAATTGTTGAGCAGAAGGATGCTTCAGACTTTGAGCAGCAAATCAAGGAAATCAATACAGGGACTTATGTCTTTGACAATGCCCGTCTCTTTGAGGCCCTCAAAAATATCAATACCAATAATGCTCAAGGCGAATACTATATCACAGATGTGATTGGTATTTTCCGCGAGAATGGTGAAAAAGTCGGCGCTTATACGCTGAAAGACTTTGATGAAAGTCTGGGGGTTAATGACCGCGTAGCTTTGGCTACAGCTGAGAGTGTTATGCGCCGCCGGATTAACCAGCAGCATATGGTCAATGGTGTCAGCTTTGTCAATCCTCATGCGACCTATATCGATGTTGATGTAGAAATTGCGCCAGAGGTTCAAGTTGAAGCAAATGTGACCCTGAAAGGTCAGACCAAGATTGGGGCAGAGACTATCCTGACCAATGGTACTTATATCGTAGACTCTGTCATTGGAGAGCGGACTGTCATTACCAACTCCATGATTGAGGAGTCAAGTGTTGCGGATGGAGTGACGGTCGGACCTTACGCTCATATTCGTCCAGGTTCTAGTCTGGCTAAGGATGTCCATGTCGGCAACTTTGTTGAAGTTAAAGGATCGTCAATTGGCGAAAATACCAAGGCTGGTCATTTGACCTACATTGGCAACTCTGAAGTCGGTGCTAATGTCAACTTTGGTGCGGGAACGATTACGGTCAATTATGATGGCCAGAAGAAGTACAAGACTATCATTGGCGACAATGTCTTTGTCGGTTCCAATTCGACCATTATTGCCCCAGTTGAACTGGGTGACAATTCACTAGTCGGTGCAGGTTCTACTATTACCAAGGATGTGCCAGCGGATGCCATTGCTCTGGGACGTGGCCGTCAGATTAACAAGGAAGATTATGCTAAGCGACTTCCTCATCACCCTCAAAATAAGTAGGTTCAGTCATGGAATTTGAAGAAAAAACCGTCCAACGGACAGAGATTTATCAGGGACCGATTTTTAAAGTGGTTCAGGACCAGGTAGAGCTGCCAGAGGGTAAGGGTCAAGCCCAACGGGATTTGATTTTTCATAATGGGGCGGTGGCTGTGATTGCTATCACTCCGGAAAACAAGATGATTTTAGTCAAGCAGTACCGCAAGGCGATTGAAGCGACTTCTTACGAGATTCCAGCTGGCAAGCTTGAGCTAGGAGAGAATGCAGATCCCCAAGCGGCTGCCCTCCGAGAATTAGAAGAAGAGACAGGCTACACTGGACAGCTGGAGTTGGTCTATGATTTCTACTCTGCCATCGGTTTTTGCAATGAGAAAATCAAGCTTTACAGCGCCAGCCATTTGACAAAGGTCGAAAACCCTCGTCCCCAAGACGAGGATGAAACATTGGAACTTTTTGAAGTCAGTCTGGAGGAGGCGCATCAGTTGCTGCAAAACGGTGACATCTGCGATGCCAAGACCATCATGGCCCTTCAGTACTGGCAACAAAAAAATCTGAATAAATAGGAACGTAGATCAATGGGAAAAGCTTTATTAACAGATGAAATCATTGAGCGGGCTAACCGTGGTGAGGATATTTCGGGGCCGCCTCTCATGGATGACGAGGAAACCAAGATTCTTTCAACTGGCAGAAGCTCCTTTAGCTCGCAGCAGTCTAGCCGACAGGATACTCAGTTTGGTTATCAGAGCCCTCAAAACCGCTTTGGTTATGAAGAAGCTCGGTCTCAGCAGAGTCAGAGTCGTTTTGGCTATCAGTCTGCTCAAAACCAAGAGGAGTTTACGGATGAGACTCTGCACATTGAAGTAGATCCAACCGTGACTAAGAGCCGTCGGATTGAAAATCAGAAGCGAAGCCTCTTTCAAGCCAAACTCAATAAGATTCTCCTTTGGGTAGTTATCCTGCTGATTGGTTTGATTGCTGCTATTATTTGGTGGCCTTAAAAACTGCTCTATTGCACTTAAAATGAAGCCTAGTCTGTCTAAGCTTCTTTTTCATCAGATGATTTGAGGTATTATATGAAAATTGGAATTATCGCAGCCATGCCTGAGGAGTTGAAGATTCTGCTGGAGCATTTAGAAAACCCGCAGAAGCACCTGCGTTTGGGCCATGTCTATCATACGGGCTCTATTGGCTACCATGAAGTGGTGTTGGTCGAAAGCGGGATTGGCAAGGTCATGTCCGCTATGAGTGTGGCTGTTTTGGTCAATGACTTCAAGGTTACAGCCGTGATTAATACAGGCTCAGCTGGAGCAGTGGCAGAAGGTTTGGCTATCGGCGATGTGGTGGTCGCAGATCGTCTGGTCTACCATGATGTGGACGTGACGGCCTTTGGCTATGACTACGGTCAGATGGCGCGGCAGCCGCTTTATTTTGAAGCGAGCCGCTATCTGGTTGCTGAAATGAAGAAAATTTTGGAAAAAACCCATCAAAAGGCTAGAGTAGGGTTGATTGCGACAGGTGACAGCTTTGTTGCTGGTCAAGACAAAATTGATCGCATTAAGGAGCATTTCCCAGATGTCTTAGCTGTGGAGATGGAAGGCGCAGCTATTGCTCAAGCCACACATTCGATCGGCCTGCCTTTCATGGTTATTCGCGCCATGAGCGATACGGCAAGTCATGATGCTAATGTCACTTTTGATGAATTTATTCTTGAAGCTGGTAAACGCTCTGCAGAAACCCTGATTCAATTTCTAAAAGAGTTGGTTTAAAGGGGAGATAGTATGTACAAAGAGTCTTATTTTGATGGTGGTCTCTTTTCTTACATCGGTCATGTGATTTTGGCTACCTTGATTACAGTATTTACGCTGGGAATTTGTGCACCTTGGGGCATGTGTATTCTGTATAATTGGAAGATAAAACATACAGTTATTGACGGGCACCGTCTTTACTTTGACGGTACTGCTATGCAGCTTTTTGGGAATTGGATCAAGTGGTGGTTGCTGACCATTGTTACCTTTGGTATTTATGGCTTTTGGCTGAAGATCAAACTGACCCAGTGGATTACCAAGCATACACATCATGCGAATTGAGAACAAGCAAGCGAGACTTAAGTGGCTCGCTTTTACTTTTCTTCTGTCTTGCCAAAAAATCCCTTTTGATGGTATAATCAAGGAACTGCAATCAATGATAGAGGAGAAAAAATGAGTATCTTAGAAGTAAAAAATCTCAGCCATGGTTTCGGAGACCGGGCTATTTTTGAGGATGTATCCTTCCGCCTGCTCAAGGGTGAGCATATCGGCCTGGTCGGTGCCAATGGTGAGGGAAAGTCAACCTTTATGAGCATTGTGACGGGTAAAATGCTGCCAGACGAAGGTAAGGTCGAGTGGTCAAAGTATGTGACAGCTGGCTACCTGGACCAGCATGCTGTGCTGGAGCAAGGTCAGTCTGTCCGTGATGTCTTGCGTACAGCCTTTGACGAGCTTTTCAAGACAGAGGCTCGTATCAATGAAATCTATATGAGCATGGCTGAGGAAGGCGCCGATGTTGATGCCCTGATGGAAGAAGTGGGCGAGCTGCAGGACCGCTTGGAGAGTCGAGATTTCTATACTCTAGATGCCAAGATTGACGAGGTCGCACGGGCACTGGGTGTTATGGACTACGGTATGGAGAGTGATGTGACGGAGCTGTCTGGAGGACAGCGGACCAAGGTTCTCTTGGCTAAGTTGCTTTTGGAAAAACCGGATATTCTGCTCTTGGACGAGCCAACCAACTATCTGGATGCTGAGCACATTGACTGGCTCAAGCGTTACTTACAGAACTATGAAAATGCCTTTGTTCTAATCTCGCATGATATTCCTTTCTTGAATGACGTGATTAATATCGTCTACCATGTGGAAAATCAGCACTTGACCCGCTATTCTGGCGACTACTATCAATTCCAGGAAGTCTATGAGATGAAAAAATCTCAGCTAGAAGCAGCCTACGAGCGGCAGCAGAAAGAAATTGCGGACCTCAAAGACTTTGTAGCTCGCAATAAAGCCCGCGTAGCGACTCGTAATATGGCCATGTCCCGCCAGAAAAAGCTGGATAAGATGGACATTATTGAGCTACAAAGTGAGAAGCCAAAGCCTACCTTTGACTTCAAGCCTGCCCGCACACCTGGACGCTTTATCTTTCAGGCTGAGGATTTGCAGATTGGTTACGACCGTCCGCTAACCCAGCCTCTTAACCTGACCTTTGAGCGCAATCAGAAGGTGGCTATCATCGGGGCAAATGGGATTGGGAAAACAACCCTGCTCAAGAGTTTACTGGGGATTATCCCGCCTATCGCAGGTCAAGTCGAGCGTGGGGACTATCTGGAGCTTGGTTATTTCGAGCAGGAAGTCGAAGGCGGCAATCGTCAGACACCGCTGGAAGCAGTCTGGAACGCCTTTCCGGCTCTTAACCAAGCAGAAGTCCGGGCTGCTCTGGCTAGATGTGGCTTGACTTCCAAGCATATCGAGAGCCAGATTCAAGTCCTCTCAGGTGGGGAGCAGGCCAAGGTCCGTCTGTGCCTCCTCATGAACCGAGAAAATAATGTCCTGGTTCTGGACGAGCCAACCAATCACCTGGATGTCGATGCCAAGGAGGAACTCAAACGGGCGCTGAGAGAATACAAGGGCAGTATCCTCATGGTCTGTCACGAGCCTGATTTCTACGAAGGCTGGATGGATCAGATCTGGGATTTTAACCAGCTGACTTGATAAAATTTAATAAAAGAAAAGAGACGGTTCATTGAGAATCATCTCTTTCTGTTACTAATAATTCAAAAAATGCTCGATTTCCTGCTTCTCAATCTGTTTGCCATGCTGGCAGACAGGGCAGGTGAGGTAATGTTTTCTACCGTAAGGAAAGGTAGGAATCCAATAGAGTGTAAACTTTCGGCCGGTTTCAATAATGTCCCAAGGTGCGACGTTGTGGCAGTTGGCACACTCGATATTGCTTTGGGTCTGTCCTACGTTTTTCTGATATCCTCTATATCCCCAGATAATCATATTGATTTCTCTCCTTTATTGGTTGGGCAGCAAGCTTATTTGCTGAAGTCATAGTCCTTGATAATCTCGATTTTTTCAATCTTGATATCTTTTTTAGGCTTGTCATTATCGTCTGTTTCTGCGGCAGCGATTTTGTCCACCACATCCATCCCTTCCAGCACTTGGCCAAATACGGTATAAGCACCGCCATCTAAAGTAGGATTTCCACCGTTTTTATAGGCTTCGATGATTTTGGCTGGGAAAGAATCTGTAGACATTTGGCTAGTCAAATCTTTCTTGCTTTGGTTGATAAAGAACTGACTGCCATTGGTGTCAGGGCCTGCATTGGCCATGGATAGGGCGCCTCGAAGGTTGTAAAGGTAAGGTGAGTATTCATTTTTAAAGCCATTTCCAGAGTCTTTAGACTTGTCTTTTCCCTTCCAGATAGACTCGCCTCCAGTGCCGTCACCTTTAGGGTCTCCGGTCTGAATCATAAATTCATTGATAACGCGGTGGAATAAAACGCCGTCATAGTAGCCTTCCTTAGCATGGGTCAGGAAGTTTTCAACGGCTAGTGGGGCTTGTTTTGGAAAGAGCTTGATGCGGATATCGCCTTCAGTCGTTATCAACTTGACTTCCGCTTCATCTTCAGCAACTTCTGTAGATAGCTGCGGAAAATTGGCATTTTCGTTGGTCATGGCATCCTTGAATTGCTCACGGAGTTTGCTGGTT
>CBDFAZ010000077.1:0-9544 GCA_965245685.1 uncultured Streptococcus sp. | reverse complement strand
GATTGCTGTTGAGCAGAAGCGTCTTGATATTCTGATTGTCATCATTAGCATGATTGGCGGCTTGCTAGGCTTCTTTGTCTTCAACCATAAGCCTGCTAAAATCTTCATGGGAGATGTAGGAAGCTTGGCTTTGGGCGGTATGCTGGCTGCTATCTCCATTTCCCTTCACCAAGAGTGGACCCTGCTCTTGATTGGTATCGTCTATGTGTTTGAGACAACCTCGGTCATGATGCAGGTGACTTATTTCAAGCTGACCGGCGGCAAGCGGATTTTCCGGATGACCCCGGTTCATCACCACTTTGAGTTGGGAGGACTAACTGGCCACGGCAAGGAGTGGAGTGAGTGGAAGGTTGATTTCTTCTTCTGGGGAATCGGTATCGTGGGCAGTCTTTTGACCCTGGCTATCCTATATCTATAGCAAGAAGCGAGTCTCTGGCTCGCTTTTCTGCTTCTTAGATTTGAGGGTAAGCAGGATGGTCAATTTTTTGGTATAATAGTTAGGATAATAGAATAGAGGACAAGATGAAATTTACAGAATTTAAGTTTAAAGATTATATTCAGGAAGCGCTCAGGGATTTGAACTTCGTTGAAGCGACTCCAGTCCAAGAAAAGCTGATTCCTGTGGTATTGTCAGGTCGGGATTTGGTTGGCGAGTCCAAGACAGGCTCTGGTAAGACCCACACGTTTTTGCTGCCGATCTTTCAAATGCTGGATGAGGAAGCAGACAGCGTGCAGGCTGTCATTACAGCTCCAAGTCGGGAGCTGGTAGCGCAGATTTATCAGGCTGCTCGTCAGTTGGCTAGCTTTTCTGAAAAAGAGATTCGGGTGGCCAATTATGTCGGTGGAACTGACAAGGCTCGTCAGATTGGGAAGTTAGAGTCCAGTCAGCCTCATATCGTCATCGGAACGCCGGGGCGGATTTATGACTTGGTAGAGTCTGGCGACTTGGCCATTCACAAGGCCAAGACCTTTGTCGTTGACGAGGCCGATATGACACTGGACATGGGCTTTTTGGCGACGGTTGATAAGATTGCAGGCCGGTTGCCAAAAGACCTGCAGTTTCTCGTTTTTTCAGCGACCATTCCACAGAAGCTTCAGCCTTTTTTGAAAAAATACCTGTCTAATCCAGTTATTGAGCAGATTAAGACCAAGACGGTCATTGCGGACACCATTGAAAACTGGCTCCTATCAACCAAGGGACGAGACAAGAATACTCAGATTTATCAAATCAGTCAGCTCCTGCAGCCTTATCTGGCTATGATTTTCGTTAATACCAAGACGAGGGCAGATGAGCTGCACAGCTATCTTACAGCTCAAGGGCTCAAAGTTGCTAAAATTCATGGAGATATTGCTCCGCGGGAGCGCAAGCGTATCATGAATCAGGTTAAGAATCTGGATTTTGAGTACATTGTCGCTACTGACTTGGCAGCGAGAGGGATTGATATCGAAGGTGTCAGCCATGTTATCAACGATGCCATTCCTCAAGACTTGTCTTTCTTTGTCCATCGGGTAGGCCGGACCGGCCGTAATGGTCTTCCCGGCACAGCCATTACTCTCTACCAGCCGAGTGACGACTCAGATATTCGGGAGTTGGAAAAGATGGGGATTAAGTTCGTTCCCAAGATGATAAAAGATGATGAGTTCCAGGATACCTACGATCGAGACCGTCGGGCCAATCGGGAAAAGAGCCGGGAGAAGCTGGATACGGAAATGCTGGGGCTGGTCAAGAAGAAAAAGAAAAAAATCAAACCAGGCTACAAGAAAAAAATCCAGTGGGCGGTGAACGAGAAGCGCCGCAAGACTAAGCGAGCAGAGAATCGTGCACGTGGTCGGGCAGAGCGTAAGGCTAAGCGCCAAACATTTTAGTGATATGCTTTTCTTATGGCTGTGATAAGAAAAATATATTAGTCTTTGTGAGATAGATATGATAGACTAGTGAAACTAGTCTATTTTTATATTGGGCTTAGTGCGGTCTGTTTGGTATTTGGATACATAATATTTGCACAGACTGCTCATATTTTAACTGTCAAAATGGCCGTAGCTTGCTAGTCAAAGCGAAGCAAATTCTTTGTTTTGTTCCAGATTTATGTTAAAATATTTCATTATCAAGAAAAGGAAGTAATAATAGTGGTTACAACTTATCTTCTGACAACTGGTTGGTATGAGGAGTTCCTCAAGTTCATTCCAGATGGTAAATTATTTAGTTTAAGGGCTGTTTTTGAGGCTATTCCGGGTATTTTGCAAAATCTGCCAATCACCCTTCTTTTGACGGTGGGCGGTGCAGTCTTTGGTATTCTGCTTGCCATGGTTTTTGCTATCGTCAAGATTAATCGGGTTAAAGTCCTGTATCCGATTCAGGCTTTCTTTGTCAGCTTTCTGAGAGGAACACCTCTGCTGGTCCAGCTCATGCTGACCTATTTTGGGATTCCTTTATTGCTGAAGGCCATCAATCAGCAGTATGGCACAAGTTTTAATATTAATGATATTCCAGCGTCTGTCTTTGCGATTGTTGCCTTTGCTTTCAACGAAGCGGCTTATGCCAGTGAGACTATTCGGGCAGCAATCTTGTCCGTGGACCCGGGAGAAATTGAGGCTGCTCGCAGCTTAGGAATGACCAACAAGCAGGTTTATATGCGTGTCATTATCCCCAATGCAGCAGTAGTCGCGACTCCTAGTCTGATTAATTCCCTGATTGGCTTGACCAAGGGGACTTCTCTGGCCTTTAGTGCCGGTGTAGTGGAAATTTTTGCCAAGGCACAGGCTATCGCGGGGGCGGACTACCGTTACTTTGAGCGTTTTATTTCGGTTTCGCTGATTTATTGGGCAGTCAATATTCTCATTGAGCAACTTGGTCGCTGGATTGAAAAGATGATGGATATCAAACAGCCGGATAAATTTGAATCGCTTCAGCAAGCAGAAGGAGAAGGAATCTGATGATTAATATTTCACATTTAAGTAAGACTTTTTCAGGTCAAAAGGTTCTGGATGATCTCAGTTTGGACATTCAAAAAGGTGAAGTAGTGGCTTTGATTGGCTCTTCAGGTGCTGGGAAGTCAACTTTCCTCCGCAGTCTCAACTATCTGGAACAGCCTGATAGCGGAAAGATTACTATCGACGGCTTCAAAGTGGATTTTTCAAGGATTTCTAAAGATGAGATCTTGCTGCTGCGCCGCAAGCTAGCCATGGTTTTTCAGCAGTTTAACCTTTTTTCCCGTCGGACGGCTCTGGAAAATGTCAAGGAAGGTCTGCTGGTAGTTAAGAAACTGTCAGACCAAGAAGCGACCAAGATAGCCAAGGAAGAATTAGCAAAGGTTGGCTTGTCATACCGAGAAAATCACTATCCTAGACATTTATCAGGCGGTCAGAAGCAGCGGGTAGCCTTGGCAAGGGCTTTAGCTATGAAGCCAGATGTTCTTTTGCTAGACGAGCCGACCTCAGCCTTGGATCCCGAGTTGGTCGGAGAAGTAGAGAAATCAATCGCTGATGCAGCCAAGTCTGGCCAAACCATGATTCTGGTCAGTCATGATATGTCCTTTGTCGCTCAGGTGGCTGACAGGGTGCTCTTTTTGGACAGGGGGAAAATCATAGAGTCTGGGACACCAGATGAGATCATCCATCATCCAAAGGAAGAAAGAACCAAGGAATTTTTTGCTAGTTACAAACGGACCTATATTTGATATAATAGAGACAGTGAAGGCTCAGTTGGCTAGACCAGCTGAGTTTGTTTTCAGTCTCAGCATGCAGTGGAGCAGGCCTTCTTGCCTAGTGGGTGTTTTATGCTGACGGCTAGGTTTGGAGTTGTTCCTTTTCTATGCACTATGAGGTTGATTGACCTTTGAGGAGTTGACATGTTAGATCAAATATTTGCACTTTATATCGAGAGCCTGCTTTATACAGCAGTCGGTGTAGGGATCATTGCGGGTTTATGGATTGGGCTGCGGATGATTCGCCGCAAGGACAAGACAGCCAAGGAGCGGCAGAGTCATCTGTATGATGTCCTTCTGATTGTCATTATGACGATTCCAGTCCTGTCTTTTGCGACGTTGGGCCTGCTCATTGTCCTAAAAGCTTAAATGCTTGTAAAACTGTAGAAAAGTTGTTAGAATAATTCTAGTTACAACAAGGAGAAAGAAGAGTTATGTACGATACAATTATTATTGGAGCTGGACCTGCCGGCATGACAGCTGCCCTCTATGCAGCCCGCAGCAACCTAAAAGTTGCCCTGCTGGAGCGTGGTATTCCTGGTGGTCAGATGAATAATACTGCTGACATTGAAAACTATCCAGGCTATGCCAATATCAGCGGTCCTGAGCTAGCAGAGAAAATGTTTGAACCTCTGGAGAACCTGGGTGTTGAACATTTATTTGGCCTAGTAGAAAAAATTGAAGACCGAGGTGATTTTAAGGAAATCATCACAGAAGATGAGCATTTTGAAGCTAAAACAGTCATCATTGCTTCTGGTGCTAATCATCGTCATCTGGGGGTTCCTGGTGAGGAAGACTACAACAGCCGCGGCGTTTCCTACTGTGCGGTTTGTGATGGTGCCTTCTTCCGTGATGAAGACCTATTGGTTGTCGGTGGTGGTGACTCAGCCGTTGAGGAGGCTATTTTCCTGACGCGCTTTGCAAAAAGTGTGACTATTGTTCACCGTCGTGATGAGCTGCGAGCACAAAAAGTGCTGCAGGATCGCGCCTTTGCCAACGAAAAGATTCGCTTTGTCTGGGATTCTGTGGTGGAAAGCATCCATGGTGATGAGCGCAAAGTGACTGGCGTAACCTTCAAGAATGTCAAGACAGGTGAAACTAGCCAAGCAGATTTTGGTGGCATCTTTATCTATGTCGGCCTGGATCCGGTTAGTGAATTTGCTGTGGATTTGGGTATCACTGATGAGGCTGGCTGGATTCTGACAGACCATCAGATGAAGACTTCAGTAGCAGGCATTTACGCTGTTGGTGATGTTCGCCAGAAAGACCTGCGCCAGATTACGACGGCTGTTGGCGATGGTGCCATTGCCAGTCAGGAAGCCTACAAATATCTTACAGAGCAAGCATAAAAATATAAGCTAAGCAAGTATGTCTATTCAAGTGAGTTGACAGGATTTGCTTAGCTTTTTTGGAATTATGATATAATAAAAGGTATCTAGCGTAAAGGAGTAAGAAGATGTACCCAGATGATAGTTTAACTCTACACACTGATTTGTATCAAATCAACATGATGCAGGTTTATTTCAAGCAAAATATTCACAACAAGCATGCGGTTTTTGAAGTTTTTTTCCGTAAGAATCCTTTTAATAACGGCTACGCAGTCTTTGCGGGCTTGGAAAGAATTATTTCCTATCTCAATAATCTGACGTTCAGCCAGAGCGATTTAGATTATTTGCAAACCTTGGGCTATCACGGAGAGTTTCTGGATTATTTGCGGAATCTCAAGATGAGCCTGACCGTAAGGTCTGTTCAGGAAGGTGATTTGGTTTTTGCCAATGAGCCAATCGTGCAGGTGGAAGGTCCACTGGCTCAGTGTCAGCTGGTTGAGACTGCTATTCTCAATATCGTTAATTTTCAGACGCTGATTGCCACCAAGGCAGCTCGTATCCGCTCTGTCATCGAAGATGAACCTCTGATGGAGTTCGGTACGCGCCGGGCCCAGGAAATGGACGCTGCTATTTGGGGGACTAGGGCTGCGGTGATTGGCGGAGCTAACGGTACCAGTAATGTCCGGGCTGGCAAGCTCTTTGATATTCCAGTCTTGGGAACGCATGCTCATGCTCTCGTTCAAGTCTATGGAAATGATTATGAAGCCTTTAAAGCTTACGCTGAGACTCATCATAACTGTGTTTTCCTAGTAGATACTTACGATACATTGCGTCTAGGTGTTCCGGCAGCTATTCGGGTGGCGCGTGAGCTAGGAGACAAGATTAAGTTTCTGGGCGTCCGTATTGATTCGGGAGACCTTGCCTATATTTCTAAGAAAGTTCGGCAGCAATTAGATGAAGCTGGCTTCCCTGATGCTAAGATTTATGCGTCCAATGATCTGGATGAAAATACCATTCTCAACTTGAAAATGCAAAAGGCCAAGATAGATGTCTGGGGTGTGGGAACTAAGCTCATTACGGCCTATGACCAGCCAGCTTTAGGAGCAGTTTATAAGATTGTTGCTATTGAAGATGAGAGTGGGGTTTTGCGCAATACCATCAAACTGTCCAATAATGCCGAAAAAGTTTCTACCCCAGGTAAGAAGCAGGTTTGGCGTATTACCAGCCGCGAAAAAGGGAAGTCTGAGGGAGACTACATTACCTATGACGGCCTTGATGTCAATGGCTTGGAAGCGCTGGAAATGTTTCATCCAACCTATACCTATATCAATAAAAGGGTCAAAAATTTTGATGCCGTACCGCTTTTGGTGGATATTTTCCAAGAGGGGAATTTGGTCTATAATCAGCCGACCTTAACTGAGATTCAAGCCTATGCCCGTAAGGAATTTGATAAACTTTGGGACGAGTACAAGCGGGTTCTCAATCCACAGGATTATCCAGTTGACCTGGCTCGAGATATTTGGCAGGATAAGATGGATTTGATTGACCAGATGCGCAAGAAAGCCTACCAGACAGGAGCAGAAAAATGAGTCTACAAGAAGAAATCATCGCTCAACTGGGCGTTAAACCAATCATTGATCCAGAGGAAGAAATCCGCAAGTCGGTGGACTTTCTCAAGGCCTATCTAAGAAAGCATCCTTTTTTGAAAAGTTATGTTCTGGGAATTTCTGGTGGTCAGGACTCGACCTTGGCTGGCCGTTTGGCCCAGCTAGCTGTAGAGGAAATGCGGGCTGAGACTGGGGATGATAGCTACCGCTTTATTGCCGTTCGCCTGCCTTATGGTGTTCAGGTAGATGAAGATGATGCGCAAAAAGCTCTGGCTTTTATCCAGCCTGATGTCAGTCTGACAGTCAATATCAAGGAATCTGCTGATGCCATGACAAAGGCTGTGGAGGCAACGGGGACCAAAGTCTCTGATTTTAACAAGGGCAATATCAAGGCTCGCAGCCGTATGATTGCCCAGTATGCTTTGGCCGGTTCATACAGTGGAGCTGTCATTGGAACCGATCACGCTGCAGAAAATGTCACGGCCTTTTTCACCAAGTTTGGGGATGGCGGAGCAGATATCTTACCACTTTACCGTCTCAATAAGCGTCAAGGCAAGCAGCTTTTGGCCACCTTAGGAGCGGATCCGGCCCTCTATGAAAAGGTGCCGACGGCTGACTTGGAAGAGGAAAAACCTGGGATTGCTGATGAAGTCGCTCTGGGTGTGACCTATAATGAAATTGACGACTATCTCGAAGGCAAGTCCGTTTCAGCCCAAGCTCAAGAAACTATCGAGTCTTGGTGGCATAAAGGCCAGCACAAACGGCATTTGCCGATTACAGTTTTTGATGAATTTTGGAAGTGAAAATCTCTATCGAATCTTTTTAGTCCGATCCAAGAAATGAGGAAGCTATGAAAAAGATAGGTACACAGTCCATTGAAACCAAACGTCTTTTGTTAAGACCTTTTCTGGAATCGGATGCTCAAGCTATGTATGACAACTGGGCTTCTCGTCCGGATAATTTGCTGCACGTGACCTGGGATGCTCATGAGAGTCCTGAAGTCACCCAACAGTCTATTGCTCGCTGGGTTGAGAATTATCAAAACATGGATTTTTACAAGTGGGCCATCTGCCTGAAAGAAAATCCTGATTCTGTAATCGGGGACATCAGTATGGTGGACATGGATGAGGCAGTTAATGCTTGCGAGGTCGGTTATATTTTAAGTAAAGACTATTGGGGGCAGGGGCTGATGACAGAAGCTTTGAAAGCTGTTTTAATCTACCTCTTGCAAGACGCAAGATTCAATCGTGTCACAGCAAGATTTGTAACAGCCAATCCAGCTTCGGGGCGTGTTATGGCTAAAGCTGGAATGAGCTACGAAGGCACTTTCCGTCAGGCTGTATTTCATAAAGGACTAGTCAAAGATTTTTCCGTCTATGGCATCCTAAAATCCGATTTAGAAAAAGGCTAGGACTCTTTTGTCCAGCCTTTTTACTTGCGCTCTTTTTTTAAAGTTCTATAATAGATGTATAATGACAAGGAGGATTCTATGCATTCGTTAGAACAAGATTTTACAGATAAGCTGTATGCTGTTTATGAGGCCAATTCCAAGTATGCAGCGATGGAAAATGCCATCAGCCACAATGGCCTTTTGGCTTCCTTAGAGAAGCGAAGCGCTGCCGTGGAAAACACACCTGTCTTTTCACTGGATCTTACTAAGGACAAGGTTAGTGACCAGAAAGCATCTGGACGCTGTTGGATGTTTGCAGCTCTTAATACTTTCCGCCACAAGATGATTGCTGGTTTCCAACTGGAAGATTTTGAGCTATCTCAGGCCCACACTTTCTTTTGGGATAAATATGAAAAATCCAACTGGTTCTTAGAGCAGGTGATGGCAACCGCTGACCAAGAATTGACCAGCCGTAAGGTCAAGTTTCTCTTAGATACGCCTCAGCAGGATGGCGGTCAATGGGATATGGTTGTTTCCCTCTTTGAGAAATACGGCGTCGTGCCTAAGTCAGTCTATCCGGAGTCAATTTCTTCCAGTAGCAGCCGTGAGCTCAATCAAATTCTCAATAAGCTCTTGCGCCAGGATGCGCAGATTTTGCGAGAATTAGTGGCAGAGGGTGCAAACTCGTTAGAACTTCAGGCAAAGAAAGAAAAACTCCTACAAGAAGTCTTTAACTTCCTAGCTATGAATTTAGGCTTGCCGCCTCGCCAGTTTGACTTTTCTTATCGCGATAAGGACAATCATTTCCACAGTGAGAGCGGATTGACACCTCTGACTTTTTATCAAAAATATGTCGATCTCAAGCTAGCTGACTATGTCTCTATTATCAATGCACCGACTGCTGACAAGCCTTATGGTCGGTCCTATACAGTTGAGATGTTGGGAAATGTCGTTGGAAGTAAGCCCGTTCGTTATTTGAATGTTGAAATGGATCGACTAAAAGGGCTGGCTATCGCTCAAATGCAATCTGGCGAGACCGTTTGGTTTGGCTCGGATGTAGGTCAGTCTAGCAATCGTAAGGCGGGTATTATGGCTGAGGGGATGCACGATTTCACTGCCAGCATGGATATTCGACTAACTCAGGATAAGGCTGGCCGCTTGGACTATAGCGAAAGCCTCATGACCCACGCTATGGTCTTGACAGGGGTGGACTTGGATGAAAATGGCAAGGCTAAGAAATGGAAGGTCGAAAACTCCTGGGGCGAAAAGGTTGGTAACAAGGGCTATTTCGTAGCCTCTGACGCTTGGATGGACGAGTATACCTATCAAATAGTCGTTCGTAAAGAATTTCTGACAGCAGCAGAATTAGCTGCTTATGAAGAAGAGCCTATTGTCTTGGCTCCTTGGGATCCCATGGGGGCTTTGGCAAAGTAAGCTTTGATGAGAGAATAAGAAAAGAGGGCTCTTTGTCAACTGTAGTGGGTTAACGAAAAGTCATACCCTGGAGAGGACTGG
>CBDFAZ010000076.1:0-9808 GCA_965245685.1 uncultured Streptococcus sp. | reverse complement strand
GACCAACATTATGATCGCTACTTCCTAGAGTGGGACAGCGATGTAGCTGGTGATGTTTCAGCTCTAGCAGCTTTGAAGGACAAGAATGCGGAAGTCGTTTTAGGACTGCTTTCCAGTAAGACGACAGGCTTGGATGACGAAAAACGCGTCCTAGACCTGCTTGAGAAAGCAGCAACCGTTCTACCGAAAGAGCGTCTTCTGCTCTCCCACCAATGCGGCTGTGCCACTTGTGACTCTGGAAATGAACTCACCATTGAGCAACAATGGGCCAAAATCAAACAAGGCCAAGAAATCGCCCAGAAATTCTGGGGAGAATAAGCAAAAAAAGCGGTGTGACCGCTTTTTTCAATGCTTTTAAAATCAATTTGGGGCTGAATTAGATTTCTTTGATGAACTCCAGTTTCATCTGCATCTGTTCAACATATTAAATCTTGGAGTATCAGGAAAGTTCAATTCGCTTGAGCCAATTTTCAACCAAGGCCGTAAAGAGAGCCTCTTGATCTATCTGTGCATTGTGGCCAGCAAGATCCATCACAGCATGAGTTGCCCTTGTATAATAGTGAGACAGCTGGGCTAACTGCTGGAAGCCCACGACTTGGTCCTGCTTTCCTGCTATAAAAAGGCTGGGCTCGTCATAGCACTCTTCCTGTATCTCTTGATCCACTTCAAACGAAAAAGAATAGTTTTCTTGCAGCTTTTGGACAAAGGGAACATTCATCATCTGAAGCCCAATTAGGATTTCTTTTTCAAACCGTTGATAAGTTTCTTTAGTCTGTAAAATCGCTAAATCAACGAAATCTTCGCTTTTGCCTGCTATATCAAAACCTACCTCTCTAATTAGCAGGCTATCTTTTGGAAGAATTCTTTCTTGCGGATTGGGTACAACTACTGGACAAATAAGCAGCAAACCATCAATCTCCGACCTTTTCTTAGCCAAAATTCCTCGAGCAAGATAACCACCATAAGACTCTCCAGCTAAGAGAAAGCTGTGTCCGCCGATTACAGTTTCTATAAAGTTCAGGAGCATCTCTAAAATCGCATCCGCACTTGCAAAAGCAGGATTGGCATCAGACCTACCCATGCCAGGCAAATCTAAATAAATTCTTTTATAGCCAGCATGTTTCTCAAAAATAGGTTCCAAACATCCTTCCATCAATTCAGATGAACAGCCTAAACCATGAATTGCCAAGACTGGTTTTCCTTGGCCAATCACTTTATAATATAATTTATTTCCCTGATAAGTAAAAAACATTATTTCTCCAATCATACCTTAAAGACATGTTTTGCTCGAGGTGAAGCCTTTATCGAAACTAGTCAAAATAATATTGTTAATAAGCCTAACAAATTATTCTTATCATCTACACCCCTCAAAACTACTAGACAAGCAAGCTTATTCTCTCACCTTAATTTCAGTTCCTCATGCCTCATCCTCAAATATCAAGGTCGACTGCTTCAGATAAGGATTGGGATACTTGACTAGCAGGTTCCTTACAGCTCTTACCAAGTCTTTTTGCTCAGCCTGACCGGATTGGTAACGAAGCAAAAGATGCATAAAATCTTCTTTTTCAGTCGTACTGGCTTTTTTCTTAAAATAGCCCCAAACATGCTGAAAGGCATTGCTGACCTGACCTCGGTTTTCAGGGAGGGCTACCGCCTGATCAATCAAGTCTTGAACATGTGCTGCTTCCACCGAGTCGCTTTTTAGATATTGGCGGATTTCCAGATAGATCTTACTGGAATGACTGAGAACCAGATATTTATTTCTAGCCCAAAGAGTCTGACATTGGGAGATTTGGTTTGAATTTTCCATAATTACTTTTCCTACTGATTTTCAATTTTGAATACTTCCCGTTTCGTCTACATCATTGCTCGCAACCCAGTAATAAGCTTGCCAAAATAGAAAGCAAATCAACTATGATTGGAATAAGATTTCGAAGAGTATTAATCAAAATCCCCAATCACATGACTGGGGAATCGTTCATTAACGTACCTCTGCTCCGAGTTTTTCGGTCAGAGATTTTTCGATTTTTTCCATATATTTAGCCACTTCTTCGTCAGTCAGGCTGGCTTCTGGATTTTGGAAAGTCAGGCTGTAGGCCATGGATTTGAGGCCGACACCCAGCTTGTCACCAGAGAAGATATCAAAGAGCTTAATATCGGTCAAGCGCTTGATACCAGCTGCTTGGATTGCATCAAGGACCACTTGGTGAGTGATTTCAGCTTTGAGCAAGAGGGCCACATCACGGCTGACAGCTGGGAATTTAGTGATTTCTGTAAATGGCTGTGCTGGCTGGAGCTGCTCTTCGATAGCAGACAGGTTGAGTTCAGCCACATAAGTTTCAGGAATATCGTAAGCCTTGGCTGCCGCAGGATGGACTTGGCCGACAAAGCCGACAGGCTGGCCATTGATAGAGATCAAAGCAGTCCGACCAGGATGCAGGCTCTTAATCTGGTTGCTAGCCTCGTATTCAGCTGTCAAGCCTAACTTAGCAAAGAGTGCTTCCACCACACCCTTAGCATAGAAGAAATCAACTGCCACTGGCTTGGTCTGGAAGTCTTTTTCATTAACCAAACCTGTCAAAGCAAAGGCAAAGCTATTGATTTCATTTGGCAGTTCTTCCTTAGGATTGCTAGTCTGCTCAAAAACTTTTCCAATCTCATAGAGGGCTAGATTCTTATTTTTACGAGCCACATTGTAAGAAATAGAATCCAAAATACCAGAAACCATGTTCTGACGGAGAACAGAACGCTCCACTGTCATCGGCCACATGAGCTCAGTCAAGTTACTAGGATTGAGAGTGAACTCAATCGCCTTTTCTGGCGTCGTCAAAGCGTAGGTGATGATTTCTGTCAACCCAGCTCCCTCTGCTAAAGTCCGTACTTGACGGCGCAGTTGCTGCGTTGCAGTCAATTCACCGGCAGTCCCGTCATCTTTTGGCAGGCTAGCTGGCAATTTGTCATAGCCATAAATACGAGCAATTTCTTCATAGAGATCCGCTTCGATTGAAATATCCCAGCGACGGCGAGGGACACTGACAGTGAACTGTTCTGCATTTCCTGACAAGCCAAAACCAAGTCTGCGGAAGACATCCACAATATCTGTATAAAGCAAGTCTGTTCCCAGCACACGGTTGACATCCGCGAGACTAGACACCACTTCTACATCACTAGTGTCTAAGCTGCCAGCGGATACGATACCAGCCTGAACGGTTGCACCTGCCAAGTCCGCAATCATACTTGCTGCCGCGTCCAAGGCTTCATTGACAGTTGCTACATTGATGCCTTTTTCAAAGCGGGAAGATGATTCCGAGCGCAAGTTAAGTCTCCCGCTGGTTTTGCGAATTGATTTACCATCAAAGACTGCTGCCTCCAGAACAACACGAGTGGACTTACCAGAAATTTCAGTCGCTGCTCCGCCCATGACACCTGCAAGGGCCACTGGCTTATCCGCCACAGTGATGACTAGGTCGTTGACTTCCAGCTCCCGCTCTTCACCGTCCAGCGTTACCAGTTTTTCACCAGCACGCGCTTCCCGCACAACAATCTGGTCACCCTCAAACGTATCCAGATCAAAGGCATGCATAGGCTGACCAAAGTAGAGCAAGATGTAGTTGGTCACATCCACTACATTGTTAATCGGACGGATTCCTTCGTTCATGAGGAGATTTTGCAGCCACTGAGGACTTGGGGCAATAGTAACATTTTCCAAGATACGAGCCGCATAGTAAGGGGCTTTCTCTGTCTCAAGGGCTACTGAAAGACTGTCCGCTGCCTGCTTTTCATTTTCCACCAGCGGAAAATCCTTGAACTGTACTGACTTGTCATAGATAGCAGCCACTTCATGAGCCACCCCCCGCATAGACAGAGCATCTGCCCGGTTTGGTGTGATAGAAAGCTCGATAATCTCATCGTCCAGGTCCAGATAAGAGAAGACTTCCTCACCCGGCACTGCTTCCTCAGGTAGGATTTGAATGCCATCCGCAAATTCCTTTGGCACAACTGAGTCTGAAATGCCCAGCTCACCAAGAGAGCAGATCATGCCCAGCGACTCCAAGCCACGGATTTTTCCTTTTTTAATCTTATAATTGTCCGCAATACGAGCACCTGGCAAAGCTACCATGACCTTGATGCCTGCGCGAATATTTGGAGCACCACAGACAATCTGACGGTTCTCCTCTTCTCCGAGATTGACTTGACAAACATGCAGGTGGGTATCCGGAACATCCTCACACGATACCACCTCACCAACGACAATTTTTGACAGGCCAGCAGCTGGTGAAGTCACACCCTCCACCTCAATTCCTGTCGTTGACATTTTCTCAGCCAGCTCAGCGCTCGCCACATCAACGTCTACTAACTCTTTTAACCACTTATAACTTACTAGCATATTTAAGATATTAAGACCGGCCAATTGCCAAGGCAATTGGTAAAAGCGACCAAATTTTAGGGTTTTGTCTGAAAGCCCGATTTCAGAAACAAATCATCTAAATTTTGAGCTTTTAGGTCGTATCATTTCCTCTCTTTAAATTTTCTTTTTTATTTCAATTTTTTGCGCAGCAGCCAGTCTGTATCTACCGTCTCACCAGTGATATAGTCGTGCTGACTGAATTTTTCAAAGCCGTATTTGAAGTAAAAATCTTGAGCTCTAAAATTCTTTTCCCAGACGCCCAGCCAAACCCATTCAAAGCCTCGTTTCTCGGCTTCTTCTAAGGCAAATTCAAACATTTCCTTGCCCAAACCTTGACCATGATAGGCTTTCAAGACATAGATTCGCTGAACCTCAAAGGCCTGTGGCAATTCTTGCTCCGTTTGAGCCTGTCCCCAGTTAAACTTGAGAAAACCAGCAATTTCACCATCTTTGACAACAAAATAAGTCTCTGACTCAGGATCTTCCAGTTCCTTTTCGATAGTTGCAAGCGACAGCTCATTGTCAAAATAATGAGCCATATCAGCTTCCTTGATAAATGGACCAAAGGTTTCTTGATAGGTCACGACCTCCAACTCCCGCAGGAGGCTCGCTTCTTCTTTTTTGACTCTGACTAGCATACTGCACTCCTTTCTCAGAAAAGCTGCATCTATGAATACAGGTTTCTACTTAAACTGCTGAGAAAAACGAATATCTCCTTGGTAGAAACCACGAATGTCGTTGATACCGTAGCGAAGCATAGCTACCCGCTCTTGACCAAGACCAAAAGCAAATCCAGAGTATTTCTCTGCATCAATGCCGCTCATTTCCAGCACGCGCGGGTGCACCATACCAGCTCCCATAATCTCAATCCAGCCGGTCTTCTTGCAGACATTACAACCTGCACCACCACACTTAAAGCAAGAAACATCCACTTCAACAGACGGCTCTGTGAATGGGAAGTAAGACGGACGGAGACGGATACTACGGTCCTCGCCGAACATCTTCTGGACAATCAGCTGCAGCGTTCCTTGTAGATTCGCCATGGAAATATTTTCTCCAACCACCAATCCTTCAATCTGATGGAACTGGTGAGAGTGAGTCGCATCATCGGTATCCCGGCGGAAAACGCGCCCTGGCGAGATCATCTTGAGCGGTCCTTTAGAAAAGTCATGAGCGTCCATAGCTCGCGCCTGTACCGGACTGGTGTGGGTTCTGAGCAGAATCTCCTCTGTAATGTAGAAAGTGTCCTGCATATCCCGTGCTGGGTGGTCCTTTGGCAGATTCATCCGCTCAAAGTTGTAATAGTCCTTTTCCACTTCAAAACCGTCCACGACCTGATAGCCCATCCCGATGAAGATATCTTCAATTTCTTCACTAGTTTGGCTAAGAATATGACGGTTCCCAACCGGAATTTGACGGCCTGGCAGGGTCACATCCAAGGATTCCTCAGCCAGTTTCAGAGCTACTAATTGCTCTTCCATCTCTTGAGCAGTCTTTTCAAAGGCAGCTGTCAGAATATCACGCGCTTCATTGACATGCTTCCCGATAATCGGCCGCATTTCAGCTGAAATATCCTTCATCCCTTTCAGGACTTCAGTTAGCGAACCCTTCTTACCCAAGACTGCTACACGCAAGTCCTGCAGTTCCTTTTGATTCTCAGCCTTGAGCTGCTTGAGAGAAGCTAGAGTCTCTTCACGCAGGCTTTTCAGTTGTTCTTCGATCGTTTTCGTCATTTTCCCTCCAAAATAAAAAAGCGCGCCAATCTCCATAAGCGGAGCGTTGACACGCGGTACCATCCGTTTTTTATCTGGCAAGCCAGACCTTACTTATCAATCCTAGAGCAAGTGAATTCGCCTAGCTTTCATCTAGAGAGCTTTCAGTCGATGGCTCCCCTCCCTGTTAAACTTCCCCTAGGTTACTGGTCTTGCGGATTGCTATTTAGTTATATTTCATTCTAACAGATTTCTAAATATTTCGCAAGCTCAGTTAAAGAATTTACAAGAAGAGACTATCAAGAAAAAGAAGCCTGTCAAACAACAGACTTCCTTCTTTCTATTTAATAACCTGACCTGCTTCTTTCAGAACATCTTCTGGTACAGTAATGCCAAGTTCTTTGGCATTTTTGGTATTAATAACAGATTTACCTATATCGAAAATATCTACTGCAGTATCAGCAGGTTTGGCACCTTTAAGGACTTTAGCTGCCATTTTACCAGTCGCAACACCTAGGTCATACTGGTCTACAACAACAGAGGCAAGGCCTCCTTCTTCTACCATGGCTGTCGCACTTGGATAAATTGGTTTCTTAGCTTCTTTATTGCTGGACACAACTGTCGCAAAAGCTGAAGCAATGGTATTGTCAATTGGAATCCATATAGCATCAATCTTGCCAGTCATGACATTCATGGTTGAAGCAATTTCATTGGTTGAAGGAACAGAGTATTCCTCTACCTTGTAGCCTGCCTCTTCAGCCAATTTTTTGAACTCTTCTACCTGAGCTTTGGAGTTGTCTTCGCTGCTAGAGTAGAGTGCACCGATAGTTTTGACATCTGGAGTCAATTTTTTAATCAGCTCTAACTGTTGCTTAGCTGGATTGCGGTCAGAGACACCAGTGATATTGCCCCCTGGCTTGTCCAGATTTTTCACTAGGTTTGCTCCGACCGGATCTGTGATAGCTCCCATGACAATAGGCTTGTCCTTAGTAGCTGCAGCCAGTCCTTGTGCAGACGGAGTCGCAATCCCAATCAGCACATCATTGTCATTGGAGACTAGCTGCTTGCTCATAGTAGAGACCTTACTCTGATCGCCCTCAGCATTCATAAAGTCAATCTTAATCTTGTCTCCCTTATAGCCTTCCTCAGCCAAACCATCCTGAATCCCCTTGTAAATCAAATCCAGCGAAGGGTGGCTGACATACTGCAGCACGCCGACCTTGACGGTCTGACTGTCGCCACTAGTCTTAGTGGTGTTACCTTTGCTGTTCAAGCTGGAATAGACAATCCCACCGATTGCCAAAACGGCCAGAAGGCCTAAGATAGTTACTAATCGTTTATTTTTCATGTTCTTTCTCCATTTCTATGTTTTATATTTTTTCTGTTTAATCCCTAGGGACGCCATCGTTTAAACATAGGCAATTCTCCTCATTTTTTATAATAAACAACAAAAGAACCTCACACAGGTACTCTGTGTGAGGGCGTAAATCGCGGTGCCACCTCAATTATGGAAAATAACTAATATTCCCCATATCTCTGTCTTGTCATCAAACAAGCTGCACTGTAAGGTGTGCCTACCGAATTCTTATTGTTTCAAATTCATTTTATCAATTAGCCCAATTTCGTAAAGATTTGCTGCTCATTTCCACCAACCACGAGCTCGCTAAAAACAAATGCATCTACTACTTTTCTAATTTCCTATATTTTAAGTTTTTCCTGAAAGGATGTCAAGACCTTTTTGAAAATTTTTATAAAATGTTCGGATTTGATTTATAGAGGCAGTTATAGGCAAAAATTAAATTGCTTTTTGGCGAGACTTTAGAAGCTTTTAGCTTGGTTTTTTGTTATAATTTTCTTTAGCAACTTTCAAGGAGAAAAACATGTCTTTCGACGGATTTTTTTTACACCACATGACAGAGGAACTCCGCCGCGAATTAGTGGGCGGCCGCATTCAGAAGATTAATCAGCCCTTTGAACAGGAGCTGGTTTTACAGATTCGCAGCAACCGCCAAAGCCACAAGCTGCTCCTATCAGCCCACTCGGTCTTTGGGCGCGTCCAGCTGACAGATACCACGTTTGAAAATCCAGCTGTTCCCAATACCTTTATCATGGTCATGCGCAAATACCTGCAGGGCGCCGTTATTGAAGCTATCCAGCAGGTAGAGAATGACCGGATTTTGGAAATCAGCGTCTCCAATAAGAACGAAATCGGCGACAGCGTGGCTGTGACTCTAGTCATCGAAATCATGGGCAAGCATAGCAATATCATTCTCTTGGATAAGGCTAGCGGGAAAATTATTGAAGCCATCAAACACGTCGGATTTTCACAAAATAGCTATCGAACCATCCTGCCAGGCTCAACTTATGTCGCACCGCCTCAGACAAGCAGTCTCAATCCTTTCACTGTAGGCGATGAAAAGCTCTTTGAAATCCTACATACTGAAGACTTAGAGCCCAAACGCCTGCAGCAAATTTTTCAGGGATTGGGCCGGGATACGGCTACTGAACTCAGTGGCCGTCTGACAGCTGACAAGCTCAAAACTTTCCGAGCCTTCTTTGCCAGTCCGACTCAGCCAAGCCTGACCGAAAAATCCTTCTCTGCTCTGCTATTTTCCGACAGCAAGACCCAAATGTCCACCTTATCCGAGCTTTTAGACACTTTCTATAAGGACAAGGCGGAGCGCGATCGGGTCAACCAGCAGGCCAGCGAGCTCATCCGCCGAGTAGAAAGTGAGTTGGAAAAGAATCGGAAAAAGTTAGGCAAGCAAGAGGAAGAGCTCCTAGCAACGGAGAACGCAGAAGAATTCCGCCAAAAAGGGGAACTCTTGACCACCTTTCTCCATCAGGTGCCCAACGACCAGGACCAGGTAGAGCTAGACAATTACTACACAGGTGAGAAGATTATCATCTCGCTTGACAAGGCCCTAACCCCCAATCAAAATGCCCAGCGCTATTTTAAACGCTACCAGAAGCTCAAGGAAGCTGTCAAACACCTGACCAGCTTAATTGAGGAGACACGGAATACGATTCTCTACCTAGAGAGCGTGGAAACCGCCCTTGCTCACGCCAGCCTGACTGAAATTGCGGAAATTCGGGAGGAACTAATCCAGACTGGATTTATCCGACGACGCCAAAGAGAGAAAATCCAGAAAAGGCAGAAACCGGAGAAATATTTGGCAACAGATGGCCAAACCATTATCCTGGTTGGGCGTAACAATCTACAAAATGATGAGCTGACGTTTAAGATAGCCAAGAAGGACGAGCTTTGGTTTCACGCCAAGGATATTCCAGGTAGTCATGTGGTCATCACAGGCAATCTTCAGCCCAGCGATGAAGTTAAGACTGACGCTGCTGAGCTAGCGGCCTACTTCTCCAAGGCCAGACTCTCTAATCTGGTCCAAGTAGATATGATTGAGACTAGGAAGCTCAACAAACCAACTGGTGGAAAGCCAGGATTTGTAACCTATACAGGCCAGAAAACCCTGCGCGTCACACCAGATGAAGAGAAGATTAAAGGTATGAAGATGTAAAATTATCCTCTTTAACTATGAAACAGACTTAAGAGAATGACACTCATTAGCCAGCTTAAGCTTTTTACTATCTCCATCAGCTCTAATAATTTTTTATAAAAAAGGCTCTATAATTTCTGTAGTGGGTAAAACCACTATAGGAATGATGGAGTCTATTT
>CBDFAZ010000075.1:0-9808 GCA_965245685.1 uncultured Streptococcus sp. | reverse complement strand
GATAGCTAATATTTTCTTGCTTGTCTCTAAGGAAGCCTGCTGTTTTTTATTCATCTTCACTCTCCAAATAATTTGCTGCAAACTCAGCGTTAGGTGGAATGACTTGAATTACATCAACCAAAACAGAACCCGGCGCTTCCACAATGAAATGGCGCTGACCAAAATCATCACTCTTAATAGGAAGAAGGAACTCTATTTCTTCTTGCTGACGCAATTCTTCATAAAAACAATCCACATTGTCAACTTCGATATTGATGATTAGGCCACTCGCCTTAGACTGGTAGGCTTGTGGCACTGTCCCATGCTTACTATCAATAAAAGCAAGCTCAAAACCACTCTCGATATTCTTTAAACTAATATACCAATCAGAACGGAAAGTTTCCTGAAATTGGAAATGCTCAATGAAAAATTGTGCCGCTTGATGGACATCTTCGCTCATTAAAACGGGGTATAAACTGGTAATCATTTGTTCTCCTTTTCTTAAACTTTATTTTAACATACATACTGAATGTATGCAAATAAATATTAAAAAACAGAAGCCAAATTGGCTTCCGTCTATTTGAGAATGGCTTCATTTAATCGCTTGATAAAATGATATTTGGTAATGCCCTTTTGCGGAACATCTGTTAGAATGGCGTAGATTTCATAACCTTGTTTGATGTAAAAATCCTTGGCCTGATAAGATTTAGTAGACAAGATAATGCTAGTAGCTCCAACTTCTGCAGCCTTTTCTTCTAATTCTGCCAAAAGACTTGATCCCAATCCTCTTTTCTGATATTCTTTATCCACCACCAAAGCCTTGATATGAATGCTTTCCAACACCTGCTGGGCATGGAGCAAGGCAATTAACCGGCCATCTTCCTCCCGCCTTAGATAATAGTCTTGAGGTTCAAGTTTTTCAAGCATACCTGAACCAAAATTAGTTTCATATTGCTCATCAAAAACTCGCTTTATAAAATCATGAAATTTTTCCATCTTTTTCCTCCTCCACGAAAAAGCAGGGGATATGCCAATCCTCCTGCTCTAAGTTTAGTATAAATCCAGATAATTATCCACTTCCCATTGGGAGACAAAGGTTGCATAGCTAGCCCACTCGATACGCTTAGCTTCTAAGAAGCTCGTATAGATATGCTCGCCAAGAGCCGCTTTAACGACTTCGTCTTCTGTCAAGGCCTTCAAGGCATTGTGAAGAGTTGATGGCAGGTCTGTAATTCCAGCTTCCTTACGCTCCTCTGGAGTCATGATGTAGATATTCTCTTCGATTGGGGCTGGAGCTTCGATTTTATTCTCAACACCGTGCAGGCCAACTTCCAAGAGAACTGCCATAGCAATATATGGATTGGCCATCGGATCAACCGAACGCAGCTCCAAGCGAGTACCCATACCACGAGAGGCTGGCACGCGCACCAACGGTGAACGATTACGTCCTGCCCAAGCAATATAAACTGGTGCTTCATATCCAGGAACCAGACGTTTGTATGAGTTGACCGTTGGATTCATGATAGCTGTGTAGTTATAAGCATGGTTAATCAAACCACCCAAGAAATGGTAGGCTGTTTCTGACAGCTGCATACCTTTTGGATCTTCTGGATCGAAGAAGGCATTATTGCCGTCTTGATCAAAGAGAGACATATTACAGTGCATACCAGATCCTGCAATGCCAAACTTAGGCTTAGCCATAAAGGTTGCATACAAACCGTGTTTACGAGCAATAGTTTTCACAACCAGCTTGAAAATCTGAATCTTGTCACAAGCTCGAAGCACTTCATCATACTTAAAGTCAATCTCGTGCTGGCCGACTGCTACCTCATGGTGACTAGCTTCTACTTCAAAGCCCATCTTAGTTAGGACATTGACGATTTCCCGGCGAGTATTGTCTGCCAAATCTGTCGGCGCCAAGTCAAAATAACCGCCCTTGTCATTTACTTCCAGCGTCGGATCGCCATTTTCATCCAGCTTAAAGAGGAAAAATTCTGGCTCTGGTCCGAGGTTAAAGGACTTGAATCCCAGCTCTTCCATATGCTTGAGGGCGCGCTTGAGGTTGCTGCGTGGATCCCCTAGAAACGGTACATGATCTGTCGTATAAACATCGCAAATCAGACCCGCTACACTACCGTTTTCATCTCCCCAGGGAAAGACTGTCCAAGTATCTAAATCAGGATAAAGATACATATCTGATTCATTGATACGGACAAAACCTTCAATGGAAGAACCATCAAACATGGCTTTATTGGATAAGACCTTGTCAAGCTGTTCATCCGTGGCAGGAATTTCCACATTCTTCATAGTTCCTAAAATATCAGAGAACATCAGACGAATAAAGGTAACATTTTTCTCTTTTACTTCGCGACGGATATCAGCTGCTGTAATAGACATTAAATTTCTCCTTGTAATTCAAACAAAATAGCTATGGTCGACGCATCTGACCAAAGGTTGGCAGAGAAGAAGCAAAACGGCCTTGCTGCAAGATGTCATGATGCAGGGCACGGCGGACATCTTTGTCACTAACGGTCTTGCGGGACTTGGCTTCACGCTCAGCATATTTCCTCTTAATCGCAGCGATATTATAACCTTCCGAAATATAATCCTTAATTTCTAAAAGACGGTCCATATCATTCAAAGAATACATCCGACGATTGCCCTCATTCCGAGCAGGGGTAATCAGATTCTGGTCTTCATAATAACGGATCTGACGGGCAGATAGGTCCGTCAGTTTCATAACACTGCCGATGGGAAAAACTGCCATGTTTCGGCGAAACTCTTTTTCCTTCATTCAAATTCCTCTCTACGCACTATTATAGGACGAAATAAATCTTATGTCAAGAAATAATGTCAGATTTTCTTACACGGATTTTATTTTTTCTTTTCAAAGATGGCTCGCAGCCGATCTATATCAGAATTTACCAGAATCGCAACAAAGACTCCCATGAAGGTTTCAAATATTCTGGCAAAGACATACAAGATGGTATCTTCCGGCCGGATGGACAGGGTAATAATCAGCATAGCAGATACCCCGCCAATGACTCCAGCCTTGTTGTTCATAGCAACATTGGTCATGATTGTCAGCATTGTACAGACCGGCACCAAAAGGAGGGTGACCCAATACTGCTCCTTAAAGACACTATTGACAATGAAAAATAGCAGAGCGTAAAAACCACCGATGCTGTTTCCCAAGATTCGCGATGTTCCGAAGTGGACACTCTTATCAAAATCCTCACGAAGACTAAAGACTGCCGTCAAAGCACCGATTTGCAGGCCTTTCCAACCAAAAAGCCCAAAGAGCAATAGGATGATGAAGACAGCCAGACCGGTCTTAAAGGTACGCATGCCCAGACGAAATTTCGATTTATCAAACTTGTACTTATTGAAATAACTCATTAGTCTCCTTCCAGGAAATCCTCCCTCTCTTCATTTTAACATATTTCGTCTCAAAAAAACTCTTTCTGCTTAGGAGATTTCCCACACAAAGAAAAAGCCCTATCAGTTACCACATCAAGAGCTATTGACTATTTAAAAGCTGAGACATTATCTGTCCCAGCCTCGTTTTTATTATCTTTAGTTTGGATAAATGTAGGTAACACCACCCATAAATTCATTCGGGTTAAAGTAGCCACGATAGTTGTTAATTTGCTTTTGGCGATTGTAGTTCGCTTCTAGAACTTGAATTGAGCTGTCGCTTTGCACATCTGTCACATAAGCAACGTGTCCATATTCACCGCCATCCCAAACTGCAATAGCCCCTGCTACTGGGACATTTCCTGTTGCATAACCCTGAGCACCAGCATTGATTGCCCAAGTATTAGCATTGCCCCACCAGTTGCTTGCCCAAGGAGCCATTTCTTTCACGCCCCAAGTACATTGGCCGATTGGGTAAGAATTGCCATAGTCAGTTGGTGTATTTAAGACAACATCTTCAGTATCAGATACCAAAGCAGCATCGCTTGTCGCTTCATAAGCTGGAGCACTGTATGGATTGTAAGTCTGTGCCAAAGCTGTACCATTTACTTGCAGCACATCTCCTGGGTTAATCGTATCAAAAATTGATTTTCCATTATTGGCAGCAAGTTCGTAAGGATTCATCCCATTGGCGCTAGCAATGGCAAAAAAAGAGTCCCCTTGCTGGACAACGTAAGAATCTGCATTGACAGCTTGAGCGCCGATTGTCGCTAACAAAGCTGTGGAAGTTAAACCAAGAGTCGCTTTAGCAAATGTTTTTTTCATAACTGTTTTTCTCCGTATAATTTGATGATAAAAAAATCATACCTCATTTACATGTCAGTTTTTTTAGAGTTATGTTTTTGTCATGTTACAAATGATTTAGACTTTTGCTACATGAGATTTTGCAGTATTTTTAAAGATAAAAAGGCTAGGGATTCCCTAGCCTCATCTATTATCAGTCTTCTTTACGTCTCAATTTTCCTAGACCTAAAGCAGCAATAATGGCTGCTAAACCTAGATATGGCAGATAGACTGTATCTTTGGCTCCCGTTTCTGGCAGAAGAGAAACAGGAATCTTTTTAGCTGCTGGAGTTGGATTGGCTCTTCTTGGATCGTTTATATCCGAAACAAGCAGATGCTGTGCCTTAGGAGTGACTGTTGTAACTGTATTTGAAGCATAGACTACATGATTGACCGTATTGATGTAGGTATTTTCAAAAGTACCTGCAGCAATCCGCTTCATCTGTAGATAGGTTTCAGCCTGAAAAGCTGAATCCAGAGAAATGGTCTCTAAGAATTCTTCCTTGAAACGAATAGAAATCAAGCCTTTCTCAAGATCAATATTCGCAGCTGTATACTCAGTCAAATCTGTACCAGCCTTTATCACCTTACCATCTTTGAGCGTGATGTCTACTTTGGCAAAGGTTTTGTAAGCACCCGTGTACTCATCGCCTCGTTGATCATAATCATCCACAAAGCTATAGTCTGTCAAATCTTCAGAGTGGTTAGCAGGAATCAAGCCGCCGATAAGACGGTAGTTAAAGTGCCGTCCCAAAGTCAGTTCCTTGCCATCCAAGTTCTCTGCACTTGTCGGATCCAAACTCAGGGTAATATCTTTTTCAGGACTGATTTTAGGAACATTGTTCACGACTACGTCTGTCGCATAACCATTTCCAAAGTCAATTTGATAAGCCCGGTTCTCGAATTTACCACCTGTGCGGCCCATTCCTTCTTTGACAGCCATAGGGCTTGTTATCGTCAAAGACTTACCTGTTACGACATATTGGTCATAAAAGGCTTGGGCATCGTCTGCTGCAAAGAGTTGGAAAGAACCTTCAACAGTGATATTGGCCTTTTGAAGGAGCTCTCGAACTGCTGCAGGGGCTGTTTCAAGGCTCTCGTAGTGGGTCACTGTCACACCTGCCACAGCTTTGCCATCCGCATCTACTAGCTTGACTAATTCCGGACGAAGTTCAAGTGCTTCTTCCGGATAGTCATCTACATAGTAGAAACCTTTTTGAATCGTGCTCTTAGCTGACTTGTCACCCTTATACTGATCCAAATCCCAAGTCAGCTCGTAGTAATTGGTCGAACCAGCCAAGACTTCCTTACCATCAATCACCAATCCTGCCTTGTTTTTATTGACCTTGGTTGGCTTGATGTAATTATTGCTAGGATTGTCTGAATCGTCTGGCTTGCCTGGCGTAGTCACGCGTACTACGTTTGAGCGGACACCATAGGCATCATTGACTGTCAGGGTGAAATTATTAGTATAGGTTGCGCCATCATTGAGTACTCGACCAACCACTGTTGGAAAGAGCGTAGCAACCTCTTTGGTCGTATCAGCGTTATAAGTAGCTAAGGTTGCTGCAGTTGCCTTGAATGTTACTGTGTGACTAGCCTTATCATAGCTGACTTCAAAACCTGCACTAGCAGCTTTTGTTGCTTCTAAGTCAACTTCATAACCACTTGGCAACGGATCAGCAATGACAAAAGAAGTCGTCTCGCTGCGTCCAGCTGGAAGAGCTTCTGTCTTTAAGGCAAACTGAACGACAGACTGCTTAGCCACAAGAGTCTTATCAATATTGGTGCCTTGGTCATTTTGAATCTCTTTGTTAATCTGCGGTTGAGATTGCAAGAGATGATAATGATAATGCACAGTCGGAGCTACGGGCGCTGCTGGCTCTTTTTGATAAACAGGCTCTGCTGGTAAGGTTGGCAGCGGGCTATAAGTTGGTGCTACCGGCTTATTAGGCTCTGGTGTATCTGGTGTAGGTGTTGGCGCTTCCGGCTCCTTCTCATAAGTCGGTGCTACCGGAGGTGTTGGCTCCTTTTCATAGGTCGGTTCTACCACTGCTGGCCGGACAGCTTTTTCTACTTCATAGCTTGGCTCTGAAGGCTTACTAGGTTCTGGTGTATCCGGTGTACGCGTCGGTGGCGTCGGATCTTTTTCATAAGTCGGTGCTGCCGGAGGGGTTGGAAGAGCCTTCGGTGTTGGTGCAGTTGGAGCTGGATCCAAAGGCTTAAGCGCTTCTTCACTTGGCGCTGCAGGAGCTGTAGGAGCTACTGGCGCTTCCGGTTCTTCTACTGTGATGATTGGCAGATCATTCGCTCGGACATCACCATTAATCGCAAACCAAATATTTGGCTTCTTAGGAGCTAGTTTGTCAGCCCTACGTGGATCAGTAGCCTCTGGCTGGCCTAACACTTCAGAAGAGGAAATTGTTCCAATCGTCATACTGTTGGTTGTGCCAGAAATTTCTACCGCTCCTGCTCCATACCATGAGTTAGGAGCATCTGTAGTGTCCCAGCCTGAGTCCGGCTGAGCATTCTTATACATGGTAAAGCGAGATCCGCCAACTCCTTTTTTGAAGTTTTCAGACTCAGTCGCATAAATTTGGCCGTTCTTTTCACCAATAGATGAACCTGAAATCTTGTTGAAAGTTCCGGTATAATCTTTGGCCATTTCGATAGAATTAGCTTCACGGTTGAGGGAAGCCACGGACATCAAAGCCTGATCAAAATTAATAGGTTGGCCTTTATCATCATAAAAGACAAATTCCGTCTTCACAAAGAGAGAGGTTGCATCTTCAAAATTTCCTGTATAAGCGGAAGCAAAAACTCCCATTGTCGGGTCTTTAAAAATACCTAACCAAGCCTTATCATTGCGGAATTGAGAGCTTGGATCAAGAGTATAAGTATAAACGATTTTAGAAACTTTTTTCCCTCGATAATAAGTTCCCTGAAGATTTGTATAGGTTGCTGTTGCAGACTGACCGCGACTCAACAAAACAGAAGACCATTCAGTCGGCCCTTTACCGCTTGTTACGTTAGAACTATAGTCTGCATACTTGCCAACTGTACCAAAGCTTTCCTGCTGGTTGGTCTGATAGTTAGCATTTTGAATATCCGTTACTTTGAAGTTATCCAGCTGGAAGAGTTTCTTAGAAAACTCTGCAGTATTCTTTACAGCGGCTTCCATACCAGCATAGCTGACAAACTCACCAGTTGTAGTCAGTGACAAATCAGCATTAGGTTCTGATTTGAAAACCAGGCTTTGCGCAATTGGACGGCTCAAATGACCGTCTTCAGTCTTCTTTGTTTCTGCGATAGCCAGTCCAGCCTTAATCTTGGCCTGTTCAGCATCATATTTAGCCTTATCTTGCTGATACTTGGCTAATTTTGTGTTATAGACAGCCAAATCAGCATTATACTGGGCCAACTGAGCTTGATAGTTTGCTTGGGCTTGAGCATTACGCTTCTTGATTTCTTCATTTTCAGCTGCTATAGTGGCATTCTTAGCTTGGTTCTCTGCTAGCTTTTGCTCATATTCTTTTTGAGCTGCCGCATTTTCAGCTTCAATTTGAGCCTTTTTAGCTTCATAAGCTGCTAAATCTGCTTCATATTGAGCTTTTTTATCTTGATTTTCCTTTTGGATACGGGCCAATTCTGCCTGATAATTCGCCTGAGCCGCTTGATATGCCGCTTCATTATTAGCATTGGTCTTTCGGACAGTTACTAAATCTGTTTGATATTGGGCAAGTGCTGCCTCGTAGGCCTCTTTTGCAGCCGCATTCCTCTGTTTAATAGCTTCATTATCAGCAGCAATCTTAGCATTGGCAGCTTGAGTATCCGCTAAAGCTTTTTCATACCGGGCCTTAGCCGCCGCATTCGCCTTCTGAACACGATCAAGCTCACTTGCATAAGAAGCCATAGCCGCATCATAATTAGCCTTTGTTTCGGCATTCAGTTTTTGGATACGGGCCAACTCTGCATCATAGGCCGCTTTTGCCGCTTGGTAAGCCGCCGCATTATCCGCATTCGTCTTTTGAATCGTTGCTAAATCTGTTTTGTACTTGCTAAGGGCAGCTTCATAATCTGCTTTCAGCTGAGCATTTTCTGCTGTGATCCGAGCTACTTCTGCTTGATGAGCAGCCAAATCTTTAGCATATTGCTCCGCTGTCGCTTTGTTTTCTGCTGTAATCCGAGCTACTTCCGCCTCGTAGGCTGATACTTTTTCTTTGTACTCCTTGACCTTGGCATCAATCTCGGTTACCTGCGCTTGATAATCTGCTGCAATCTCCGCTTTTTTGTCTGCTGTTTCTTGAGCAGTCTGGGCTACTCCATTGTCAACAGCTGGGTCTTTGACCACTGTCAGCCCAGCTTCTTGAGCCTTTTTGACGCTTTCATCTAAACTAGCTGTTGGAACAGTCACTGTCACACCGCCATCTGCCTGACCTGCTCGCGCCTGACTCTCTTGAGATGCCTGACTGGCTGGCCCTTGAGCTTGAGGCAGATTAGTCGCTGCATTTCCAGTACCTACCATTTCAGTATTGACAGGACTATTGGTATCAGATACCACTTCATCTGCTCTTACTTGCATCGTTGACGTTAAAAAAGCCGCACCTAGAACAGCACCGCATAAAGTTTTAACAGCCTTATTTTTCCGAAAACCAAAAACTTCTTTTTTCTTCATTTTTCTCCTCCCCCTGCTAACTTCTAAGGTCAGCAGTTTTCCCAAGCCCTCCGAAAATCAAAAAGTAATGGAAACCTCCTATTGGAAGCTCCATTCTCATTTTGACTCTCTGTAAGCATCAGAATACATACCTTTATCCTATCAAGATTTCCCTCGTTTTGCAAGCATTTTTTCCTCAGTTTATTTACCTTCTTTGTTTTTTGGACATTAAATTTTAATGTGTCTATTTTGCGATCTATGCCCCCTCTTTCCCCTGCACATTTCCAGCAAAAAAGAAAGGACCAGTCTTTACTAGTCCTTCTCTTACTATAGTTTTATAGAATATTAAATATTCTAGGTTTACTGCTTATTTCTCTGTCAATGCAGCAAGTCCTGGCAATACTTTACCTTCGAGAAGCTCCATTGAAGCACCTCCGCCAGTAGAAATCCATGAGAACTTGTCTGCACGGCCAAGGTTGATGGCTGCAGCAGCTGAGTCACCACCACCGATGATTGATTTTACGCCAGGTTGTTTCACGATAGCATCCATGACACCGATTGTACCAGCTTGGAAGTCTGGGTTTTCAAAGACACCCATAGGGCCATTCCAGACAACAGTTTTCGCACCAGTCAAGGCTTCATCAAATTTGGCGATAGATTTAGGACCGATGTCCAAACCAAGGAAGCCTGGATCCACTGCTTCACCTTCAGTGTCTTTCACTTCAGTATAGTCCGCAAAAGCATTTGCTTCTTTAGAGTCAACTGGCAAGATCAATTTGCCGTTTGCTTTTTCAAGAAGAGCTTTGGCAACATCCAATTTGTCTTCTTCTACAAGTGAGTTACCGATTTCGATACCTTGCGCTTTGTAGAATGTGTAAGTCATCCCACCACCGATAAGGACTTTATCAGCTTTTT
>CBDFAZ010000074.1:0-10149 GCA_965245685.1 uncultured Streptococcus sp. | reverse complement strand
TCCTCCTTAGTAATTTGTTCCACAACTCCTTGTATGACTAACTTCAATATGGTATCAAATTGTTCTTCACCGATTTCCTCGATGTGTAATATAGTCATAGCAATCGTTCTAAATAAAGCAGAGACGATTTCTACCGATACATTTTCTCTAATGTTGATTCGGGATACAATTTTTTTAACCATCCTATCATCTATCAGATGATGATTTGTTATCGCCTCTTTTGGCAATTTTCTTACGAGTAATTCCATTTCATGATTTTTGAATATGGTATACATAAATGAATAGCGAAAATCTTGATAAAAATCATAAAGTAACTGTACCAGACGATTTGTATCTATCTTGGCTTCCATATCTAATTGTTCTGTCAGGCGATCCATAACACCTATTTGATATTCTTCTAAGACCGCAAAAAATAACATTTCTTTTGAGGAATAAAAATTATAAAAAGAACCTTTGGAAATATCTACCATTACTGCCATCTGGTCAACTGTGGTTTTCTTAACCCCATATCTTTGAAGGCATTCCTTTGCAACTTTATGTAATTTCTTTCTAATTACTTCTTTCTCTTCAGCAGTAAAAGCAGTAGCCATAACTTCCTCCTAAAAACTCTGTGACGTTTTTTTATTTTACAGTCATAGCTTATCATATAAACTGAAAAATGTCAAAAGTCTTATATCTTCTTTGTAAGAAAATATAAGACTTTACATTTACACAAACCTTAATTCTGTTCTTTTAGACCTAATTATTTGATTTTCACGATTTAAAAATAAGGATACAGTACTGAAAGCTCCTATTATCTGGCTTTTCTCTCTGTATCCTTATTGTATATCAAGTTTCTTCTCTTAATTTCTCAATCATGACCAAGAAAGGCGGATTGTTAATCTGATTGATGGTCTTGTAGAGGGCAACGGTGAAGTCCTGCTGGGGCAACTGACTAACATAGTCAAGCACCACATCTTTTTCAACTTCGCCACCTTCATGCCCGTAGTAAATCATGATAGTTGCACGGCCGCCTTTTTCTAAGCCTTGACAGACCTTTTCCAAAGCTTCCAGCGTCGTAGAGGGTCGGGTAATGACAGACTTGTCTGCCGAAGGCAGGTAGCCCAGATTAAAAATTGCAGCCTTGAAATGGTCTGTGTATTGGTCCAAGGTCTCGTGCCCAGCCAAGATTAGCTGGGCATTGTACAAGCCAGCTTCTGACAAGCGCTGGCGGGTTTTTTCCACAGCCTGCTCCTGAATGTCAAAAGCATAGACTTTCTTGGCCAACTTAGCTAGAAAGAGGGTGTCATGTCCGTTGCCCATAGTAGCATCCACAGCAACATCTTCCTTGGTCACGACCTCTGCCAAAAAGGCATGGGCCATCTGTAAGGGTCTTAACATACGAATCTCTGCTCCTTTGCTTTACAGCCTTGCTTGCTGCCACGACGACGCATTTCTGCCTCGATGGCATTGAGAACTTCCCATTTATTGAGGCTCCACATAGGGCCAATCAACATATCTCGCGGGGCATCCCCTGTGATGCGGTGGATGACGATATGCTCGGGGATAATCTCCAGTTGGTCGCAGACGATGGAGATATATTCCTTCTGACTGAGCAGCTGTAGTCGCCCTTCATGGTAATCCCGCTGCATACGGGTATTAGTCATCAAGTGAAGCAAGTGGAGCTTAATCCCCTGAATGTCATTATCCGTCACACAGCGGCGGACATTCTCTAGCATCATCTCATGGGTTTCACCCGGCAGGCCGTTAATCAAGTGAGAGACAATCTCCGCCTTGGGAGCCAGCTTTCGGACTCGCTGGACCGTCTCCACATAGAGCTCATAAGAATGGGCACGATTGATGAGGTCCGAGGTCTCCTCATAGGTAGTCTGAAGGCCCAGTTCCACAGTCACATGCATACGCTCAGACAGGTCAGCCAAGTAGGCGATGGTCTCATCAGGCAAACAGTCCGGTCGAGTCCCGATATTGAGTCCAACGACACCTGGCTCGTTAATAGCTTGCTCATAGCGATCACGGATTACTTCAAGCTTCTCATGCGTATTGGTAAAGTTCTGGAAATAGACCAGATACTTGCGAACATCAGGCCACTTGCGGTGCATAAAGTCAATTTCCTTATAGAACTGCTCGCGAATGGGCGCATCCGGCGCCACAATGGCATCACCTGAGCCTGAAACGGTACAGAAAGTACAGCCTCCATGCGCTACCGTACCATCCCGATTGGGACAGTCAAAGCCCGCATCAATAGGCACCTTAAAAGTCTTCTCTCCAAAAAGTTTTCGATAATAATCATTCAAAGAATTGTAAGATTTCATACCTTTCATTCTACCACAAAAAAGTGTATAGAAACAAACATTCCCTCTTTCACAAGGAAAGAAGGAAATCATCGCTCCCACTGATAACGCTTGAGGTCCACACAGCCATTAGCCTTCAAGTCCACTCCCTCCGCCCAGAGCAAGTGTCTCTGGTCTTCCCAGCCAGGTGTGAGGCGCCCTGCTGCATTGACTACCCGATGGCAAGGATGTATACCGCCATAAAGTTCCGACTGACTGAGAATCTTTCCAACCAAGCGGGCGTTTTTAGGCCGCCCAATCAAACGGGCAATCTGGCCATAAGTCGCCACGCTCCCAGAGGGAATACTATCAACAAGAGCTAAAACTGACTGTATGATTTCTTGATTCAAATTGGACATTCTGACCTCCAAATCTTGTTTGCTCCTATCTTAAAGAAAGAGATTTTCTTTGTCAAGACAAAAAGGCCAGCAAAACCAACCTTTCTCATCTATATTTATTTCTGCTTTCCCTTGAAACGCCACTGAAAACGCAGCTTATCATAAAAGGGAAATTCGATATTGAGAATGGAAAAGCCCATCAAGGCTCCTCCGATAACATCTGTCGGATAGTGCACGCCCAGATATACTCTGGAGGCCATAACAGTGAAGATATAGACCAGGAGCAGGCCTTGTACCAAGCGCTTTATTTTTTGGTTTTGAATCCGTTGCTGGACGATAATAATCAAGCTTCCTACAACAAGGGCTGTCGCCATGGAATGTCCACTCGGGAAAGAGTAACCGCCCTCTTCGACCAAATGCAGGATACTAGGGCGACTTCTGTGGTAAACGAGTTTAATCAGCTTAATCAAAATCCCATGCAAGACCAAATTTCCAGCTAGCAAGGCAGCTTCTAGCTTCCATTTTTTATACAGGAAAAACAGGACAAGAGCTGAAACCCAGATGATAATCCCCATCGGATCAATCGCACTGGTCACTAGTTTGAAAAATGTCGTCACAGCTGCAGGCAAATCTCCCCGCAGCCAGGTCTGAATCGGGGTGTCAAAGTGGGTCAGCTGGTCAGGATAAAATTTGACCATATAGCCTAATATGACGAAAAGTAAAAGGGCAAAAGAGCCCTTTGTTAGATAAGATTGTTTATTTTTCATAGCGTTTTAGGACGGGCTGCAAGAGCGTGTAAATTAGCCAAAAGACGTGAGCCCAGATTACTCCTTCTAATAGGTTAAAGGGGACAATCATGGTCAGCAGATACTTGGAAAGACCAAATACTTTATTGATATCAAAACCAGCAAACCTCGCATAGAGAGGCACTGCGTAGATAAAATTTAGAACAATCATAGTGATCGTAAGACCAAGCGTTGCTGCCAAGGAAGCCTTCACATAGCTAGATAAGCTCTTTCTTTTTTTCCATAAGAGGGAAAAAGCACAGACAAAGACAGCTACCGCCAGCATATTCATGGGGAGACCGATAAGAGTGTCTACGCCATGATTATTCAAAGCCAGCTTTAAGACAGAGCGAATAAAGAGCACTGCCAGAGAGCTTTTTAAATCCAAGACCACCAAAGCCAGTAAAATCGGAATAATTGAAAAATCCAACTTTAGAAATTCGGTTATCAAGGGAATCTCATAAAGCATGAGTAGAAATGATAGTGCAGATAAAACTGCTACAATCGCCAACTTACGAGTATTTGTCATCACAGGTTCCTCCAATTTATAAAAATTAGAGAAGCCGGAAAGGCCACTGAAAAAAGCTTGTCAGCTAATGATTATTTAGTATAAGGCTCAGCCCTTAAATAAAGATTAAACGGCAAGAATGCTTCACTGCCTCTCGTCTTCTCCCATCCAGACTATACTGTCGGTTGTGGAATCTCACCACATCAGCTTGCGCTCGCGGACTTGATTTAGCATTGAGAAAAAAACATTTTCCAGCCAAAAATTACCGCCGGTCGGGAATCTCACCCTGCCCTGAAGACATCATTATCATAACAAAAAAAGCCTGCTAGAGCAAGCAATTTGATTGATGTAATTAATAATGTTTCAACAAGAGTATTCTATCTATTAGGAAAATTTACTGCTTAGATACATTCATTCCGCTACTTCAGCTTGTCAGCTTCATACTCATGTACCAAATCTAAGCCAGCAAAATTCTGCTGACGCAGGGCTTCATAGACAATCATGCAGACTGTATTTGAAACATTGAGGCTGCGGACATGCTGGTCATTCATGGGAATACGCAGGGCCTTCTCTGGATGGCAACGCATAAATTCCTCTGGTAGTCCCTTGTCCTCACGACCAAACATAAAATAGTGCGAGCTTTCTGCTGCAAAATTCTCCTCAGAATAGACCTTCTCTGCAAACTTAGAAATCAGATAAAGTCGGCCGTCCATCTGCTCCATAAAATCTTCTAAACTATCATAGTAGGTGATGTCCAGCTTATCCCAATAGTCCAGCCCCGCCCGCTTCATCTTGCGGTCATCAATGGGAAAGCCCATGGGCTTGATGATGTGAAGCGGCGAATTAGTCGCGGCGCAAGTACGGGCAATATTGCCGGTATTCTGCGGAATCTGAGGCTCAAAAAGAACGATATGATTTTTCATAATAAGAATATTTTCCTAGTATTTTCTTTAGATAAAAAAATAGCCACACTGCCCGGAGTCAAGCTCAGCAAACAGCGTGGTTAAAGCTTCATTAACTTACATCACAACAGGTTTGAGGTAAACCAATGAAGGTACTCATTTAGTATAACACTTTCAGCCTACAAGTCAATAAAAACGGCTCAAAAAATTCTAGTTTTTTTAAAATTTTCATAGGAAGATATCATTTTAGTGAAAAAATATCCGAAATTCTGGAAATAACTAGACTATTCTGTATTTTATAGATGAAATTTAAATGAAAAAAGAGTATGATAGATACATACTTTGGAGGAATCTAAACTTATGAAAATTATTGTTGTCGGCGGCGGGAAGGTCGGAACGGCTCTCTGTCGCTCCTTAGTGGCAGAAAAACATGATGTTATCCTAATTGAGCAGGATGAGGCTGTTCTCAACCAGATTACCAAGCGCTATGACATTATTGGTATTGCTGGCAATGGAGCCAACTTCAAAATCTTAGAGCAGGCGGATGTTAGTCACTGCGACATCTTTATCTCTATGACCGAGCATGATGAGGTCAACATGGTTTCAGCTGTTCTGGCCAAACGGATGGGGGCTAAGGAAACCGTCGTTCGGGTGCGTAATCCTGAATATTCAAACCCTTACTTTAAGGAGAAGAACATCCTAGGCTTCTCGCTGGTGGTCAATCCTGAGCTCCTAACTGCTCGCTACATCGCTAATATCATTGACTTTCCTAACGCCCTGTCAGTAGAGCACTTTGCCAATGGTCGGGTGGCACTGATGGAGTTCAAACTTAAGGAAGACAGCAATCTCTGTCAAATGAATATTTCCCAGTTCCGTAAGAAATTTGGAAATATCATTGTCTGTGCTATTGAGAGAAAAGGGCACTTGGAAATTCCTGACGGCGACTTCACTTTGGAGGCCGGGGACAAGATCTATGTAACAGGTAATCGCCTAGACATCGTTCAATTCCACAATATGGTACGCCCTAGAGTGGTTAAGAGCCTGATGATTATCGGGGCTGGCAAGATCGCTTATTACCTGCTCAATATTCTCAAAAACAGTAAAATTGAGCTCAAAATCATTGAATCTAACCATGAACGGGCAAACTTTTTCAGTCAGGAATTTCCTGATCTATATGTCGTTCATGGAGATGGTACTGCCAAGGATATCCTACTGGAGGAACGCGCCAATAACTTTGATGCCATCGCTACCCTGACTGGTGTAGACGAAGAAAATATCATTACTTCTATGTTCCTTAATAATCTGGGTGTGCAGAAAAACATCACCAAGGTCAACCGGACTAGTTTGTTGGAAATCATTGATAACCAAGACTTTGCCAGCATCGTGACACCTAAAGGTATTGCTGTTGATACGGTTATGCACTTTATCCGCGGCCGCTACAATGCTCAGTTCTCTAACCTAGAAGCTCTGCACCATGTAGCCAACGGCCAAATCGAGACTCTGCAGTTCCAAATCAAGGAAGAAAACAAGATGACTGGTATTCCTCTATCTCAGCTTCATCTGAAGAAAGATGTACTGATTGCGGCCATTATCCGCCAAGGTAAAGCTATCTTCCCTACAGGCGATGACAATCTGCAAGTTGGAGATAAGATTATCGTTACCACTCTGCTGCAAAATATCACGCAGATTTACGATCTGTTAGCGAGGTAGGCCCCATGAATAGATCTATGATTCGCTACCTGCTGGCAAAATTACTGCTGATTGAGGCGGCTCTGCTGATTGTACCCATTATAGTCGCTCTAATCTACGGTGAACCTTTAAAGGTCTTTCTCTCTATCGGGGCAACCATGGCCATCCTGCTCGTTTTAGGTGGCATAGGCTCTTATTTCAAGCCCAAGGATCTGCATATCTACGCCAAGGAAGGTGTCCTGATTGTAGCCCTTTGTTGGATTCTCTGGTCCTTCTTCGGAGCCCTGCCCTTTGTTTTTTCCAAGCAGATTCCAGACCTTATTGATGCTTTCTTTGAGATCAGCTCTGGCTTCACCACCACGGGAGCGACTATCCTCAACGATGTCGGCGTTCTCTCTCATTCGCTGCTCTTCTGGCGCAGTTTTACCCACTTGATTGGAGGAATGGGAGTGCTGGTCTTTGCCCTAGCTATTATGGACAATGCTAAAAATGGTCACTTGGAGGTCATGAAAGCAGAAGTTCCGGGACCAGTCTTTGGCAAGGTCGTTTCCAAGCTTAAGCATACTGCTCAGATTCTTTACATCATCTATCTGGCTCTCTTTGCTATCTTTGCGCTGCTTTATTTCCTAGCGGGTATGCCGCTCTTTGATAGCCTCGTCATTGCCATGGGAACTGCTGGTACAGGAGGATTCACCGTATACAATGACGGTATTGCCCACTACAACAGCTCACTGATTACTTACCTGGTCAGCTTTGGGGTCTTGGCTTTCGGGGTCAACTTTAATCTCTACTATTACTTGCTGATTCGCAAGTTTAAGGCCTGCTTTGGCGATGAGGAACTTAGGGGCTATCTCTGGATTGTCTTTCTTTCCACTGCCTTGATTGCCTTTAATGTCTTCCACCTCTATCAAGGCTTTGCCAAGAGCGTGGAGATTTCCTTCTTCCAGGTCTCTAATGTTATCACAACAACTGCATTTGGCGATGGTGATACGGTCAAGTGGCCACTCTTTTCTCAGGTCATCCTGCTCCTACTCATGTGTATCGGGGGTTCGGCTGGATCAACCGCTGGGGGATTCAAGGTTATTCGGGGGATTATTATTTCCCGCATTGCCAAAAATCAAATCCTCTCTACCCTATCACCCAATCGGGTCCTAACCATGCATGTTAATGATGCTGTCTTAGATAAGGATACCCAGCACAAGGTCCTCAAATATTTAGCAACCTATGTTTTGATCGTGCTGGCGCTGATTTTCATCGTCAGCCTGGATAATAACAATCTCATGACAGTTGTCAGTGGTGTTCTATCCTGCTTCAATAATATCGGTCCTATGATTGGGACGACAGATAATTTTTCTATCTTTAGTCCTTTTTCCAAACTGCTGCTAGCCTTTGCTATGATTGGCGGTCGCTTGGAAATCTACCCGATTCTCCTGCTCTTCCTGCCTAAGACTTGGTCTAGAAGATAAGAAATATTCGGAGAATATCGATATATATAAAAGTCACACTAGATACTTATCTAGTGTGACTTTTTTCTTGAATTATTTCTTCTCAGGCTAAAATGGTCTGGTACAGAATCCTCTCCTGGCTGAGACCAGGGATGACAGCGGAGAATACGCGCCACGCCCATTAGGACACCTTTGGCACCATGCTTCTGGATAGCCTCTATCATATAGTTAGAGCAGGTGGGCCTAAAGCGGCAAGACGGAGGGAAAGCAGACGATATGAAGCGTTGATAAAAGCGGACAGGAGCAATAAGCAGTTTCTTTATCATTTCTTGGTCTTGGTTACAGCCAGTGTATGCAGCTGGCTGACTTCTTTTTTATTGAGCTTACGATACTCACCAGGCTTGAGGCCAGTTAAGTCCAAATGACCAAATCGAGTCCGTGACAGCTTATCTACTTGCAATCCGACCGCCTGGAACATCTTCTTGACCTGATGGTTACGGCCTTCGTGGATGGTCAGCTGAACGACCGAGCGATTTTTCGCCGGATCAACTTTGATAATCTCATAAACTGCTGGCTTAGTTTTGCGCCCCTCAATCTCAATACCGCGAGTCAGAGGACGAAGAACTTCTTTAGTGGCAAATCCTTTGACACGCGCCACGTAGACCTTGTCAATCTCATTGCGGGGATGAATCATCTCGTCGGTAAAATCTCCGTCATTGGTCAGAATGAGGATACCAGAAGTATCCCAGTCCAAACGACCGACCGGATAAATCCGCTCCTTGACCTGAGGCAAGAGCTCCACGACCGTCTTACGACCCTTGTCATCACTGACAGAGGAAATGACCCCGCGCGGCTTATTGAGGAGGTAATAAACCTTCTCTTCGTTGTAGATAGGCCGGCCTTCTACTTCCACACGGTCGCCAGACTTGACGTTCGTCGCCAGCTCACGTACCACTTGGCCGTTTATACTGACCTTCCCCTGCCTGATTAGCTCTTCTGCCTTACGGCGGCTGGCTATCCCAGCATGAGCGATGTATTTATTGATTCTCATCGATATCTGTCCTTTCAATAAAGAGCTGGCTTTCTTCAGCAACTAGCTCTGTTTCTTCGACAATCGGCAGCTCATCTAGGTGATTGATCCCCATATAGTCTAAGAAATAATCCGTTGTCACATAGAGATTTGGCCGGCCAATGACTTCCTTTTTCCCATCCTCTCGAACCAGTTCAAAAGCCAAGAGCTTGGCCAAAGCACCGCTGGAATTAACCCCGCGGATGTCATCTACTTCTACTCTTGTAATCGGCTGCTTATAGGCGATGATAGACAAGGTCTCCAGTGCTGCCCGCGAAAGACTTTGATTGATTGGTGCCCGCGAATAGGCCCGCAGAATCTCAGCAAACTCTGGCTTTGTGACCAGCTTGTATGTCTTTGAGGTTTCCAGCAGGGTCAGGCTAGAGTCCGGATTGGCTTCATATTGCTCAGCCAACTTCTCCAAACTCTGAATAACCCCGGTCGGCGGCAAAGAAAGGATTTCTGCCAATTGATGAACCTTGAGTCCATCTTCTCCCGCCACAAAAAGCAGGGCTTCAATCTCTGCTAACTTACTCATTTCCTCTTCCTACTAAATAAATATTTCCAAAATTTTCTTCCTGAATGACTTGCACTTCCTGCACCTTGACCAATTCCAAAGTCGCCAGAAAGAGAGTAATAACTTCATTCATGTCCTTGGTCTCTGCGAAAATTTCCTGCAAAGCCAAACGGCTCTTACCTGCACAGCGCTGACGCACCACATCCATCATGTCCTCAATCTTGTACTCGTCTCGCACAATGGTTGTATGACTCTTAGAAAATTCCTCTTGCTTCTTGGCAATAACCTTGGAAAAAGCCAAAAAAAGATCTATCGTTGACTTGTCATGCAGGAGCTCAGCGTCTTCACAAACCAGCTCCAGCTTGGGCTTAGAGTAATAAAGAGCCCGGTCATCATGCTGGAGCGACATTTTCTCACCCAAGAGCTTGTACCTGCGGTATTCCTCAATCTGGCTCAAGAGGTCTTGCTCCAAATCATCTTCCAACTCAGCATTATCCGCCACCTTAGGCAGAAGCTTGCGGCTCTTAATCAGCATGAGCTGGCTTGCCATGACCATGTACTCGCCC
>CBDFAZ010000073.1:0-10165 GCA_965245685.1 uncultured Streptococcus sp. | reverse complement strand
CCTCGGACTCCGGTGGTTTTGGTTCAAGCTCCTCGGACTCTGGCGGATTCGGTTCAGATTCCTCAGATTCCGGCGGTTTTGGCTCCAGTACCTCGGACTCCGGTGGTTTTGGTTCAAGCTCCTCGGACTCTGGCGGATTCGGTTCAGGTTCTTCGGACTCCGGTAGCTTTGGCTCCAGTTCTTCGGATTCCGACAGTTTCGGTTCAAGCTCCTCGGACTCTGGCGGTTTTGGTTCAAGTTCTTCGGACTCTGGTGGTTTCGGTTCAAGTTCCTCGGACTCTGGCGGTTTTGGCTCCAGTACCTCGGATTCCGACAGTTTCGGTTCAGGTTCCTCGGATTCCGATAGTTTCGGTTCAAGCTCTTCAGACTCTGGAAGCTTTAGTTCCAGTTCTTTAGACTCCGGCAGTTTTGGTTCCAGTTCTTTAGACTCCGGTAGCTTTGGCGCCAGTTCTTTAGACTCCGGCAGTTTTGGTTCCGGTACCTCAGATTCCGGTGGTTTTGGTTCAAGCTCCTCGGATTCTGGTAGTTATGGCTCCTCTACTTCAAATAGTGATAGTCTAGGTTTCTCAGATTCTGGAAGTTTTAGCTCTTCAGATTCTACCAGCTTCGGTGGCTATTCTACTTCAGATAATGATAGTCTTGGAACCTCTACTTCAGATAGTAGCTTTGGCTCGTCAGATAGTTCTGGGAATTGGTCCAGTATTGGCGACAGCGACTTGTCGAATGGATCTGGAAGCTGGTCCAGTATTGGAGATGCCAGTTCGTCTAAGGATAACAGCGACTTTTCTAGCTTTGGTGATGCTATTTCATCGGGCAACAATTATAGTTCTGGAAGCTGGTCTAGCATTTCTGACAGCAATACAAGTTCTGCAGATTTGAGCGCAGGAAATTGGACGAGCACCAACGACTCAGCCGCTAAGAAATCTTCCGAGATTTCCGACTCTTTTAGTGATTTTGATACAGGTAATTGGTCTCGAACATCTGATACCTTGGCTGATAATGCTTCGTCAACCAGCAAGACAGTGAGTGACTTTACTTCAGGCGGTTGGTCAAAAGTATCTGATTCATCAAGCGATAACTTTTCAACAAGCGGCTTAGGTCTGAACGACTTTACAGCAGGTGACTGGTCGCATGTATCAGATTTTACTGACAATAAAGCGTCAACAAGTGCTGCTTATAGTGATTTGGAGGCAGATAATTGGTCTAGAATCAATGATTCTTTCAACAATTCGGCTTCGTCAGCTACCACGGCAACAGATGATTTTACAACAGGAGACTGGACTCGTGTAACCGATGCGCTTGGAAGCCAGATTTCCAACAAAAGTAAGTCTCTAAGTGATTTGACACTTGGTGATTGGGCCAGTGTTCAGGATGTTGCGTCAAGAACAGCAAGTCTCTCTCCGTTGGAGGGTGAATATACTCTTTCTGCAACAAAACCTACAGAGGACTTTGTTAGCACGTCACCAGTAAATCAATGGTCTGGCTTTAATCCAGTCGAGGGTGATTGGAAGCAGATTGATATCTCTGAGAAATCAAAAACTGTTAACACCCCAACGATGTCAGAGGCTTTGGCTGATTGGGCAGGGCTCAAGCAGACAACCACGAGCAAGGAAGGACTCCCAGGCTTTGCTTTAGACTATGCATCCTCTCTGACAGCAACAGGAAAAAATCAATTGCCAGGTTCATTTTTAGACGGAGATTGGCAACGGATTAGCGAAAGTAAGCCTACTTCAACCCTTTTTAACAATCCTTTGGCTACAGAGGACGTCCTCACTAACCAAACTCTTCCAACGACGGTTGACTTAGGCTTATCTCAAACTTTTAGTCGAACACCAGAAGACTACTACCATGCAGGTGCGATGTTTGCAGGGCCGGGTGCTACTTACCACAGAATGACCTCGGATCCCAAAGCGTTATCTGAAAGATTTCAATACGAGTTTAACAGGGATATAAATAATTACAGAAATGCTATGAATAAATCTGCTAAACAGCATTTGACAAATGATTTTGAAGTCAAAGATGATAGACGTTTCAAAGACTTAGGTTATGTTGGAGCTGCGATAGATAACATGGCAGCTAGCTCATCCTCTAGACTTGCAGCGATTCGAGCCTCTTCTAATGAGTTAGCATATTTAGGTGTGGTAGGTGGAAATCTCGCATTAGATGGGGCAACTGCTGTAGTAAATAATGTTAATAAATTTGCAGACAAACCAGGAGTTGGCTCTACTTCAAGAATGCTTAGTATTGGTTTAAATGCTGCAAATGGCTTGCCCCCTACTGCTGTTGATATGAGGGATATGGCTGCTATTATGGCGGAGAAGGAGAAAAAGACAGAGCCTAGTCCAGGTTATCATAAACTAAAACAAGAAGTTTATAAAGCGTTTCAAGATAGGGATACTAAAAAACTGAGTAAAATATCTAACGAAATCGAGAAGCAAATTGGGGACTATTTTGATCCACTGACAAATGGTATTAAAAGAGACTTCTTTAAAACCCCAGCGTCAGAAAAAGAGGCAAAGAAGGCGGCCAAAGAGACGACTGCTGTTGGCGGATTTAGTTTATATCCAGAGAAGTTTAATAAATATGTAGAAGGTAAGAAAAAAGACTTAGACACTTTTATTGAAAATTCAACCAAAAAGAAATCAACAGACAGTGAAAACATGAAAATGCTTAAAAATGCTGGCTATGCGATAGGAACATTTGCGTCTTCAAGAGGGAAGAAAGCAATAGATCAAGTCACTAAGTCTGCAAGAGCTATTACCAAAGTTGCAGATAAGCAAGAAGTTCAAGATGCTGCTCTATTGCTAAGCACAGGATTTAACTACTCACAAGGCATTCCTTATAGTCCAGAAGCCAAGATGGTTGAAAATGAAGCGTTAGAACGAATGTCTAATCGATGGAATTCTTTCAAAGCATACATGACAGAATTTGGTAAAGCATGGGAAGAAAGGGACGCAGTTAAGAGTGCTAATATGATGAAAGATATTTATAGAACTACTACAGATTATATAGGTGACTTTAAAGGAGCTGCAGGAGGAGCGAAAAAAGCTGGGAAAGCCCTAACGACTCCAATAGATAAAATCAGAAATTTTGGTAAGTCTAAAACTGACTCTAAACAATCTGTATCTAAGACTTCCACTCCGTCATCAAAAGCCTCTAAAAACAAGAAAAACTAATTCCTTTTCCTTATATTGTGAAAAAACCGGGACGAGACCCGGTTTTTTGATGTTTGATTCTTGTCAATGTTAGCAGCAAACCACTTACCGCCCAAAATCTACCACTTACTGAAAAAGCCTTGTTTCTCATTTTGAAACTGATATAATAAACGTAGAAAGTAAAGGAGGTAGCAATGAAAATTCGAGTAGAACTGGATTCGGATTTAGCGGAAGTAGAGATTGTCATCAGGGCTGCTCGATTTGATGCTCAGCTCGAGCAAATTCAGCAAGCTCTGGAGCAAGCAACGGCACCGCCCATTATTTTTTATAAGGGAGCTAGCGAATATTTTCTGGATATTGACAATATTCTCTTTTTCGAGACTGACGGTAGCAAGATTTTTGCTCATACGCGTGAGGATGCTTATGAAGTCAAGCACAAGCTCTATGAGTTGGAAGACCGCCTGCCCTATTATTTTTGTCGCATATCCAAATCCAGCATTATCAATAGTAAGGCGATTTACTCGCTGGAAAAATCCTTTTCGGGCAGTAGCAGCGTCCGTTTCTACGATACCCATAAGGAAGTGTATGTGTCTAGGCACTATTATCAAATTTTAAAAGAAAAGTTAAACGAAACGAGGTAACATCATGAGAAAAACAATATTAGGACTGGCTTGCTTACTTCTAGCAGCTTGGGTACTTTTGCAGGGGAATTTCGGGATTCCCGTTATTCACATCAATGTTTGGCCTTTGTTGGTCATTATGGGCTTTGTCTATTTTTCAGCGGAGAGCTTCTATTCTGGCAACATTCCGCTAGGTTTTATCTTTGCCATTATCGCTTTTATCATTGCTAATAGCACTTACGACCTCTTGCCCAATATCTCAGCAAGCGCAGTTAGTTTTGCTGGTATTCTAGCCTGTATCGGTGTCAATTTCTTGGTCAAACCTAGCAAAAAATGGAAATTAAGGCATTTTTCTAAACATTTTTCTGGCGAAGAAATTGGTGGCGAAGGCATTGTCTTTGGCTCAGGCACCCGTTATGTCAATAAGGACAATTTTAGCTATGATGAGCTGACTTGCTCTTTTGGTAGTGCCAAGGTTTACTTTGACAACGCTAAGATAGCTGGGGATTCAGCGACTTTTAAAGTGGAAGTTGCTTTTGGTAATGCCACTCTCTTTGTTCCAAGCTCTTGGCAGGTTGTCAGCAAGGTTGCTTGTGCTTTTGGCGGTGTTTCTCAAGTTCGCGATACCAGTGAAAAAGAAAAAACGCTCTATTTAGAAGGCAGCGTGGCTTTCGGTCATTTGAAAGTGATTTATATCTAATTATTTCTTGTTTTAAAAAGGTGATTATTTGCAAAACTTGGGAACTAGCTCTTGCCAAACTCGGTAAAGTATGGTAGACTTTATAAGTATGTGGTAAAACACCTTAAACTAATCAGGAGGATAAGTATCAATGGCTAAAGTATGTTACTTTACTGGTCGTAAGACTGTATCAGGAAACAACCGCTCTCACGCGATGAACCAAACAAAACGCGCTGTTAAACCAAATCTTCAAAAAGTTACTGTTTTGATTGACGGTAAACCTAAAAAAGTTTGGGCTTCAGCTCGTGCCCTTAAATCAGGTAAAGTTGAACGCGTTTAATTTTTATTTAAAAGGATGGAAATTTTCCGTCCTTTTTTGCTTGTAAATTTCCGCCTAGACAGTTGATTTAGACCCTTCCTCTTTTACACCCTGTATAAAATATGGTAGAATAAACTATAAAATACTTTTGAGGTACAAATTATGACTGTGAAAATTAATACAAAAGATGGTCAAATTGAGCTGACTGATGATGTAATTGCGACAATCGTCGGTGGTGCAGCGACTGAAATTTTTGGTGTAGTTGGCATGGCCAGCAAAAATGCAATCAAGGATAATTTTCAAGCCCTTTTAGGAAAAGAAAACTATGCTAAGGGCGTGGTTGTGAAGGCGACTGATGAAGGTGATATCGCAGTTGATGTCTACACTGTGTTAAGCTATGGAGTCAAAATCAGCGAAGTTTCCAAAAACATCCAAGAGCGTGTTAAATTCAGTTTGGAAAACAAGCTCGGAATTACTGCCCATGCAGTGAATGTTTATATCCAAAATATTAAAGTCGTAGGAGAATAATCGTGGCAAATATTACTACTAGTTTATTCCAAGAAATGGTGCAGGCAGCATCAACTCGCTTAAATAAACAGGCTGAATATGTAAACTCTTTGAATGTCTTCCCAGTTCCAGATGGCGATACAGGTACCAACATGGGTATGACTATTGAAAATGGTGCTAAGGAAGTGTCAGATAAGTCTGCTTCAACAGTTGGCGAAGCGGCAGGTATCTTTGCGAAAGGCCTTTTGATGGGCGCGCGTGGTAACTCAGGAGTTATCACTTCCCAGCTTTTCCGCGGTTTTTCTCAAAGTGTGAAGGAGCATGAAGAGCTGACTGGTGAAGACCTAGCTCTGGCCTTTCAGTCTGGTGTAGAAGTGGCTTACAAGGCAGTTATGAAGCCAGTTGAGGGAACGATTTTGACTGTTTCCCGCGGTGCGGCTATCGGAGCTAAGAAGAAAGCTGAAGTCACTAATGATGCTGTAGAAGTTATGAAAGCGGCTCTTGAAGGAGCCAAGGCTGCTCTGGCTAAGACACCGGATATGCTGCCGGTTCTGAAAGAAGTTGGTGTTGTGGACTCTGGCGGTCAAGGGTTGGTCTTTATCTACGAAGGCTTCCTGTCTGCTCTTACAGGCGAATATATTGCTTCCGAGGACTTCGTGGCGACACCTGCGACCATGTCTGAGATGATTAATGCTGAGCATCATAAGTCTGTAGCTGGCCATGTTGCGACAGAAGACATCACTTTCGGCTATTGTACTGAAATCATGGTGGCCCTTAAGACAGGACCAACCTATGTAAAAGACTTTGATTATGATGAGTTCCGTAACTACCTCAACGATTTGGGGGATTCCCTGTTGGTAGTCAACGATGATGAAATCGTCAAAGTCCATGTTCATACTGAAGATCCAGGACTGGTTATGCAGGAAGGTCTCAAGTATGGTAGTTTGGTCAAGGTTAAGGTTGACAATATGCGCAACCAGCACGAAGCGCAGGTTGAAAAAGAAGAGCGCTCAGCTAAACCGGCTCAAGAGAAAGAGTTTGCGATTATCGCTGTAGTGGCTGGTGATGGCTTGGCTGAAATCTTTAAGGCTCAGGGAGTTGACTACATCATCTCTGGCGGGCAAACCATGAACCCATCTACAGAAGACTTTATCAAAGCTGTGGAGCAAGTCAATGCTCGTAATATTATTATCTTGCCAAATAATAAAAACATCTTCATGGCAGCCCAATCAGCAGCAGAAGTGATTGAGCAGCCTGCAGCTGTTATTGAGACTCGCACAATCCCTCAAGGTTTGACCAGTCTACTAGCTTTTGATGGCAGCAAGACTATCGAGGAAAACCAAGAGCGTATGACTGCAGCCTTGGCAGAAGTAGTCAGCGGCAGCGTGACGACTGCGGTTCGTGATACGACGATTGATGGCTTGGAAATTCATGAGAATGACAACCTTGGTATGGTGGATGGTAAGATTGTTGTTTCTAATCCAGACATGCTGACAGCTTTGAAAGAAACGTTCAGCAAGATGCTCAATGAAGACAGCGAGATAGTCTCTATCTATATCGGTGAGGATGGCAGCGAAGAGTTAGCTAGCAGTCTTGCTCAAGATTTGATGGAACAATTCGAGGATGTCGAAGTAGAAATTCATCAGGGCAGTCAGCCGGTTTATCCATATATTTTTAGTGTTGAATAGCATAAAAAGGCAATCGAAAGGTTGCCTTTTGTCATTTTATAGAAAATACTTAGACAAGAAACTGGTATTATGTTATACTGTAACAAATAAAAAGTAAAAAAGGTGAACTATGAAAAAATTTTTCATTCTTGTTATTTCTGCTTCGGTGCTCTTGACAGGCTGTGTGTTTCCTAACTTCAGCAAGCATCGTCCTAGACATTCTTCTGAATCAGCTGCTTCTTCTAGGCGGACAAAAACCAGCTCTAGCTCCAACTCTAGTCAATCATCCAGTTCTTTTTCTGAAAGTACAGAGGTTATCTCTAAGACCTTAGTCGGAGACATTGAGGGCATTCACCATCGTGACACCATTACCTATCAGGGTAAGAAAATCTTGAATCTTCGGATGGAATTGCTTACTTCCTTGCCAGAAGACGCTAGTGCAGCTTCAGCTAGTCTGACTCCAGAGGAAATGACGGCTATCATTCGGGAAGGGGTCCAGTCCGATCCAAACTTTGTAGCAGCTAAGAGTCTGGAAGGTGTTAATATTGATTATTCAGTTACAGCAGAGAAGAAATTGCAAACTTTAATTGAAATTGACTTGCAGAAAGCTAATGTTGAGGAGATGGGAAAGAATTCTCTCTTCCAAGATTTGGGTCTTAAGGATATTAAGGAAAGCACACCTGAGATGTTCATTCTGAGTCTGAAGCTCAATGGTCTCAAAGAAGAGGGACAGAGCTAAAGTTAAAAAAGCGTATGTCTCTCATCTTGCAAATTGAGTAGCTAGTCTATTGAAAAATTTTTTAGATTAGGCTGCTTTAAGTTTAGATTCTATCTAAATTGCAACAGACATACAACTAGTCGGCGCCTCTCAAGGAGGGGGGCCGGCTTTTTTCGTGTCTTCATGCAGAAGAGATACAATCAGGTTATTCCAATATTTGCTAGCTTTGTGCTCTAAAAGCAGAATAGTGACATTTGTCATGTCAGTTGGTGACAAAATCAACTAGTAGGAAAAATCCCTTTGTCTTATAATATAGTTAACAACATGATAAAAGTTTGCTGTAAGAATTAAAAAAGCATTTGGCCTTTGTTCTTCTTCCGGCCCTAGGCTTGGATGATTACAAAAAAACAAGGGGCAGACGCAGATGTGGTTATCAGATCAAAGGAGGAGCAAAATGGAACTGATTGAAGTAAAGAAGCTTTCTAAAAGCATTCGCGGTAAGGAGATTTTAAAGGATATTTCCTTTGAAATCTCCCAAGGTGACTGTGTAGCCTTGATTGGTCCCAATGGAGCAGGGAAAACGACTCTTATGGACTGTTTGTTGGGCGATAAGTTTCTGACAGCAGGTCAGGCAACAATTCAGGGGCTCAAACCAACTGACAATCAGCTCAAGCAGTCGGTAGCGATTTTACCACAAGAAAATACAGTGGTGGAAGATTTGAAGGTAAAGGAACTCTTGACTTTCTTCCAAGCTATTTATCCAAATAGTCTGTCCAATCAAGAAATTGATGACTTGCTGCAATTTACAGACAAGCAAAAGAATCAGTTGGCCAGCAAGCTGTCTGGTGGACAAAAACGTCTCTTCTCTTTTGTTCTGAGTCTGATTGGCTGTCCTAAGATTCTGTTCTTGGACGAACCGACTTCAGCTATGGACACTTCCACTCGTCAGCATTTCTGGGAAATTGTTAATCAGCTCAAGCAGCAGGGAGTGACCATTGTTTATTCTTCGCACTATATCGAAGAAGTCGAGCATACGGCAGATCGGATTTTGGTGCTGCACAAGGGTGAGCTGATTCGGGATACGACGCCTTATGCCATGCGCAGTGAAGAGCAGGAAAAACACTTCACCTTGCCGCTGACTTATCAGTCTGTGCTGGAAAAGCTGGATAATGTGACTGATTTAGAAATTAAGCAAAAGGCTTTATCTTTTGCTACTAGAGATGCTGGCCAGGTCTGGCAGGTTCTGCAGGAACACGGCTGTACAATCGAAGAGATTGAAGTACGTAACCGTACCCTTTTAGATAGTATTTTTGAAACGACACAAGAATAGGAGAGTAATCATGAAAAATATGGCAAGTGTCATGAAGATTGAGTTGATTTTAATGAAACGGCAGGCTGCTTATTATCTCTTGTCTATTGGTCTGCCCAGCGTCTTTTACCTGATTTTCTCAGGAATGATGTCTGGAAGTGATACGCCTGAAAATGTGCTTCGAGGCTACCTCTTCTCTATGACTCTTTTTAGTATCATGTCTAGTGCTTTCTTTAGCATTCCTAGCACTTTACAGTCTGATAAAAATAATAACTGGCAAAAAATGATTCAGCACTCACCGATTTCTATGGTAAAATATTATATATCAAAACTTTGCAGTACGCTGTTGACTTTTATGCTTTCTATTATCGTAGTCTTCTCGATTGGGCATTTTGTTCGCGGGGTTAATCTGCCAATGGTGGACTGGCTTCTTATTGCCATGATCCTTCTAGTAGGAAGTGTGGTCTTTATTGCCATGGGGGTATTGGTCAGTCTTTTGCCAAGTGCTCAACTTATGTCTGTAGTGGGGAATATCGTCTATATGGCTCTAGCTGTTCTGGGCGGTCTATGGTTTCCTCTGACTATGTTTCCAAAATGGCTCCAGCCAATTGGTAAGTTGACACCAAGTTATCAACTGATGCAGGTCGTGTCTTCTTATCTAGAACACCATCAGTTTAATGGCAAGGCTGCTTTGATTGTTCTGATTTATACGGTTTTGGTCAGCATTCTTGTGCTGCAACTCAAAAAGCGAATTGAGGTAAAATAAAACCATGTGGGAAAAAATTAAACATGTCCACTATATGTTTCATATTGCGCTGGTCTTTATCATCTTTCCAGTGGCAGGAGTGATTAGCGGGGAATACCCGCTTTTCGTCTTGCTGTGGACAGCTATTTTTGTTGTGGCTTACTATGCGGTCTTGTTAAGTAACCATCGCCTCATCCAGTTTTTTTCTTGGTGGTTCTTGGTAGCTTACATATATTATGGTTCAGTCTGGTTAAATACAGGTTTTACCTGGTATATTTTTTATCTATCTAATCTGCTTATTTACGAACTAGATGATATCTCTTTTAAATCCTGGCGCTTTTTGACCTTTATCGCCTTGCAGCCTACTATTGTGCTGACTAATTATTTGATGGGCAATGTTGGTCCAGCAGAGCTGCTTTCCTATATTGTAATCTTTCTCTTTTCGG
>CBDFAZ010000072.1:0-10241 GCA_965245685.1 uncultured Streptococcus sp. | reverse complement strand
GGTACTCCGTCCAAGTTGTCTTTAAGCTATCCAGATACTGCTGGGTTGAATAGATCCCGTTGACATAAGGCGTTGTCGAGTAATTTGGGCGCCAAAAATCCATGACATCGCGTGTCTGAGCTACATTATCATCATTGAAAGCGAGGATACGAGGATTGCTACTAATCAGCATAGAAATAGCTCCCGCTCCCTGCGTTGGCTCGCCAGGTGTATGAATGCCATACTTGGCAATATCGCTAGCTAACACCAAAACTTTGCTGTCTGGGTGTTTTTCGATGTGGAGCTTGGCATAGTCCAGTGCTGCAGTCGCTCCATAGCAGGCTTCCTTGATTTCAAAGCTGCGGGCAAAAGGTTGGATACCCAAAAGGCCGTGGACAAAAACGGCCGCCGCCTTGCTTTGATCAATCCCTGACTCAGTAGCCACTACGACCATATCAATCTTTTCTTTGTCCTCTGTTGTCAGGATGGGTTCTGCTGCCGCTGCTCCCAAGGTAACAATATCCTCTGTCAAAGGAGCAATGCTTAGTTCCTTGAGTAAGAGCCCCTTGCTAAGCTTTTCTGGGTCAGTCCCACGGGCTGCCGCTAAATCATTTAATTTTAAGACATAATTACTGGTCGCAAAACCGATTTTGTCGATTCCGATTGTCATTATAAGACCTCTTTAAATCCTTTTATTCTAGTATATTCCGAAGACTATTTTACCATACTTAGGAATAAAACTCTTACAAAAACATCTAATCTCAGCTAAATCAGGCTTAAGATGTATTTTCTAAAAATAAAAACAGCAGATGGTTCTACTGTTTATTTGCTGTGAGTTTGTTTTGGCGTTTTTTTAAGTAGTGGTAGAGCTTGAGTACGACGGTACCACTGGCCATGCCAATCGAGATGACCAAGGCCAGAATGACCACCAGAGTGGCGTGAATCATAGCCTGGCTGTAGTCACCAGTGACAAAAAATGCAGTCGTCCGATAGGAAATGTAGCCTGGAACCAAAGGCGCTAGAATAGCCAAAATAAAAACAACAGCGGGCGTTTTATAGATGATGCTGAGGATTTGGCTGACGCAGGAACCAATGATAGCAGCTACAAAGGTTGCTATGATGACGTTGGTCGGTCCTTTGAGCAGGAGATAGAGCAGCCAAATAGCCATGCCCAGCACTCCGCCGGGGATCAGCATACTGCGCTGAACATTTAAAACGATTAAAAAGGTAATGATGGCCAGTAGGCTGGCAACTGCTTGCAATAAGAAAGTCAAGATTGTCATAGGCTTATTTCATAATAATGAGGGCGACAGAGGTACCTGCACCGAGAGCAAGAGTGATGAGGAGCGATTCAAAGAGCTTGCTCATCCCAGAGTTGATATGGTTGGTCATGATGTCACGCACAGAGTTGGTCAGAGCAATGCCGGGCACAAAAGGCATGACAGAACCCGCAATAATCAAATCATCTGTGGAATTAAAACCAGAATAGCGTGTCCAGATATGAGCCAGCAGTCCGAAGACAAAGGCTCCAGCAAAAGCTGTCACAAAAGGAATACGGATATATTTGTCAACATACAAAGAGAAGGCAAAGCCAAAGAAGGTAGCAATGGCCGCCCCCAAAGCATCGTAGAAATTTCCACCAAACATGATGGAGAAGAAGGGAGCACTGAGCGTTGCTGCTGCAATCAGCTGCTTGTTATTATAGGGCAGTTCCTTAAGTTTGAGGCGATTCAGCTCATCAAAAGCCTCTTGAAGGCTGATTTCTCCTGTTACCAACTGACGGGAGACCTGATTGACATCGCAGACCTTCTCGATATTGTAGTTGGTCTTGAGATTGCGCTTCATCCGTGAAACATTTGTATTTTCAATCGAAAAGAAAATAGCCACTGGCATTGCTAAGGCATTGCAGTCGATGATCCCTTGTGAATGTGCGATGCGAATCATGGTGTCTTCTACCCGATAGGTCTCGGATCCGCTCTGCAGCAGCAGTGTCCCAGCCAGCATGATGACATCTACCGCCAGATTGAAATCTTTGGTTTCTGCCCTGATACTTTTCTCTGTCATTTCCCCAGTCCTTTTCCTAGTATAGCAATAGAACCATTATACCATAAAGCCTCTGAAAAATATCATCAAGTTGGCAGTCACTTGAAGTCTGAAATACAAAAAAGAAGATTGGGGATTTCCAATCTTCTTTCAAATGGTTTGTAAGTCTTTAGTCGTTTATTAGCTCAAAGCATCGTCCATAGAGAGCACTTCGTGGAAGACACGTTGCGTCAATTCAGTCTTTTGCTCTGGAGTCAAGTACTTAGTGTTTACACAGTAACCTGAGATACGAACGATAACATCTTCGCCAGACATAATCTTCTCGTAAACATCCTTCAAGTCCATAACGTTCAAGTTAACGTGTTGTCCACCGTTTTCAAAGTAACCATCAAGGATTGTTACCAAGTTGTCTACTTGTTCGTCATGAGTCTTACCAAGCGCACGAGGTGATACTTGAGTTGTCAGTGAAATACCGTCAGCTGCGTAACTGAAGTCCAAGCTAGCAAGAGAGTTCAAGTTTTGCAACCAGCCACCTTTTGCCTTGTTAGATGGGTTAGCACCTGGTGAGAAGAATTCCAATTTAGACAAGTTTACGCTACCATCTTCGTTGAGGTACACTCCTTTATGGACTGGTGAGTTACCAGTTTGTTTAGAGTAAGCAACGTTAGATGTGATAGTCAAGAGTGATACTGTTGCTTCAGCGTTCTTGTAAAGTTTGTGGCTGCGCAGACGAGTTGTGTAAGCTTCAACCAACCATTCAGCCAATTCGTTAGAGCGAGGATCATCTTCCCCCCAACGTGGGTATTCTCCGATTGTTTCATAGTCGTAGATATAGCCGTTTTCGTCGCGGATTGGCTTAACAGTTGCGTACTTGATAGCAGACAAGGTATCAACAGTGTTGGCAAATCCACAGATACCGAATCCCATGTTAGCACGTTGGTAAGTTGGCAAGAAAGCCATTTGAACAGCTTCGTAGTTGTACTTGTCAGTCATGTAGTGGATGATGTTCAAGGCATCTACGTAAGTGTCAGTCAACCAGTCCAGAGATTTTTCAAAGTTTGCTTTAACTGATTCGAATTCAAGAACTTCGTCACGGATAGGCTCGATGTCAAATACCTTGTAGTCTTTATGAACATCGTCGTAACCGCCGTTGAGACCTGTCAGAAGGGCTTTCAGAACGTTTACACGAGCACCGAAGTATTGGATGTTGTGGCGTTGTTCTTCATTTTCAGGATCAAGCGGAGACACACAACAAGAGATACAGCTCATTTCACCGTAACCGTCTCTAGCCATAGTTGTAACACCTTCGTATTGGATAGAAGAGTGCTTGTGGCTCATGTGCATACAGTAGCGACGGAATGAGTATGGAAGTTTGTCAGTCCAGAGAACAGTCAAGTTTGGCTCTGGAGAGTTACCAATGTTGTCAAGTGTGTTAAGGAAACGGTAGTCCATCTTAGTAACACGGTGACGGCCGTCGTTACCCATACCTGCCATAGAAGTAGTGATGAAGGTTGGGTCACCAGAGTAAAGTTGGTCGTAAGCTTTCGTACGAGCAAACTTCACTGTACGAAGTTTCATAACGAAATCATCAACAAATTCTTGGATTTCTGATTCAGTGTAAGTACCGCGAGCCAAGTCACGTTCTGCGTAGATGTCAAGAACGATAGGCACACGTCCGAGAGAAGTAGCAGCACCGTTGATGACACGGCAGACAGCCATGAAGGCGATGTTAGTCCATTGGATAGCTTCTTTAACGTCAAAGGCAGGACGGCGAACATCTACTCCGTAAAGGTCACCAAGTTTTACAACTTCACCAAGTGCTTGGTATTGCAGGTTGATTTCTTCGCGCAGACGGATTGTTTCTTCGTCAATATCAGTCAAACCATTCCAGTCGCGAACTTTTTCAGCCATGAGGTAGTCAGCTCCATAAAGAGCAAGACGTGCGTAAACCCCGATGATACGTCCACGTGAGTAAGCATCTGGAAGACCAGTTACAGTGTGGGCGTGACGAGCACGGCGGATGTTAGAAGTGTAAGCACGGAAGATACCGTCATTTACTGTAGTGACATATTTAGTAAAGATTTCATGAACAGCAGGATCTGGTTCGTATCCATTTTCTTTCAAAGTAGTTTCAGCCATGCGGATACCGCCTTTTGGCATGAAGTTCAATTTGAAGAGTTCGTCGTTTTGGATACCGTAAATCAGTTCGTTGTCCTTGTCAATGTAACCAGCATCGATATCAGCGATAGATGCTGGACGAGTGTCCATTGGGAAACGAGTTTCTTCGTAGTGAGCTTTCGTTTCTTCTACGATTTTCTTGATGTGGAGTGAGCGCTCAGTAGGACCTGCCAAAAAGCTTTCATCTCCATCATAAGGTGTGTAGTTAGCTTGAACGAAGCGAGAAACACTTGCTTTCTCTTTCCAGTCTTCACCTTTGAAGCCTTCCCAAGCTTTGTCAAAAATATCTTGAGCTTCAACAACTGTTTTTACAACCATTTGATTTTCCTCTTTATTCTAGCAACATAAACTGTTACATTTATAAGTAAAGTATATCATATGGTAATCGGTTTCACAAACCATTTTCGGCAGAAAGAAAGACTTTCTTTTATAATACAGAAAGTAAAAAGTCTCAGATGTGTACTATAGATTTGAAAAACATAACTCTTTTCAAATATTTTGGAAAAATGGGTAAAAAAGTTATAATAAAAGTAATTAAAATGTCATATAAAAATTACTGGCGAAGAATCTTACGTTTAAAATACTTTTTACAAGAATGAAAAACTGTTTCAGATTTATTTGAGCAAAAAGGGCCGACTTTGTGAAAGCCTGTAAGCTGAGATTGATGGCAGGAGAAAGGAGGAGGGCATGCTGATTTTTCCACTGATTAACGATACATCTCGGAAGATTATCCACATTGATATGGACGCTTTTTTTGCTTCGGTGGAAGAGCGGGATAATCCTAAGCTAAAGGGACATCCGGTCATTATCGGCAGCGATCCCCGTTTGACTGGTGGTCGTGGTGTCGTCTCCACCTGCAATTATGAGGCCAGAAAGTTCGGAGTTCATTCGGCTATGAGCTCCAAGGAAGCCTATGAGCGTTGCCCTCAGGGGATTTTTATATCGGGGAATTACGAAAAATATCAGGCAGTCGGCTTGCAGATCCGAGAAATTTTCAAACGCTATACGGACTTGATTGAGCCAATGAGTATCGACGAGGCTTATCTGGATGTAACGGAAAACAAGCTTGGGATTAAATCCGCAGTCAAAATAGCCAAGCTGATTCAGCACGATATCTGGAATGAGCTGCAACTGACGGCTTCAGCAGGCGTTTCTTATAATAAGTTTCTGGCCAAGATTGCCAGTGACTATGAGAAGCCTCATGGTCTGACTGTTATTCTACCCGAAGAGGCTGAGACTTTTCTGGCGCCTATGGACATTGCCAAATTTCATGGAGTTGGTAAGAAAAGCGTTGAAAAACTGCATGAAATGGATATTTATACTGGCGCAGATCTGCTCAAGATACCAGAAATGACCTTAATTGATAAGTTTGGCCGCTTTGGTTTTGATCTTTATCGTAAAGCGCGTGGCATCAGTAATAGTCCGGTCAAATCCAATCGCATCCGTAAGTCAATTGGGAAGGAGCGGACCTATGCCAAACTGCTCTATAGTGAGGAGGATATCAAGAAAGAGCTGACCCTGCTGGCTCAGAAGGTAGAAAATAGCTTGACTAAGCATGACAAGAAAGGACGAACCATCGTTCTGAAAATCCGCTATGCTGATTTCTCCACCTTGACTAAAAGGAAAAGTTTGAATCTAGCCACTCGAGACAAGGAGCAAATCGAGCGAACTGCGCATGAGATATACGATAGCTTGGAAGAGCAACCACGAGGTATCCGACTGCTAGGACTGACAGTGACGGGGTTTGAATAAAGATAAAAGCTTGGTTCGTTACCGGGCTTTTTTAGATATAACTTTTAGTATGAGAGAGTTGCTTGTGACTAGCTTCTAAGTTGTCTGATGATTTTCATTAACTAAAAATAATCTTTTTTGAAAAAATACTGGACAAAGTTTTCTGTGTCTGTTATACTGAGTTTATAAAATAAAAACCGTCTGGTCGGTTTTTGAAAAGAAAGGAGCAGAAATGAAGAAATCTGTAGTAGAAAAAACAAGCGAGCACATTCTCAAGTTGAATCAGGAGATGGATCGGCAGCGGGAAGCTCAGAAAGAGTTTTTGCAGCAGCAGGCAGAAAAACGTAAGGTGCAGCTGGAAAAGATGACACAGGGTGAGAATGGCATACGCTATTCTAAGTGGGGAGTCAAAGCTGGCTATGCTGTCCTTGCTGGTGGCTTGCTGACTTCTGTCTTTAGCCCATGGCGAGGACTGGGTATTATGGCAGTAGGGGGTCTGAGCCTTGCCTCCAATCTCTGGCATATCCGGCGATTGCAAAATCAAGAAAGGAGCAAGTAGCAGAGAGATGACCTGTCTTAAGCATCAGAGTCAGGACAACTTAGAAACTAAAAGCAGCAGGCAGTATCTAGACGATGCTGACGTATCTTTTAGCACCAATTAGTCCATCTTTGCTTTTTAGTTTAGGCAAGGACTAAAAGACTACGTTTTCTATTTGGCGCAGGTCTTTATTTTTTATAATAAAACAAACCGAATGGTCGGATTTTAAAAATCTGCGTTTCAAAACAGGTAATCATCTGAAAGACTGAGAGTAAAGGATGTCTTTGTCCAGTTTTCGGATGACTTTTCACTATTCTACATTTGATAAGGAGTTATCGTATGAACAAACAAACACATGTAGAGCCAGAGACAAGGCATATCCTGCCCTTTCTGGCCTGGACTTTTGGCATTACCTGGGGAGCCTGGCTGCTTCAGTATATTTTAACCGCCCTGAAGCTGACCAGCGGGGCTGAGCCTTTGGGCCTTGCTCTCAATTTCATCGGGGGCTTCGGACCGGCCTTGGGAACTTTTATCAGCCTCAAAATTTCTCATCCTAAGAAGATGCTGGACTTTATCTTTTCTCATGCTAAGGGCTGGTGGATTTATATGCTGGCCTTCTGTCTGGTTCGGGTTTTGACCCTTTTTATCGCCAATCCTGTATTACCGCCGCTCAATGCCGTTCTGATGTTCCCTCTGGGCTGGACCTTTGTCACGTTTGCTGGAGGCGGGAACGAAGAGCTGGGCTGGCGGGGCCTCCTGCAGCCGGCTCTGGAGAAAAAATTCTCCTTCCCTCTGGCAACTGTCATCACGGCTCTGGTCTGGGTGGCCTGGCATCTGCCCCTCTGGCTGATTCCGGGAACGAGTCAAAGTCAGATTTCTTTGCCCTTCTATCTCTCCTTTGGTATCTTGCTCTGTTTCTGTCAGGCGGCTCTCTACAAGCAGACGGCCTCTGTCTTTGCCTGCATGGTCTTTCACGGCTGCATTAACTTTGCTCAGGCGACGATTGTCGGCAGTGCTACAAATGGCGGAAGGTATCTCAGCTTCCAGGCTGCTAATCTGGTCATGACCGCCCTGCTGGTCGGCTGGTGGTATTGGAAGGGCAATCGGAAAGGAGCTGAGAAAGATGCAGGCTAAAAATCTTGGCAATCGCTCTTCTGTCAAAGAAAAAGGAGTAATCATATGAACACACAAACACATGTAGGGCCAGAACCCAAGCATATTTGGCCTTTCTTAGCTTGGACCTTTGGTATCAGCTGGGGATCCTGGCTGATTCTCTATATTTTATCTGCGCTGCAGATCACCAATGGCGCAGAAACTCTGGGAACTGTCTTTATCTTGATAGGGGCTTTTGGCCCAGCTCTAGGGAGCTTTATCAGCCTTAACATTTCTAAACCGAAGCAAATGCTGTCCTTTATCTTTTCTCATGCTAAGGGCTGGTGGCTGTATATGCTAGTCTTCTGCCTGATTCGGATTTTGACTCTCTTTATTGCCAATCCTGTATTACCGCCTCTCAATGCCATACTCATGTTTCCTTTGGGCTGGACCTTTATCACCTTTGCTGGTGGCGGGAATGAAGAGCTGGGCTGGCGGGGAGTGCTGCAGCCAGCTTTGGAGAAGAAGTTTTCTTTTCCGATTGCTACGGTCATCACAGGTCTCATCTGGGTTGCCTGGCATCTGCCCCTCTGGCTGATTCCGGGAACAGGTCAAAGCCAGCTTTCCCTGCCTTTTTATATTCTATTTTGTGTCATGGCTAGCTTTTGTCTGGCTGTTCTATATAAGCAGACAGCGTCTGTTTTTGCCTGCATGGTCTTTCATGGCTGCATTAACTTTGCCCAGACAGTTATCGTAGGAGCAGCTACCAAGGGCGGAACGTCTCTTAGTTTTCATGCTGCGAATGCCGTGATGACAATTTTGCTGCTGGGCTGGTGGTACTGGAAGGGCAATCGGAAAGGAGCTGAGAAAGATGCAAGCTAGAAACTATAAAGATTCCTCATCTGTCAAGCAAATTCTAATTTTTCTGCTTTGGACTTTTGGTATCACTTGGTCTGCGTGGATTCTCTCGGCTGTGCTGAAAGAACGAGTGCCGCTGCTTTATCCGCTTCTCATGATAGTGGGAACATTTGGTCCTGCTATAAGTGCCAAGCTTGTCTTAGGTAAGTCTTTGAAAGAAATGCTGGCTTTTATCAAGTTTACTAGGAAAAGAAGCTGGCCTTATCTATTGATTTTTGTGGGGCTATACACGATTTCTATTGCCTTTGTGACCAGGCCGCTGCCAGGTTTGAATCTTTTGAATGTCTTGGTTCTGGCTCTGGTAACGACTCTTCTGACAGGCGGCAATGAAGAGATTGGCTGGCAGGGCTTCCTGCAGCCAAGTATGGAGAAGATCCTGCCCTTCCCTTTGGCAACTGTAGCAACTGGGTTAATCTGGGCTGTCTGGCATCTGCCCCTCTTCTTTATGCCCGGCAGCAGTCAGGCGGGGACCTCCTTTCTGGTCTTTACAGCCGCTTGCCTGCTCAGCCGTTTCTGGCTGGCAGCTCTTTACAAGGTCAGTCAGTCTGTCCTCTATTGTGTCCTCTTTCATGGGCTCATTAATACTATTGGCGAAGCCATCTTTGTAGGCAAGGGAACGGAAAATCCCCTCTTTTTCCTAGGCTATATCTTGATGGCGGCTTACAGTATCTATCTTTGGTATCAAAGGGATCAGCAAGACAAGGCTTAAAGATATTTTTATGATTTTGTATTTCTCCGGCTTTTTTGGTAGAATAAAGCTATATTAGAAACAAAGGGGAACAGAATGGCGCAGCGAAAAGACAAATCCCAGGCCATGAGAGAAAAAATTTTAAATACAGCAACCCAGCTCTTTATCCAAAAGGGGTCCGAAAAGACCAGTATGCAGGACATCGCCCAGACGGCGGGCGTCTCCAAGGGGGCTATCTACCATCATTTCAAGTCAAAAGATGAGATTGTCCTTGCGGTGATTAGGAGCCGGCAGGAGCTGATGGAAGAAGAGATGAAGCAGTGGTTCAAGGCTACGGAAAATCTGACCGGCAGGGAGCAGCTGCAAGCCATCCTCAAGTCCAATCTGGAAAGTCAGACAGCCCGGGCCATAGACGGCATTGTGGATGAGTACGAGCAGGATGCAGGTTTTATTTTGACCATGATGCGGGACAATCTGCGGATAGGCGCCCCTCTGGTCAGCGATATTATCAAAAAAGGCATGGCAGATGGGTCTATCCAGGCTCAGTATCCGGACCAGACTGCGGAAGTCTTTCTGCTGCTGGTGAACTTCTGGATGAATGAGACCGTTTTTGAAAGCGATCCTGAAAAACTGCCAGAACGCTTCCATTTTCTGCAGTTTATGATGACCTCGGTCGGCATGGATATCTTTACTGACGAGCTCCTGCAGCTCTTTAGCCAGAAAAATAAAGCATAAAAAAAGGCTGGGACAGAACTAAAAAATTTAATTCTGTCCCCGCCTTTTTATTTATGTGCTGAATATACTGTGGATATCTTCCTTGGTCAGGCCGATTAGGGGGTCGATTTTCAGAGAAAAGTTTTGAAAAACAGGCTGAACGTCTCCGCTTTATCTGCTTTATGCTGGAATCTATTGGCATTGATATTCTTAGTGACGAGCTGATGGAACAGACTTTGACATATTTAAAACGAAGCTAAATGATAATTGGTACATTTATTTTTCAACTGTAATCGTAGAAAGTTAGTCATAACCACCCGTGAAAACGGGTGGCTTGTACATCGGCTATAAGCCGTTTCC
>CBDFAZ010000071.1:0-10512 GCA_965245685.1 uncultured Streptococcus sp. | reverse complement strand
TACAGAACTAAATCCTTTGGATAAATTAATTGTCTAACTTTTGGGGGTCAGTACAGTTGCCTTCAGAGGTTTTTATTTGTGCTGAGTTTGATTTACTACATCAGAGAGTATTCGTCAGATAGCATAATGGTTTCTTTGCCCTTGTTATCAACGATGTAGACTTTTCTAGGAAAGAAAGGGTCAAATTGATAGTTTAAATCAAATGAAATAATGGTGTTGAAGTTTTTTTGTGAGAATCGTAGAGATACTCTTCCTTGGTGATTGATGATTTCAAATTTAAGAACTGGGCGAAGTTCAAAGACCCCTTTGAGATTGTTATCAATGATGTACCAGAATGAGTCGACAATTTCTTCAGGGAGGCTCGTCATGATGCCAAAGCTGGCATATCGGCCGAGAGTATTTGTAAATGGCATGGGAGACTCCTTTCTTACAGTCTGGATTTTCTTATATGATACCCGAAAATGCTTGAGATTGCAAGAATTTGACCTTTGGTGAGGCGAATTTGACAAAAGAAAAAGAGCTTGCGCTCTTTGACAACTTTATCGATTCTTTAGTTCAACATAACGTTTGTACCAAATATTGACATAAGCATCTGAAAATGGACCTCTTCCGTTGTTAATCCAATCAACTAGGATTTTGACATTTTCTTTGAGAATGAAATCCAAATCATCAGAATAGTGCATCTGTTTTTTGTGGCGTTCATATTCTTCTACATCCAAGAGGCGTTTTTCACCATCAGCAAAGACTTTGACGTCTAAATCATAGTCAATGTATTTTAGAGCTTCGTTATCCAGATAGTAAGGACTGGCCAGGTTGCAGTAGTATGAAGTTCCATTGTCTCGAATCATGGCAATGATATTAAACCAGTATTTTTTATGAAAATAGACAATGGCTGGTTCACGTGTTACCCAACGTCGGCCATCACTTTCTGTTACCAGTGTGTGGTCATTAACGCCAATAATGGCGTTTTCTGTTGTCTTTAGTACCATGGTATCTCGCCAGGTGCGGTGAAGATTCCCATCATGCTTATAACTTTGAATTGTAATAAAGTCGCCTTCTTTTGGAAGTTTCATAACTTACCAACTTTCTACAATTTATAAGTTCATCTTCTATATTGTAACATATTTTCATAGAAATGCATAAGTTTTCATTGGAAATCTTAAAGATATTCTCTCAGGGCGCTAGCGATGTCGGAGAAATCATAGCCTTTGCGTGCTAGAGCTTGGGTCAGACGCTGTTTTAAGTCATAGCCGTCGTACTTTTTAGAGTACTTGCGGTATTGCTTGTCTAGCTCTTTATAGAGCAGATCTTGCTGGTTTTCTTGGTCTTCTTCGATTTCCAAATGCTGATAGGCGGTTTTAGCTTGACTATAGGAAAAACCTTTGTTTATCAAGGATTGAAGTATTTTATCTTGTAAGGCCTTGCTGGGCAGTTTTCCTTGGTGTTTTTTGAGCAATTTTTTGGCAACCTTGTCTGTTAGTTCAGTAAAATCAAACTGATTCAATTCTTCCTCTATGATAGTGCTAGAAATCCTTTTTTGACTGAGTTTTTGTTTTAGAACAAATGCGCCTTTGTCACCAGTGAGAAGGTTGGATTGAATAAAAGAATGAGCATATTTTCTGTCATTAATCCAATTATCCTTTTTTAGATTGTCCAAGACCTGGCTGATGATTTCTGGTTGGATGTCGTGCTGTGTTAAGTAGTCTTTAACTTCCTTGGCGGTTCTTTGCTTGAAGGAAAGATGGTAGAGGGCTAGATTTTTTCCGTAGGAAAATTGTGCGTAGTCTTGAATTTCTTTTAGCTCTTGCTCCGTAATTTCCATCCCTTTAGACAGCATAAAGCGAACAATGGTGTCTTCTGTAACGTAGAGCTTTTCACTGTCGTCCAACTCCAAGAGGTAGAGTCTTTTTTTCTTTTCGATTTTTGTGATTTTCATAGGGGATTTTGGTAAGTCCTTTCTTTTAGCCAAATGCTTCAAAGGCAGCAATCAAGCGCAATTTGTCTGTATCAACATCCTTCCTGCCATAGTAGTCAAGAAATAGCTCTGCATATTTAGGTTCAGATAAATTATAAGTAAGAGACCAGATCGCCCAGTAAAGGTCAATGTGGCGATCGCTAAGGCCGGCGAGGCCAACGTCAATAAAGCAGGAGAAGGTTGAAGCGTCTTTCAGAATGAAATTAGGCAAGCAGGAATCTCCGTGAATCAAGGAGTCCACTGTCAGTAGCTGTCCCTGTTCATGGATAAGCTGGTAGGCTTCCTCTCGGTTTTGGATATGAAATTGAGGCAGTAAGGCTTTTTGATAAAAGAAGCCTTTCCGATAATTTTCCTCTGCTTGCCCTTTATAGCGTTGGAGGCGATGCTGGATTGGGAAATTTTGGGGTTGGATGCTGTGAAGTTTTTTGAGCGCGGTAGCCATCGTTTGGCAAAGTTCTTCTGGCTGTTGGAGCAAGCTAGGGCGTCCTTGCCCTCGGCTTCTTTAGTCAGCAGGTAGTCCTTATCTTCTGTCAAGTAGTGAATGACAGGCACACCGAGTCCTTGATTCTCAAACCATTTGGCAAGTGTGGCTTCTTGGGCTAGCTGGCCTTTTTGGTCGATTTTCAAATAATAGCCCGTATCAACATAGAAAACGCAGGCTCCAGAATGTGAGGAGCTGTCGTAAAAGTTAGCTCCCTCTAGATAAGTTCGTATTTGCTCAGGGAACTGGGCTAGTGGAAGGAATATTTTTCTGCTTTCATACTTTTATTGTAACATATTCTCAACTAATGCGAGGCAGCGTGGTATAATAGAATCATGAATGTGAAAGTGAAGCAAAGAATCCCTTTGAAAATTAAGAAAATGGGGATTAATGGGGAAGGGATTGGATTTTATAAGAAAACGCTGGTCTTTGTGCCAGGGGCTTTGAAGGGTGAGGAAGTCTACTGTCAGGTGACCAGGGTTCAGCGTAATTTCATCGAGGCCAAGCTCTTGACCATCAACAAGCGGTCGAAATTTCGGGTGGAAGCGCCTTGTGAGATTTATGATAGCTGCGGAGGCTGTCAAATCATGCACCTCCACTATGATAAGCAGTTGGAGTTTAAGGAGGATTTGCTGCGTCAGGCCTTGAAAAAATTTGCGCCAGCTGGTTATGAAAACTATGAGATTCGTCCGACCATTGGTATGCAGGAGCCGCTCTATTATCGGGCTAAACTGCAGTTTCAGACTCGGAAATTTAAGGATGAGGTCAAGGCGGGGCTTTATGCCCAGAATTCCCACTATCTGGTCTCGCTGAAAAACTGTCTGGTTCAGGACAAGGTGACGCAACAGATCATTAATAAGGTGGCTCGGCTTTTAGGCAAGTACAGGCTGCCTATTTATGATGAACGCAAGACTGCTGGAGTACGCACGGTCATGATTCGCAGAGCCAGAAAGACGGGGCAGGTGCAGATGATTTTTGTGACAGGCCGCAATCTGGACTTTACTCCAGTCGTTCGAGACCTAGTGGCGGAATTTCCAGAGTTGGAGACAGTAGCAGTCAATTATCATACGAGCAAGTCCAGTGAGATTTATGGGGATAAGACAGAGATTATCTGGGGCGAGGAGGCTATCCAAGAAGGAGTGCTGGACTATGAGTTCTCCCTATCGCCTCGAGCTTTCTATCAGCTCAACCCTGAACAGACAGAAGTGCTCTATGGGGAGGCGGTTAAGGCGCTGGATGTGACGAGAGAAGACCATTTGATTGATGCTTATTGCGGAGTGGGGACCATCGGCTTTGCCTTTGCTAAAAGGGTCAAGTCTCTGCGGGGTATGGATATCATCCCTGAGGCCATTGAAGATGCCAAGCGTAATGCGAAACGAATGGGATTTGATAATACACTCTATGAGGCTGGGACGGCAGAGGAGATTATTCCTCGCTGGTATGCTGAGGGCTATCGGGCGGATGCCTTGATTGTCGATCCGCCACGAACTGGTCTGGACGATAAGCTGCTGGAGACAATTGTCCGCTATGCACCTGAGAAGATGGTCTACGTTTCCTGCAATGTCTCAACTCTGGCTCGGGATTTGGTCAAACTTTGTCAGGTCTACGATGTACGCTACATCCAGTCAGTTGATATGTTTCCGCATACTGCTCGGACCGAGGCAGTGGTGAAATTATCCAAGAGAGATAGCACTCGTTTGAGTTAATCGGAAACAGCTCGCTAGAGTTGACAAAATCATTCTAAAAAGGACTTAGTCTTCCCTAATACAGGGCTAAGTCTTTTTTTGTCAAAATTACAATGGTTTTATAGGGATTCAGTCTTAGCCTAATCAATTAGTCACAAAAAGAGAACACTCGTCAAGTGTTCTCCAATGGCAATCAGTTATATTAGAATAAACCGAATACTAGGACTGCAAGGAAGGCACCAATAATTGGTCCGATAACTGGAATCCAAGCATAGCTCCAATCGCCATTTCCTTTGTTTGGAATCGGAAGGAGACTGTGCATGATGCGAGGTCCTAAGTCACGAGCTGGGTTGAGGGCATAGCCAGTTGTTCCACCAAGTGATAGACCAATCCCGATAATCAATGTTCCGACTGCAAAAGTGCCAATGCCTGCTTGCAGCTTATAAAGTCCTAGAGCGAAGATAGTCAGTACAAGGACAAAAGTTCCAAGGATCTCGCTAATCAGGTTAGAGAAGGTATCTTTGATAGCTGGGCCTGTGCTGAATGTGCCTAGGACGTTAGCTGGATTTTCTTCAGCTAGATAGTGAGGTTTGAACTGTAGGAAGACGAGGAACTGTCCGACCATAGCGCCTGCAAACTGAGCGAGGATGTAAGGAAGAACAGATGCCCAAGGCAAATCACCTTTCAGAGCTACTCCGATAGTTAAGGCAGGGTTCAGATGGGCTGGGCCAAGGTTGCCGGATACAAAAGCAGCGATGGCAACGGCAATCCCCCATCCCATGGTAATCACAATCCAGCCTGAATTGTGACTCTTGGTTTTGGGAAGAACCACACCAGCGACCACTCCATTTCCCAAAAGGAGCAAGAGCAGTGTTCCTAAAAATTCGCCAAATATTTCTTTCATCATTTATGTTACTCCATTTAAAAGAAGGGGAGGCAGGCAGTTGTTTTGCCTACCATCTCTTCTCGTACTTTCTATTTTTTTAATTCTTCTAAATCGTTATTTGCAAGGGCAGCTTGAACATCATTTCGATAAGCTGCTTTTTCTTCTTCTGTCCAGTCGTAGAATCGTCCCATTTCATCAAGAACAGGTTCTACAATCGCATCTAGGCTGTCCCGCATAAAGAGCATGTGGTTAGTCCGACGAAGTAGGAAGTCGACTGGGCTGAGAACTAGCTCATTGCGCATTGCATAGTGCAGTGACAAGGTATCTGCCAGGCTGAGACCTGGTGCTTGCTCGATGCTGTGAGCGAGGGCAAAGACTTTAGGAGCATTTGAGCCGTAAAGGTTCGCAAGATAGAAGGCTTCTTTGCTGTCTAAGCCGCGTGAGACACCAAGTTGAGCAAAAGCTTCGATTTCGGAATCCACATTTGCTGGATTGAGCTCTCCGCCTGAAACAGGGTAGGTCTTAGAGTTGATGAGCTTGAAGCTGCGGTCAAATTCTGCTTTGAGGATTTCAACCACACGCTCCATAGCACCTTCAGCCATCTTACGATAGTCTGTGATTTTACCGCCAGCAAGGGTCAAGAGGCCATTGTTATCACGTTCCAGGCTGGAACCGCGGGACACAGCAGATGGATCCAAGTGTTTTTCAGAAGTGCTGCTTTCGAGTTGAGTAACAGCCGCCTCGACATCCTCACGGGATTTTTCTTTAGCTAAATAGCTTTCAACGATTGCAATCAGTGCATTGAAACTTTCGTCGCTAATGGTACCGTTGTTTCCGCCGTTATAGTCAGAAGCGCTGTTTCCTGCGATCAGAGGACGCAGACCTGCCCAGCTGCTTTCGATGTCGTCAATCGTGATGTTTGCTTCTGGGAAGCGATTATTGACAATGCCCAAAAGGTAATCCACATCTTCTTGTGTTACTTTTGGATGCTCTAGGTCGCCAGTGTAGTCGGTGTCAGTCGTACCAAAGTAGGTTTTATTTTCACGCGGAAGAACAAAGACCATCCGGCCGTCTCCCAAGCCTGTGTCAAAGTAGACTGGCTGAGAAACCTTGATCTTGCTAGAGCCAACCACCAAGTGAACACCCTTGGTTGGACGCATTTGTGAGTATTGCTCACCGTCATTTGACAGATTGCGCACCTTGTCGCTCCAAGGTCCAGTTGTGTTGATGACTAGGCGAGCCTTGATTTCAAAGACTTCATCTGTCAAGAGGTCACGCGCAACAACGCCCGTAATCTTTCCAGCTTCATCAAAGAGGAAGCCTTCTGCCTTGACATGGTTGGCAATCAGTGCACCGTCTTGGTTGGCGCGTTTGATATTTTCAATCACGAGACGCGCGTCGTTGTTACGGAAGTCAAGATAGACACCACCGCCGACCAGACCTTCCTTCTTGAGTTCAGGTTCCCGTTCTAAGACTTCCTCCTTGCTCAGAACCTTGTTGGCAGCAGGAGTGTTGTTGACACCAGCCAAGAGGTCGTAGAGATCCATAGCCACTTTGAGACGGAAGAGACTGAAAGTAGCACCTTCTTCTTCGTAGACAGGCAGCAGCATTGGATCTGGTTTTGGAATATGGGGAGCAATTTGCTGTACCACAGCACGCTCAGAAACCGTATCTGAGACCACCTCTACGTCGAATTGTTTGAGGTAACGAAGGCCACCGTGGACCAATTTGGTAGAGCGGCTAGAAGTCCCTTCGGCAAAGTCTTGCATTTCAATCAGACCGGTCTCTAGGCCACTAGCTGCTGCTTGCAAGGCTACTCCAGCACCGGTAATCCCACCACCAATAATCAGGAGGTCCAAGGTGCGTTCCTGCATTTTTTTTATTGATAATTCACGTGTTTTCTTTGAAAATTCCATAATTACACACTTTCTAACTTAGTCGTTTCATACTTCTACTGACTTGATTATCAAAATCAGTCGTCGATTTCTGCAAAGACTTGGGTTGCCTTAACGGCTTTTTTCCATCCTTTGTAGAGTTGTTCCTTGCGGGATTCATTCATAGATGGTTCAAAGAGTTCTCCAGTTTCATTGAGAGTGCGGTGTTCGTCCAAGTCTTTCCAGTAGCCTACTGACAGACCTGCCAAGAAGGCTGCACCGAGAGCAGTTGTTTCTAAGTTTTTAGCACGGGCAATATCGATTCCTAAAATGTCAGCCTGGAACTGCATGAGGAAGTTGTTCATAGCGGCACCGCCATCGACTTTGAGGACTTGAATAGCAGTCTTGGCATCCACCTGCATAGTGTCAATGATGTCTCGTACTTGGTAAGCGATGGATTGCAGGGTAGCCTTGATAAAGTCTTCCTTGCTGGTTCCGCGAGTCAAGCCAAAGACAGATCCACGGGCATTTTGATCCCAGTAGGGAGCGCCCAGACCTGTAAAGGCAGGTACGACATAGACTTCGTCATTGTTGTGAGAATCGAGAGCATATTTTTCAGATTCTGGTGAATTTTCAACCATTCGAAGACCGTCGCGTAGCCACTGAATAGCACTTCCTGCAATGAAGATAGAACCTTCTAAAGCATAGTAAACTTTTCCGTTGATACCGTAGCCGATGGTTGTTAAGAGGTTGTTTTCAGACAGTTGCATCTCTTCACCAGTGTTCATGATGATGAAAGAACCAGTTCCATAAGTATTCTTGACCATGCCAGGCTCAAAAGCTAACTGTCCAAAGAGAGCCGCCTGCTGGTCACCAGCCATACCAGAGATTGGAACTTCTCCACCGTAGAAATGGAATGGAGCAGTTTTACCATAGATTTCTGAGTTAGATCGAACTTCTGGAAGCATAGCCTTTTGAATGTTAAGGATTTCCAAAATCTCATCATCCCATTTAAGATCCTTGATGTTATAGAGCATGGTACGGGCAGCATTTGAGTAGTCGGTCACATGAGCCGCGCCGTCAGTCAATTTCCAAACCAGCCAGGTATCGATGGTACCAAAGAGCAATTCGCCCTTTTCAGCTCTTTCTTGTGCTCCTTCTACATGGTCCAAAATCCAGCGAACCTTGGTAGCAGAGAAGTAAGCGTCGATAATCAAATCAGTCTTTTCATGGAATTTTTCCACATAGCCTTGGCTTTTCAGCTGTTCAGCCAGAGGAGCAGTCTGGCGAGATTGCCAAACGATAGCATTATAGATAGGAAGACCTGTATTTTTATCCCAGACGACAGTTGTTTCACGCTGGTTGGTGATTCCGATGGCTTCGATTTGGTTGGGTTTGACTCCACTTTCGATGAAGGCACCAGCGATAACAGACTGAACAGAGTTCCAAATTTCATTGGCATTGTGCTCAACCCATCCAGCTTGAGGGAAAATCTGAGTAAATTCTTTTTGACTGGAGCTAACTTTTTCTCCTTTTTTGTTAAAGATGATGGCGCGGGAACTAGTAGTTCCTTGGTCGATAGCCATGATGTATTTTTCTTGTGACATGAACTGTCCTCCTGGTAAAAATCTTGAGGTTGTTTCCTCTTACAGTAACTAGTATATAAAATAAAACGCATTCTTTTTTATCAACTTTTTTAAAATTTTTAAAAAAATTGAGGAGATTGTGCGAAAATCACAAAGAAACCTGGATTTCTCCAAGTTTCTTAATGAAATATCATGTGACGGATTTGAGCCAAATCTTCCAAATCCAAGTCATTTTTTAAATAATAGATAGGAACCTGCTGGGCCTGATGAATAGGATTGTTGGTGATAATGAGGTCATAATTTCGGGTAAGGTCGTAGGATTCAATCGTAATAAAGCGATTGTACTCTAAGTACCGCCTTAGAATAGCCGTCATCCTGGAAACAACGATAAAGCTATCTGTCAAGTCCATGCCTATCTTGATGACTTGACCGTCGTTTTCAGCAATGTATTCCATCAGCTGGAGCCATTCCCACAACACCTTTTTATCCAGAGATGTTCCCTGCTGGAAAATAGGCAGTTTGCTAAAAATAGTGTCTGCCACTTGTCGATAATCGTCTTCGCTCCATAAGTAAGGATGGCGCAATTCCAAATCATGCTTGTATTTGTCTTGCAAGAGACAGCCTTTGAAAAGAAAGACATGGGCGCAGAGCTGACTGAGTTCGTAGGTCACTTGATCTTCGATGTAGTCACCAAGCAAGTCCTGACCCTTCATCTCTTGAATCAGTTGCGTAATCAGACCGGCAATTTCACCGCCAAAGCCCAGAATATACTCCATGGTGTGCAGGGGCAGAATCCGATGGGAAAGCAGAAATGAAAAGAAAATCATCATTTCCCCGTCTTCCTGACTCAGAGTGATGTGCTGTCCAGCAAAGAAATCATTTGTCCTGCGATGCAAGCGCTGATAGAAGATATTCTCAAAATAGCTCTGCATTTTCTGCTCAATGTCCTTGAATTGACAGGCATTGACTCTTAGGCGCTGTTGGGTGATATGTGCCCAAAGGGCCAAGTCCAATCGCTGGCCTTGAGAGAGCTGGGCTCCGCAGAGTTCTTCTAAGACGACAACTTCCTTCCTTCTTTCTGGTTTTTGAAGTTCTTTCTCCCAATCTTGGCTGGACCAGACCTTGCGAAAGAGGCAGAAATATAAGTAGCGGATCTGGTGCTCAGGTCCTTTCAAGCGGCCATTTTGGATAGAAATATCAAACTCTGATAAAATCTGGTTTAGACCAGATATATGACGGCCGAGTGTTGCTTCACTGATCATGAGCTCTTGGGCTAATTGATGGGCTAAGAACTGCTGATGGTAGAGCAGGTAGTCTAAAATCTGGTATTTGACAGCATTGTCCAAAAAGAGTCTGCGAATGTCCCGTCCCTTGGTATCTGGACCGACAGACAGACTGAGCGATTCGTCCTGAAGCTGGATGGATAAGGCCACATGATGGTCGCTAGCCTTGTCATTTATCAGGCTAATGTACTTGGTCAAGGTTGCTTTGGAGAAGCCTGTTTCAGACATGACATCCTTCAAACTGGATGTAGAATGTTGCTGTAAATAAGACAGGACAATAAACTGCCCCGCTTCACTCTTTTCCATTAAGTCTGCTAAATACATACGAAAACCCTTTCAATTCACTAGTCTTAGCTTAACACAAAATAGGAAAAAGAAGAAACAATGTGCTTCAATTTTTTTATCGTTGCCTGAGGCAATAATGGAAGGCAGAAGTCTGTCATCATGTCTATCTTAATTCGCTATTCCATTTCTTTTGAACAAGTATAAGAGGAGCAGACACTCCTGCTTTTTTTGCTTTGAGTCTGATAGCTTTTTTATGGTATAATTGTAGAAAAATGACGATGAGGGAGCAGCTATGGATAATGTGATTGATTTGTCTATCCCAGTGGCAGAAGTGATTGAGAAGCAGCCTGAGGTTTTGGATGTTCTGGTAGAATTAGGCTTTACGCCACTGGCCAATCCTGTCATGCGAAATACTGTCGGGCGCGTGGTTTCGATCAAAAAACGAGCCAGCATGAAT
>CBDFAZ010000070.1:0-10612 GCA_965245685.1 uncultured Streptococcus sp. | reverse complement strand
GAACGGTCAGGATGAAAAGCTGCCCGAGCTGCAAAAGCAGGTCAATATTGCCAACCATGTTAATGGTCTGCAAGGAAGGGACTTGCCTGAAGATTTGAGAATCCTAGACGACCAAACTGGCCAGCCTAGTGCTATGAGCCAGACTTATCAAAAACTACTGGGATTACGAGAAGTTTACCCGCAAGAGCAGGTAGATGTTTTGAACATTTACGGTGATTTTAAAAATGAATCCGACGGTTCTGTCCTCAATATTTCTTCTCGCAGTCTCAAATACCTTCTGATTGAAAATGCTAAATCTTATCAGGAAAAGAAAATCACAGGTCAGTTGGCTCAGCACAGCCAATTGCATGAGAATCAAGAGGTAGATGAATTGCTGATTGACTTCCTCTGGAAAAAGTAGAAAAGAGCAGTTGATGGCTAGCAAATCCAGCGACTGTTTTTTCTTTGAACTTCTTTGAGAAATGTTGTAAAATGTATCTATTATCTCGAGCCATTTATGGATGAGATAATAATAACTCCATCATTGCAGCAACTCAACTGAAGTACTCTGAATATCAAAAGGAGCGAAAATCACAAGCTCAAGAAACAGAAATTCGAGGCACTCAGATAAAAAGTTTGCTCTATAAAAAAGCTATAGAATTTGGGAAACTATAGCGGGAGGAAAAGAGGAAAAAATATGAAATTCAAAAAAACTTTAATGACAGCAGGAGCCTTGCTGGCTACTCTGTTTACTGTATCGACCGCAGCTGCCGATTCAAATGTTCAGAAAGTCATTGATGAGACATACGTGCAGCCAGAGTATGTGCTGGGTTACTCCTTGGATGAGAGCCAAAAACAGCAGACCTTGCAGATGTTGGGCTACAATTCATCCAGCGATAGCAAGCCGCTTAAAACCATGACGCCTGAAGTCTACTCAAAAATCATGGATGTTGCCAACGACCCTAGCCTGCAGCTTTATTCTTCTGTAAAAATCCAGAAGTTAGGCGGCAACAAGCCATTAGAAGTAAAAATCGTCACTCCGCAAAATATCACTAAGGTTACGGAAGATATGTATCGCAATGCAGCTGTTACTCTGGGTGTCAAGCACGCGCAGATTACCGTTGCAGCACCGATTCCGGTAACAGGTGAGAGCGCCTTGGCAGGGATTTACTACTCTCTGGAGGATAATGGCGCGACCATTCCTCAGGAAAATAAGAATCTAGCACAAGAAGAACTGGCTGCCCTTTCTGGTATCAATGCTGAAAACACAGGTAAGGAAGGCTATGACGCAGACAAGCTCAACGTAGCCTTGGCTGATATCAAAGCGGCTATCGCCAATGCTAAGAAGAACAACAGCAATCTGACAGCAGATGATGTCCGTAAGATTGTTGAAGAAACCTTGAAAAACTACGGTCTGACTCAGTCAGTGACCAGTGACCAAATCAACCTCATCGTGAATTTCGCTGTCAATCTTTCAAACAGCGGAGTCATTACAGATTCTGACTTTACAAAGACACTTAGTGACTTGAAAGATAGCATTGTTTCAAAGGCAGGGGATACCTTTAACAATATTAACCTTAACTTTGATGCAAATGGCCTCCTTCAAGAAGGCGGTAATTTCTTTTCTAATATCTGGAATGCCATTGTCAACTTCTTTAAAGGATTGTTTGGCGGTTAATTCCAAGACTATGTAAAACAAGGCTGGGACTAAAATGTCCTAGCCTTGTTTGTTATTTCTTAATATGTTAAATCCTCCATCAGAAGCCTTCTGGTTGAGGATTATTAAAATAAGATTTGCTTATTACTCCCACTCTACAGTTGCAGGTGGTTTGCTAGTGATATCGTAGACGATGCGGTTTACATGGTCTACTTCATTAACGATACGAACAGAGATTTTTTGCAGAACATCCCAAGGAAGTTGGGCAAAGTCAGCTGTCATCCCATCGATAGAAGTGATAGCGCGAATCGCAATTGTGTAGTCGTAGGTCCGGCCGTCGCCCATGACACCAACAGATCGGACACCTGTATTAACGGTGAAATACTGCCAGACATCACGGTCAAGACCGGCCTTAGCGATTTCTTCGCGGAGAATAGCATCAGATTCGCGGACGGTTTCCAATTTTTCCTCTGTGATTTCTCCCATGACACGAATAGCAAGCCCTGGTCCTGGGAATGGCTGGCGCCAGACAATTTCATCAGGCATACCAAGCTCTGTACCCAAAGCACGAACTTCGTCCTTATAAAGTGTGTTCAACGGCTCAATCAGCTCAAACTGCATGTCTTCCGGCAGACCACCAACGTTATGGTGAGACTTGATAGTCTGAGCAGTGTCGGTGCCAGATTCGATAACGTCTGTATAGAGAGTCCCTTGAGCCAAGAATTTCACATCTTTCAGTTTGCTGGCTTCGTCGTCAAAGACATAGACAAACTCGTTTCCGATGATTTTACGTTTTTGCTCTGGATCTGAAACACCGGCTAGTTTATCAAGGAAACGTTTGGCTGCGTCTGCCTTGACGATATTCAAACCAAATTTGCCGCCAAGCATATCCATGACCTGATCAGCTTCGCCTTTACGCAAAAGACCATGATCCACAAAGATACAGATTAGTTGATCACCGATTGCTTTCTGCAAGAGAACACCGACGACAGAAGAGTCTACACCACCAGAAAGTCCCAACAGCACCTTCTTGTCACCAACGGTTTGGCGGATTTTTTGAATTTCCATGTCAATGAAGTTATCCATTGACCAGTCGCCTTTAGCTCCACAAATATTAAGAGCAAAGTTGCGCAGGATATCATAACCAAACTCTGAATGACGAACCTCAGGGTGGAACTGAATGCCATAGATTTTCTTAGCTGGATTTTCAATAGCTGCAAAAGGACAGTCAGCAGAAGTACCAGTACGAACAAAGTCTGCAGGAATCTCTGTTACCGCATCCCCGTGGCTCATAAGTACTAGCTGGCTTTCAGGTGTTCCGTTGAAAAGGCTGGAGTTAGCGGTATGTGACAGCGTCGACTGACCATATTCACGATTTCCAGCATGACCAGCAGGGACAACCTTGCCGCCCAGCTTGTGAGTCAAAAGCTGCATACCATAGCAAATACCCAAAATCGGGATTCCCAACTCAAAAATTTCCGGGTCAATATCAAAAGAGCCGTCTTCATATACAGAATTCGGACCGCCGGAAAGGATAATCCCGACAGGCTGGATAGCACGGACCTCGTCTGCAGTAATCTTGTGGCTCTTGAGCTCAGAAAAAACACCGATTTCACGAATGCGGCGTGAAATCAGCTGGTTGTACTGGCTTCCGTAATCAAGCACGATAATCTTTTCGACATCTTGCAATTCAGTTCTAGTTGTCATCTGTTCCCTTTCTTAAAAGAAGTAATCTTTTCCCCTCATTTTATCACAAAAAAGGAATTTTTCCAAGGTAATAAGGAGTAAGAGTGCTGAAAAAACGAATATGAGTCTTTAGTTTGTTGTTATCGTTTGGTTAGACAGTCTTGCCATGGAAGCCATTGCTATCTCGGATTAAAATCAAATAAACAAACTCTTAAAATATTGGTCTTTATTGACAAAATAAGTAAATTCGTGAGAAAAGCCGCTACTCTTCAATATTTAGTTTGACATTTGAAGTATTTGATACTAAAATAAAGGAAGGTACCAAATAAGAAAGAAGAGCCAACATGTTACCCGCATATATCAAAATTCATGATCAGATTAAGAAAGATATCGACGATGCCGTTTGGGAGATTGGGGAGCGCCTGCCTAGCGAGCGAGATCTAGCCGAAACTTTTAAAGTAAGCCGTATGACCCTGCGTCAGGCTATTACACTCTTGGTTGAGGAGGGAGTGCTGGAGCGTCGAGTCGGTAGTGGAACTTTCGTAGCCAGCACACGTGTTCAGGAAAAAATGCGCGGCACCACTAGCTTCACGGAAATCATGAAGGCACAAGGCAAAACGCCATCCAGTCAGCTTATTTCTTATCGGCGTACTCTGCCGAGTGAGCAGGAAGTGGAGAAACTAGGCATCAACAAGACGGAAAATGTCATTCGGATGGAGCGGGTTCGCTACGCTGATGATTTGCCAGTGGTTTACGAGGTGGCTTCAATTCCAGAGAAGTTTATTAAGAATTTTAAAAAAGAAGAGGTGACCAGTCATTTCTTCCAGACCTTGCAGGAACACGGCTATAAGATTGGCAAGTCCCAGCAGACTATTTATGCTCGGCTGGCTAAGGAAAAAATCGCCAATTACCTTGATATTCCCCGCGGCCATGCTATCTTAGGACTGACTCAGATTTCTTACTTTGATGATGGAACAGCTTTTGAATATGTAAAAAGCCAGTATGTTGGCGATCGCTTTGAATTTTATTTGGAAAACAATTAATAGCTGCAAAACTCTTGGTTATCACTAAGAGTTTTTAACTTGTCTTTTACTCAGCAGAAAAAGCTGATTGACCTTTTGCAAGCTCATATTTCGTGTGTTTATTTCCCTTGTCAGACTAGAGTTTATCATGCTTTTCTGGTATAATGTTTCTTATGGAAATTGAAAAAACAAACCGAATGAATGCTCTCTTTGAGTTTTATGCGGCGCTTTTGACTGACAAGCAGATGAACTACATCGAGCTCTACTATGCAGACGACTACAGTCTGGCGGAGATTGCTGAGGAGTTTGGTGTTAGCCGTCAGGCTGTTTATGATAATATTAAGCGGACGGAGAAGATTCTGGAAGACTATGAGAAAAAGCTGCACATGTACTCGGACTACATCGATAGAAGTCAGATATTTGACCAGATTACAGAGAAATACCCTGAAGACAGCTATCTGCAGGAGCAGATCGGGATTCTATCTGGTATTGACAATCGAGAGTGACCATGGCTAAACAAGTTATCTACAAGGGAATGTCCTGCTGGTTGTTGGAGTCGGAAGAGTCTTTCCCTGCTAGGATACAAATCATCTCCCCTGATGATCTTTCTAAGGCGATACAGGAAGGCTTCAGCTGCTGGGGATACCCAAATGAGATTATGAAAGAAGTCTCTTCTGAGGAATTTGCTTCTTTAACCCGTTTTGGAAAATTTCCACTGAATTGATTGAAATAGAAACTAGGAGAAATAAAAAATGGCATTTGAAAGTTTAACGGAACGTTTGCAGAACGTCTTTAAAAATCTGCGCAGAAAAGGAAAAATCTCAGAGAGCGATGTTCAGGAAGCAACAAAAGAGATTCGTCTGGCCCTTTTAGAAGCAGACGTTGCCCTGCCAGTTGTCAAAGATTTTATCAAGAAAGTCCGTGAGCGGGCTGTCGGCCATGAGGTTATAGATACCCTCAATCCAGCGCAACAGATTATCAAAATTGTTGACGAAGAGCTGACAACTATCCTGGGCTCTGATACTGCTGAGATTATCAAGTCACCAAAGATTCCGACTATTATTATGATGGTTGGTCTGCAAGGGGCTGGTAAGACTACCTTTGCCGGAAAGCTTGCTAATAAACTCAAGAAAGAAGAAAATGCTCGTCCGCTCATGATTGCGGCGGATATTTACCGTCCGGCGGCTATTGATCAGTTGAAAACACTTGGACAGCAAATTGATGTACCAGTTTTTGCTTTGGGAACGGAAGTTCCAGCTGTTGAGATTGTCCGTCAAGGTCTGGAGCAGGCAAAAGCCAACCACAACGATTATGTCCTGATTGATACGGCTGGTCGTCTTCAGATTGATGAAAAGCTCATGCAGGAGCTGTCAGATGTCAAAGCGCTGGCTAATCCGAATGAAATCCTCTTGGTTGTCGATGCCATGATTGGTCAGGAAGCGGCTAATGTTGCTCGCGAATTTAACAGTCAACTGGAAGTGACTGGGGTTATCCTGACTAAGATTGATGGTGATACCCGTGGCGGTGCAGCCTTGTCTGTCCGTCAGATTACTGGTAAGCCTATTAAATTTACAGGTACCGGTGAAAAAATTACTGATATCGAAACCTTCCACCCAGACCGCATGTCCAGCCGGATTTTGGGCATGGGGGACATGTTGACTCTGATCGAAAAAGCCTCTCAAGAATATGATGAGAAAAAATCGCTTGAAATGGCTGAAAAGATGCGGGAAAACACCTTTGATTTCAATGACTTCATTGATCAGCTGGATCAGGTACAAGGCATGGGACCTATGGAAGACTTGCTCAAGCTGATTCCAGGTATGGCCAATAATCCTGCTCTCAAGAATATCAAAGTAGATGAGAAAGAAATTGCTCGCAAGCGTGCCATCGTATCCTCTATGACACCAGCTGAGCGGGAAAATCCTGACTTGCTGAGTCCTAGCCGTCGCCGTCGGATTGCCAATGGTTCAGGTAACAGCTTCGTCGATGTCAATAAATTTATCAAAGACTTCAATCAAGCTAAGCAGATGATGCAGGGCGTTCTGTCAGGCGATATGAGCAAGATGATGAAGCAAATGGGTCTCAATCCAAACAATATGCCTAAGAACATGCCCGGTGGCGGAGGAATGCCCGACATGTCGGCTCTTGAAGGCATGATGGGCCAAGGCGGTATGCCTGATATGTCAGGCTTAGGAGGAGCCGGCATGCCGGATATGAGCCAAATGTTTGGCGGTGGCCTCAAGGGCAAGGCTGGAGAGTTCCTGATGCGCCGCAGCATGAACAAAATGGCCAAGCAAATGAAGAAAAACAAGAAGAAGCGGAAGTAATAACAAAAAAACAAGTCGCATAACTAAGTTTTATGTGGCTTGTTTTTGGAAACATCAGATTCAGATACGGAGACTAGTATGAAGCCTTTTTTGATTCAATTCATTCATCGACTTGCTAAAACTTTTCAAAAATTATTGAATAAGCTGCCTTCCCACCCGATTTCTCATCTACCTGCCAGCAAAGTCGAAATACATCCCACTATCATGATTCCAGGTAGTTCGGCAACAGAGAATCGTTTTAATCGAATGGTTAAAAAGCTCAACCGCAATCAGCATCCGCCTCATAGTCTTGTGAGGATCAAAGTTTGGAATGATGGGCACATGACTTACCGAGGGCGTTTGAAGCGGAAGGACAGAAATCCTATTTTTGTGGTTGGCTTTCAAAATAATCGCGATGGTTATGAAAACATCAAGCAGCAGGCGGCCATGTTTGATGCTGCCTTGACTGTCTTGCTAGATAAGTATTCTTTTAACAGTTTTAAGGCGCTGGGGCACTCTAACGGTGGTCTAATTTATACAGTATTCCTGCAGCAATACCTTGCAAACCATTCTGGGGTGGAGATGGAAAAGCTCCTGACTATTGGCAGTCCTTATAATCTGAACAAGAAAAATCTCAATCATCGAGTTGAGATGTTAGATGACTTTGTAGCCAACCAGGAAAAACTTCCTAAAAAGCTTCAGCATTTATCAATTTTGGGAATCTTTTTCCGAGATGGAGACGGAATTGTCCATAAAAGCAGTGTAGAAGCTGGGAGTTTGATTTATAAAGGAAAGATTGCTTCACACAGAGAGGTCGTCATCGTAGGCAAGGATGCTCATCATTCCTCTCTGCCGCAAAATGAACAGGTAGTTGATTTGATTAGGGAGTTTTTATTCTAGCAAACTATTTTACATAATTTTATTTTGGTAAAAAATAGAAAGGCAATAAAACAATGAAAATGACAGACATTCTTTATAGGTATTTTGGTGACTTTGATCTGGTAAATGAAAAATGGAATGAAGACTATGAAAGCATTTTAATTAAGCCAAAGGATGATCAAGAATATAAAAGATGCCGTTTGGTAAAGAAAACACCCAAAAAAGAAGGCTACTTTACAGTCTTTTGGAAAAAAGACCAAGACAACAAGAATATTCCTTATACTGATAGAGACTTGGGTGATGAACTGGTTATTGTCGTTATCGACGACTGTCATTGCGGTTTATTTATAATTCCCAAAGAGGTAGCTATCAGTAAAAAAATTCTTTCTACAAAGAATTGTAAAGGAAAGATGGCTATGCGTTTTTATCCGTCCTGGTGCACAAATTTAAATAAAACAGCTCGGGCAACACAAAAATGGCAACTAGATTATTTCCAAAAAATCGAATTAGAAGAATAAGTTTTTGGTAAAACAAGATAGAGTTTAGTTTCTCAATTCTGTCTTGTTTTTATTATCTGTTTTTGTAGTAAAGTCAGATAGCTTACTTCCCTCTATCATCTTTCCGAAAAACTATAATTTTCTTGAAAATTATATCTAGATATGCTATACTACCATTATAGAAAAAACGGAGAAATGTGATGAGACGTGAACTGTTATTAGAAAGAATTGATAAACTCAAGGCTACTATGCCCTGGTACATTTTGGAATATTACCAGTCTAAGCTGGCGGTGCCTTATAGTTTTACAACCTTATACGAATATCTCAAAGAATATGATCGCTTTTTTAACTGGGTGCTAGAATCTGGTATCACGGATGCTTCGCATATTGCTGAGATTCCTCTTTCGATCTTGGAAAATATGAGCAAGAAAGACATGGAGGGCTTCATTCTGTATCTGCGAGAGCGTCCGCTTCTCAATGCCAATACGACCCAAAACGGTGTTTCCCAGACAACCATCAACCGGACTCTTTCAGCTTTGTCCAGCCTATACAAATATTTAACAGAGGAAGTGGAAAACGAGCAGGGTGAGCCCTACTTCTATCGAAATGTGATGAAAAAGGTTGCTACTAAGAAGAAAAAGGAAACTCTGGCTGCTCGTGCAGAGAATATCAAGCAAAAGCTCTTTTTAGGGGATGAGACGGAAGAATTTCTCCAGTATATTGATACGGAGTACCCTAAGAAGCTCTCTAATCGCGCTCTATCTTTTTTTAACAAGAACAAAGAACGTGATTTAGCTATCATTGCCTTGCTGCTAGCCTCTGGTGTTCGTCTGTCTGAAGCTGTCAATCTGGACCTAAAAGACATCAATCTCAAAATGATGGTCATTGAAGTAACTAGAAAAGGCGGGAAAAGGGACTCTGTCAATGTTGCTGCTTTTGCTAAGCCCTATTTAGAAGACTATCTGAGCATTCGAAGCAAACGATACAAGGCCGAAAAGACTGATACAGCTTTCTTTTTGACTGAATACCGTGGTATTCCTAATCGAATCGATGCTTCCAGTGTCGAAAAAATGGTGGCCAAGTATTCTGAGGACTTCAAGGTGCGAGTGACGCCTCACAAACTCCGCCATACGCTTGCTACACGTCTATATGATGCAACCAAATCTCAAGTTCTCGTCAGCCACCAGCTAGGGCATGCTAGCACTCAGGTAACAGACCTCTACACCCACATTGTCAATGATGAGCAAAAGAACGCTTTGGATAAATTATGATATTACATAATTTAAAATATGTAATTAACAGAATGACAATAATAACAAAAGAGCGAAAATCTAGTTTAGATGCTTCACTCTTTCTTTTATATAAACTCAATCCAATAATTTCGATGCGGTTCAACAATCAGCGGCTTGCCCCAGAAATGCTTGAGATGTTCAAGGTTTGCTGCTGTGACAGGTCGATTTTTGGCATTGTACTTTTCGGCGCTTTCTCTAGTTAGGAAACATTTGACTGCTTCGTAGGAGCCTTCTGCTGTTTCTCTATTCAATCCTTCGAAGCTAATTTCATCGCCTGGCTGAGGATTGTCCATGAAGAGTTTTCCGATAAAATAGACCGTCTTACTCTTCATCAAATCGTAAGCCTTGATATTCTCTATCCGGTTATTAGCTGCTGCAAACATGATGCAAAAGCTGTCGACAAGGTCCTTCAAGGGCATCAGATCTTCCTTGGGAACGAAGACATCTACCATGTAGAGCCCGCCCATGACTAGGTTTTGGAAAGAAGGTTGCTGAATCACATTATCTAACGCCATGCCAAGCGGTAATTTCACGGCTTGATAACCTGATTTTTCAAATTCTTCTTTCTTTTTCTCATAATCTTCTTCAGATATGCTAACATAAAAATTGTCTGGATTAGGAGATGGTTTTTTCTTCAGAAAAGCTACAACTGTGCGGTCCAACTGCTCAAACAGACCAAGGCTTTCTACTGGGACTTTCTGCATCAAGACACCTCTTTCTCTGATTCCCTATCATTTTATCATATCTAGTAGATAAAGCCCAGAAAAAACTAGCTGGTTAAGGAAACGTAAGAATGTTGTTGATTTGAAATATATCGTTTACATGAAAAACCAAACTCTTCGAGAGCTTGGTTTTCTTTATGTCATATTTTAACCAACGATAGCTTCGGCAATTTCTTCTCTGCTGATTCCAGCAAAGTAGCGGCTAATATCAATCGTTTCAAGAGCTTTCAGAACATCTTCACGTTCGTATTTAACACCGCGCAGTACATCTTCTACTGCTGCTACATCCTCAATACCAAAGAAGTCTCCATAGATTTTAATATCCTGAATCTTGGATTCAACAACATTGGCAAAGATTTCTACCTTACCGCTGGTAAACTTAGTGCCACGGCGCACATTGTATTCAGGCGATTTACCGTAGTTCCAGTCCCAAGTTCCAAACTTGCTATCTCTGATTTGCTTGATTTCTTCCAGTTCATTCTCGGAGAAAACATATTCTGTCATTTCTGGATATTCTTTCTTCATGTAGTCCAGAAGCAGGTCGCGGAATTCTTCGACAGTAATCTTTTCTG
>CBDFAZ010000069.1:0-10713 GCA_965245685.1 uncultured Streptococcus sp. | reverse complement strand
CAAAATTACTACAAACATAACAAACATGGTCAACATATTTTAATTGTTCTTCTTCAGATAAATGTAAATATTGATATACAAAGTTTCCAATTTCATATTTCAGTTCTTTATTATCTAAAGAATTAAAATATTTTCGTAATTCATTTGTATTAAATTCACCTGAAAAATAATTTAACTCTTTCATTTTATCTCCTTCTAAAATTTCAATCCATCGCTTTTATTTCCAGAATCATATCGCGAATCTGTGCGGCCAGCTCGAAGTCCAGAAGTCCGGCAGCTTCTTGCATCTGTCCTTCTAGTTTCTTAATCATGTCCTTACGCTCTTGCTTGTTGAGGCTTTCGATTTCGATAGTTTCTTCCTTGTCTGGCAGGGCAGCCTTGGTCACGCTAATTAGGTCGCGGATTTCTTTCTTGATGGTCTGCGGTACAATGCCATGCTCTTCATTATAAGCCATCTGGATTGCCCGACGGCGGGCAGTTTCATCAATAGCGCGCTGCATGGACTGGGTCATGGTATCCGCATACATAATCACATGCCCTTCGCTGTTGCGGGCTGCCCGGCCAATAGTCTGGATCAGGCCACGCTCGTTGCGGAGGAAGCCTTCCTTGTCTGCATCAAGAATTGCCACCAGGCTAACCTCAGGTACATCAATTCCCTCGCGCAGCAGGTTAATCCCAACCAGAACGTCAAAGACACCCAAGCGCAAATCACGGATAATCTCAGTCCGCTCCAAGGTCTTGATGTCTGAGTGCATGTACTTGACCTTGACACCCATTTCCTTGAAGTAGTCGGTCAAGTCTTCAGCCATCTTCTTGGTCAGGGTTGTGATAAAGGTACGTTCGTTCTTTTCAACACGGGCATTGATTTCACCCAAGAGGTCATCAATCTGTCCCATGGTTGGACGGACTTCCACTTCTGGATCCAGAAGCCCTGTCGGCCGGATAATCTGCTCAATAACAGTATCCGTCTGTTCATTTTCATAGTCGCCCGGCGTAGCCGATACATAGACAATCTGGTGAACATGGCTTTCAAATTCTTCTCGGCGCAGCGGACGGTTGTCCAAGGCAGACGGCAGGCGGAAGCCATAATTAACCAGCATCTCCTTGCGAGAGCGGTCGCCATTGTACATGCCCCGAATCTGTCCCATAGTCATGTGACTCTCGTCAATCATAATCAAGAAATCATCAGGGAAAAAGTCCAGAAGGGTATAAGGCGGCTCTCCTTCGCTTCGACCATCCATATGACGAGAATAGTTCTCAACACCATTCGTATAGCCCATTTCACGCAGCATTTCGATATCGTACTCCGTGCGTTGCTTCAAGCGCTGGGCTTCCAGAAGCTTGCCTTCCTTCTCAAAGATAGCTAGCTGCTCCTCCAGCTCGGCCTGAATCTTGGCAATGGCTACTTCCATGTGGTCTTCATTGGTTACGAAGTGAGTGGCTGGGAAGATGGCCAAATGGTCCACCTCGCCCAAGACTCGACCGGTCAAGGCTTCAACCTCACGAATCCGGTCAATTTCATCTCCGAAAAACTCTACCCGAAAGGCATGCTCATCCCGGGAAGCTGGGAAAATCTCCACCACATCGCCACGAACCCGGAATTTCCCCCGCTGAAAGTCAATGTCATTACGCTCAAACTGAATATCAACCAAATCATTAAGCAGCTTGTCACGGGAAATCTCTAAGCCAGGACGCAGGCTAACCACACTATCAGAGTATTCCTTAGGCGAACCCAGACCATAAATACAAGAGACCGAAGCCACGACAATCACGTCATTGCGCTCCAAGAGGGCTGATGTCGCTGAGTGACGTAGCTTATCAATCTCGTCATTGACCGAGCTATCCTTTTCGATATAAGTATCGCTGGAGGGCACATAGGCCTCCGGCTGGTAGTAATCATAGTAGGAAACGAAGTATTCCACTGCGTTATTGGGGAAGAACTCCTTGAACTCACCATAAAGCTGGCCGGCCAGCGTTTTATTATGGGCAATAACCAGAGTCGGCTTGTTGACTCGAGAAATCACCTGACTCATGGTATAGGTCTTACCAGTACCAGTCGCCCCCATGAGAATCTGGGCCTTCTCGCCCCCCTCGATATTATCCACCAACTGCTCAATAGCCTGTGGCTGGTCACCTGAAGGCTCATATTTAGAAACTAATTCAAATTTATTATCTGTTATTCTGTTAATCATCTTTTATTCCTCAAATTGTGCTTCTATCATTTTACCATATTTGCCCTATTTTCTCTGGATTTGGGTGTAGGTAGAATGGCCACGCTTCTACCATCGTCTGTCCCAGGTCACACATTTCATTTAAAGACATAAAAAAGGCCCAGCTCAACTGGGCGAAATGGTTATTTCTTAAAGATCAGCGCCTGAGGCAGGCGATTTTCTTTCTTGAGTGACCAGTAAAGATAGGCAATGCAGCCAATCAGGACGATACTGGCAAAAATAGATCCTTCAGCACCAAAAGCTCCGCCGGACAATAAATCCACAGAAGATTGCGAGCTATAGTTCAAGATTGAGGTAGATGCTCCTTGGCCACTGACCTGAATACCGTAGATATTTCCTTGCACAAAATTCCAAGCGCCGTGCATACCAGCCAGTACCCACATATTGTCATACTTGAGCATAAGGAAACAAGCAAAGATACCGTCTAGTATGATATTGACAATAGAAAGAACGGTCACACCAGGGTTAAAGAGGTGCAGAGCACCGAATAGCGCACTGGAAATCAAGATACCAATGAAGATATTTGACTTAGCGCTAACTGCTGGAAAGAGCCAACCACGCGTCACTAGCTCTTCTGTCCCACCTTGGAGAATCCAGAAAGGAATGATAGCTAGGACGAAAATCAAAGATTGCAAGCTAACCTGACCTAATTTCAGACTGCCTGTCCCCGTTACCAAGAGCAAGACAACAACCAGTGAAAACTGAACGGCTCCAATAAGGAAGCCTTTGAGGAGATTTTTGAACCAGTCTTGTTTATAAAATCCCAGACTAGAAAAAGGACGCTTCTCACGATATCGAACCCAGAGGAAGACAACAAGAGCGATAAAAAAGAAAGTAAATAGTTCAAAAAATAGACTATAGTGACGGAAAAATTCCATAAGTGCTGCTTGGCCTCCAGCGGGGTTTGTCGCACGGAACAAAATACCAATAACAAGCCCAATCGGAAACATTCCGAACATTCCAGCAAAACGACCTACATAAACAAAACCAATAGCAATCAAGATAGCCAACCAAATCGGCGGAATATAACGCGATTGCTTGATAGCATCCAACATACGAGATTTAAACATATAATTATTCCTTTCCTCATTTTAATTTATTATAGCATATTATTTTAGGATGAGCAAAAGCTAGCTGTCAATACTGTTTCTGAGCCATTCTCACAAGATCTGTCAAACTACCGTCTTTTTTCATCTTGATAAGCAAGTAAAGCACGGCTAGCAAGAGAATGAACGAGCTGAAAACAGAGGCTTCAGCACCGAAAGCTCCACCAGTCAGCCAGCTCCATTCTGACTTAGGGATAAAGTTCAGTACTGCCGCGTCCACACCAGTACCACTAACGCTGAAACCGTAAATATTGCCTTGGCTAAAGTTCCAAGCAGCATGAATTCCTATAATCCCCCAGACATTGTCCGTCCGGAGCAGATAGAGACTTGCAAAGAGCCCAAATAAAGCAATGTTGACAATGGGGAGAATACCAATATCTGGATTGCCTAGGTGCAAGAGGGCAAAGAGCAGGCTTGAAGTCAGCAAACCGATGGGGAGGTTGGTATTTTTGACAGCAACTGGCAGCAGCCAAGCGCGTGTCACTAGCTCTTCTGCTCCACCCTGAATCATCCAAAGCGGAAGCAAAATCAAGATATAGAGGAAAGGTTCCAGCGTCAGCTGTCCCCATTCGAAAGAGCCAGCTCCGCTCAACAGCATAAGCAGAGCAACTAGACTAAAGAGGAAAAAACCTACTGCCAATCCTTTGACTAGCTCTACTAAACTTCCTTTTTTGACAAAGCCCAGAGTCGCGAGCGATCGTCCTTCAGCCCAGCGTACCCAGAGAAAGAGAGCCAGTATCATAAATACAAAGCCGAATAAGAGAAAAGGCAGGGCAAAATAGAAGAAGATTTCAAAGAATCCGCCTTGCCCCAAGAAACCTAGCATAAGACTAAGCACAGCCGAAATTGGCTCCAAAGCCAGATAGGCCAACTTCTGTCCTCCTTGCACAAAAATAACGGCTAGTAAAAGAGACAAAATATAAGGAGGGACAAAGCGAGCTTGATTGACTCCGTCCAAGATACGTGATTTTTTCATAAGAACCTCATTCTAACCTTGCTTTCATTCATTTCCAGTATAGCAGACTTTACTCTAAGAACAAAGAAAAGTCTTGGGTATTTTTGAGAAATGCGGAGAGTTTTTATGTCAGAAAATCTAACATAAAAACAGGAGAAATTTGCCTAATCAGTGTTTTTTTGCTATAATGCTAGAATGCTAAAAAGGAGGAAGAAAATGAAGAAAAAATTCTTAGCAGTCTTGCTAACATTATTTCCATTTTTTGCGTTAGGGGCGACAGCCCAGGCAGATACGGTTAAAATCGTATCCGATACTGCTTACGCACCATTTGAATTTAAAGATTCTGATCAGACTTACAAGGGGATTGACGTTGATATCATCAACAAGGTCGCAGAAATCAAAGGCTGGGACATTGACATGAGCTTCCCGGGCTTCGATGCAGCTGTCAATGCAGTCCAAGCTGGCCAGGCGGATGCTATCATGGCTGGTATGACCAAGACAAGCGAGCGCGAAAAAGTCTTTACCATGTCTGATACCTACTACGACACCAAGGTCGTTATCGCGACGACCAAGGCAAATACCATCAGCAAATATGAACAGCTGAAAGGAAAGAAAGTCGGTGTCAAAACAGGAACAGCTGCCCAACGTTTTCTTGAAAAGAACAAGGATAAGTACGGCTTCACTCTCAAAACCTTTGACACAGGTGACTTGATGTATAATAGTCTTTCTGCTGGTGATGTTGATGCAGTGATGGACGATCAGCCGGTCATTGAGTACGCCATCAATCAAGGCCAAAACCTGAAAATTTCTATGAAGGGTGAGGCTGGTGGTAGCTTTGCTTTCGGTGTCAAAAAAGGCAGCAAGCACGAGCACTTAGTTACTGAGTTTAACGAAGCTTTAGCGCAGATGAAGAAAGACGGCAGTCTGGATGAAATCATCAATAAATGGACGGCTTCTAAAGGCAGCTCTGACTCAGCTGTTCCAGAGACTTCTACTCCTGCCGGTCAAAAAGCTACTCCTACAAAAGACAAATACATTATTGCCAGCGACTCATCTTTTGCTCCTTTTGTCTTCCAAGATGACAGCAACCAATATACTGGTATTGACATGGATCTGATTAAGGCTATTGCCAAAGACCAAGGCTTTACTGTGGAAGTAACCAACCCTGGCTTTGATGCTGCTATTAATAGCGTTCAGACAGGTCAGGCTGATGGAATTATCGCTGGCATGTCTGTCACAGATGCCCGCAAGAAAACTTTTGACTATTCTGACCCTTACTACACAGCCAACTCTATCTTGGCAGTCAAGGACAGCAGCAATATCAAGTCCTACGAGGAACTCAAGGGCAAAACCGTCGGTGTCAAAACCGGTACCGCTTCTCAGACTTTCCTTGAGGAAAACAAGAGCAAGTACGGCTACTCTATCAAAACATTCTCAGATGCAGCTTCCATGTATGACAGCCTTAATACTGGCTCCGTCGCAGCTGTGATGGATGATGAGCCCGTTGTCAAATACGCTATCAAACAAGGCAAGAAGCTTAAAACACCTATTGAAGGTACACCAAGCGGCCAAGTCGCTTTCGCAGTCAAAAAAGGCAGCAATCCTGAGCTGATTGAGATGTTTAACAATGGACTGGCCAACCTCAAAGAAAGCGGCAAGTACCAAGAAATTTTAGACAAGTATCTGGCTAGCGAGGAAAAAGAATCCACTGTAGATGAGTCCACTATTTGGGGCTTGCTGCAAAATAATTACCAAGAACTTCTTAAAGGTCTGGGAGTGACGATTGCTTTGGCACTGATTTCATTTGCGATTGCTATGGTCATTGGGATTATCTTCGGTATGTTCAGCGTCAGCCCTTATAAACCGCTACGCTGGATTGCAGAAATCTTTGTTGATGTCATTCGTGGTATTCCACTGATGATTGTGGCAGCCTTTATTTTCTGGGGTATTCCTAACTTAATCGAATCCATGACTGGACAACAAAGCCCAATCAACGCTTTCGTTGCAGGAACCATCGCCCTCTCTCTCAATGCCGGCGCCTATATCGCTGAAATTGTCCGCGGGGGTATCCAAGCCGTACCAGTGGGTCAAATGGAAGCCAGCCGCAGCTTAGGAATTTCCTACTCCAAGACCATGCGCAAGGTTATCCTGCCACAGGCAACCAAGATTATGCTGCCAAACTTTGTCAATCAGTTTGTCATCGCACTCAAGGATACAACGATTGTCTCAGCTATTGGACTGGCCGAGCTCTTTAAAACGGGTAAGGACATCATCGCTCGCAACTATCAGAGTTTCCGGATGTATGCTATCCTAGCCGTGCTCTATCTCATCATTATCACGCTCTTGACCCGCTTGGCAAAACGCTTAGAAAAGAGGATTAAGTAATGGCAAAATTAAAAATCGATGTGAACGATCTTCATAAATATTACGGGGAAAACGAAGTCCTAAAGGGTATTACTGCTAAATTCTACGAGGGCGATGTGGTCTGCATCATCGGTCCTTCTGGTTCTGGTAAGTCAACCTTCCTGCGCAGTCTCAACCTGCTAGAGGAAGTGACCAGCGGAACCATCACAGTTGACGGCTTTGATCTGACGGACAAAAAGACTGACGTGGATCTGGTCCGAGAAAATATCGGTATGGTCTTCCAGCACTTCAACCTCTTCCCGCATATGACCGTTCTGGAAAATATCACCTTTGCTCCTGTTGAGCACAAGCGCTTGACCCAAGCCGAAGCAAATAAGCTGGGCATGGAGCTTTTGGAAAAGGTGGGCTTGGCTGATAAGGCTGATGCCACTCCAGACAGTCTGTCCGGCGGTCAAAAGCAGCGGGTGGCAATTGCTCGCGGTCTGGCTATGAATCCAGACATCATGCTCTTTGACGAGCCTACTTCTGCCCTTGACCCTGAAATGGTCGGCGACGTTCTCAACGTTATGAAGGATCTGGCCCAGCAAGGTATGACCATGCTGATTGTGACCCATGAGATGGGCTTTGCCCGTCAGGTAGCCAACCGCGTTATCTTTACCGCTGATGGTGAATTCCTAGAAGACGGCAAGCCTGACCAAATCTTTGACAATCCGCAGCATCCACGTCTTAAAGACTTCTTGGACAAGGTACTGAATGTATAAAACCAAACGAAGAGCCAGCTTATATGCCGGCTCTTTTCTTGTTTCAAAATTTTTAAACTACATCACCCACCATTGGTAAAGTGACCAATAGAGAATATTGGCGACAATAGCCAACGCAGATAGGCTAGTCAGAATCGTCAGGAAGAGGCGGCCTTTCCCGAGACCTTTTCGAGCCTTGCTAAAGAGCGGATAAACCGCACATCCTGCTAAGAACAATCCCAAACCAGCAAAGACCATATAACGCCACTGAGCGATGATACTGAGATCCGTAGTGCTTGAACTAAGCAGGAGCAAGAGTAAATTTCCAGCTGAGACCACTACTCCTGCAGCTGTCAAGATGTGCCACCATTTCCAAGCTCGATTTTGCTTGCTTTTCACCTTGCCAAAGACCAGTCGATAAAGGACTAGCACAAGCCGAACAAGTAGATTACCCAAAGCATAAACGACACTAAGACAAGCCAGAGCGTTCAACCCAAACTTAGTCCAGATTTCCCAGTCAGGGACTTTCTCAAAATCACTGACCATAGTAGCGATTCGCGTTTTGCCATTTCCACTTTTATAAATAGTCCAAAACGAACGATCCATTCGCTCCGAAGACGGCTTCTTCATATGAAGCAAATTACCTGGAAAGAGCTGATACAAAGAAAGCGGACCTTGGTTAAAATTCCGAAGGATTTGATAGTAGCCAGGTTCGAACTTTTTCTGAGTCTCTGCACTGGCTGTCGGACGTTTTCCGAAAATCAATTCTGGCATGCCATCATTATAAATTTCTTCCACGCCTTGATTGGTCATGATCACCTGGCCGATACCATCCTTCAGATCCAGCAGGAGATAGCTGGAAAAACCATTTGTATTTCCTCCGTGCCCTAGCACTGTAACGCCAAATTTACTGGCCCAGAAGCCATGAGCATTACGAACGATGTCTGTATTAGGATAGGTTGCTGTCGTTGAATAAAGAGTCGTCCAAGTCTCCGACCGAGTAAAGAGACTTTTACGACTTAGCAGGGCCTGAGCAAATTTTTGAAAATCACTCAATGTTCCTGTTGCCCGACCAATAGGATACAGTCCGACTTCATAAAGTGCATCGCCTAACAGGCTGCCATCTGTCGCATATCCTTTTACTTCCTTGCGCTTGGCTTGGACATAAGCATTGTCAGACAAGTCTTGAGCTATAGCCGTTCTCTCCATGTCAAGAAGCTGGAAGATATGCTCATGAACATAATCAACAAAGGATTGCCCAGAAATTCGCTCCACAATATAGGCTGCTAACCCCGTACTGTAGTTGGAATAAGCTGTCGTTGTTCCCGGCTCAAAGGACTGAGCGGGCTGATATTGGAGCAGCAAATCCTCTAAACTCTTGCCCCCTTGCATATAGAGAGGGGCTTCATCAAAACCTGACTGATGGTTCATCAAATCTAGCATAGTAATGGGCTTGTTATAGCGGAGATTTCTAAGAAAGCCTTCTGGCAGATAGGTGCGAATATCTTCTTCTAAGTCAATCTTACCTTGCTCCCAGAGCTGCATAACAGAGACCCAGACAGTCAGCTTAGTCACGGAGCCCCATTCAAAAACGCTGTCATCATCGGCTTTGATTCCCTTTTCCTTATCCATATAGCCGAAGTTTCCTTGATAGATAGTGCCGTCTTTGTCAAAGACAGCTGTCGCCATGCCGGCTGTTGTCTTTTCGTGCTCTTTGACATAGTCTTGAATCTTCTGGCCAATTTTGTCTCGGTCTGTACCAGACGGCAACTTCTGCTCTTCAGCTAGCGCAGTGACTGGGCGAAAAAGCCCCAATGTCAAAATAGTTAGCAGTGTGAAAATAAATATTTTTTTCATGAGAGACTCCTTTGCAGAATTATGCAAGCAAAGCCCGCCTTCCCAAAGGAAGACAGGCAACTTATCACATCACCCACCACTGGTAAAGAGACCAGTAAAGGATGGTAGCTACTATGGCGAGTGCAGATAGACTAGTCAGAACTGTCAGGAAGAGGCGACCTTTTCCGAGGCCTTTTCGCACTTTGCTAAAGAGCGGATAAACCGCACAGCCTGCTAAGAATAGGCCCAGACCTGCAAAGACCATATAGCGCCACTGAGCAATCTCGCTAAAATCTCCTGAAGCTTGCGCCACGAACATTAGAAAGAGATTAATCGGAAAAACCAAAACCCCAACAGCTGTTAGAATGTTCCAGACTTTCCACACGTGGTCTGGCTGTTCTTGTTTTTTACGGAAGATGAGTCGATAGGCTCCTAGAATCAGACTAATGAGGAGTAGACCGAGGGCATAGATGATACCAAGTCCACCAGAGCCAAGAACAATAAAGTCTTTATAGAAATCAAAGTCAGAGATTTTCTCATAGTCTGCGACACCTAATGCAATATGGGGCTTGCCTTTGCTCTGATAAATGGTCCAGAAGTTATTTAACAATCGTTGATCTTCAGATGGTTTTTGCCAATTATTTGCAAAGCCTGAAACTATTTTAAAGATAGCCAGCGGTCCTTGATTAAAGTTGCGTAGAGTGCGGTAATAGCCTGGACTGAACTGCTCTTGGGTTTCCTTGCTGGCCGTTTTACGTGGCCCAAAGACGAGCTCTGGCATTTGGAAATTATAATTTTGCTCTGTACTCTGATTAGTCATGACGACATAGCCGATACCATGCTCCAAGTCCAATATCATCCGTGAGCTAAAGCCAAGTGTATTACCACCGTGTCCTAGCACTGTAGTGCCATATTCGTTAGCCCAAAAGCCATGAGCGTTACGGGCAGTATCTGTTCCAGGATAGGTCAGGCTTGGGCTGTAGAAGGTACTCCAAGTCTCTGGACGCTCAAAGAGCGTCTTGCGAGCCAGCAGGGCTTGGGCGAACTTCTGTAAGTCTTTCAAGGTACCGGTAGCCGCACCGATAGGATAGAGGCCAACGATGTAACTATCCTTGCTCAGAACTTTTCCTTGGATGTCATATCCTTTGGCTGCTTGACGTTTTTTCTGGACGTAGGAATTGTCTGATAAATCTGGTAAAATAGCTGTCTTGTCCATGCCCAGCGGTTGGAAAATATGCTCATGGGCATAATCAACAAACTTCTGACCGGAGATCCGCTCGACAATCAATGCAGCCAAGCCAGTACCGTAATTTGAATAAGCTGTGACTGTACCGGGTTCAAAGGACTGGATAGGTTGTTGTTCTTTAAGGATTTCTTCGATACTTTTATCGCTTCGCATGTACAAAGTAGCCTCGTCAAAACCTGACTGATGGTTCATCAAATCCAGCATAGTAATGGGCTTGTTATACCGGAGATTTCTA
>CBDFAZ010000068.1:0-10774 GCA_965245685.1 uncultured Streptococcus sp. | reverse complement strand
ATTTTGTTATCTCTTTTTACTACAAACTAGCAGCAAGATAGAAAATTGTTGATATTGCGTTATTAAATATTTGCTATCCTTCCGTTAATCTGCAAACATTGTTCCGTTATTCCTCATATTGTTCCGGACTATGGTATAATAGAGGGAGAAAGTGAGGAGTGTTCATGTATATGACAGTGAGGCAGGCAGCTGATCTCTGGGGGATTTCTGATCGTCGAGTTCGGTCTCTGTGCAGTCAGAGAAAGATTCCGGGTGCTGTCCAAGAAGGGCGTTTGTGGAGAATTCCCTCAAATGCCAGAAAGCCAGCAGATGGCCGTTATAAAAAAGTCGAGAGTCTCTTGCCCTTGATTGATGAAAAGATGATGCAGTTATCAAAACTTCGTCCTTTGACGGATGGAGAGCTGGAGCGGCTGAATGAAGAGTTCACAGTCGAATATACTTATAACTCAAATGCCATTGAGGGCAATACTCTGACTTTGCGTGAGACAGATTTGGTCCTGCGTGGATTGACTATTGACCAAAAGCCTTTAAAAGATCATATGGAGGCAATCGGTCATCAGGAGGCTTTTCAGTATGTTCAAAGGCTTGTTGAGGAGAACCAGCCTTTGTCAGAACAGATGATAAAGGATATTCATTATCTAGTATTATCGGATAAAAAAAATGACCGAGGCATTTATCGCAGAGTCCCAGTGCGCATCATGGGAGCAGCCAATGAACCGGCTCAGCCGTATATGATTGCTCCATTGATGGAAAAACTCCTAGTGGACTATGCTGCAAGTCAGGAAAATATGGTGACCAAACTAGCTCAGTTTCATATTTCCTTTGAGAGTATCCATCCGTTTATTGACGGCAATGGCCGAACGGGCAGGCTCTTGGTGAATTTGGAGTTGATGAAGGCGGGCTATCCACCGATTGATATAAAATTTACGGATAGATTGGCCTATTATCAAGCTTTTGATGACTTCCATTCAAAAGGAAGTTTATCGTCAATGGAAGATTTATTTGCCAAATATATCAATGAAAGATTGGATATGTATTTGGAGATTTTATCTCTTGATGACGAAGGATAAGGAGATTAGATTTATAGTTGATATAAATCTTTCCAATCCTGCTTTCTTTGTCTCAGGTGGAAAAGAAACTGAGATCATTCATGACTGGCACCGCAGGTTGGCGCAGAAAAATGCTAGGTCTGAATGCGCCTACTATCCTGGCAAAGGGCATGCTTGGCTTTTTAGTGATGTGGATACGCATATTCAGCTATTGCGCTATTTCTTTCAAAACGCTGCCTTTCCAGAGAAATTGAAAGGATTTTGATATGGACTATATTTCCTATATTCGCTCCAAGGTGGGGCATGATAAGGTTATCCTGAATTTTGCTGGTGGAATTCTGGCAGACGAGGAGGGTCGTGTGCTTCTGCAGTTGCGAGGCGATAAGAAAACATGGGCGATTCCTGGTGGAGCTATGGAGCTCGGGGAGTCTTCTCTTCAAGCAGCCGTGCGTGAATTTTACGAAGAGACAGGCATTACCGTTGAAGCCAAGCGCTTGCTGAATGTTTATACGAATTTTGATGAATCTTATCCTAATGGTGACAAAGTGCAGACGGTTGTCTTTCTGTATGAATTGCAGGCATTGGAGAATGTTGATATTTCCAATTTTCATAATGAGGAAACACTGCGTTTAGGCTTTTTTTCTAAAGAAGAAATAGCAGAGCTGGAAAATGTATCGGATAAACACCGTCTGATGCTGGATGAGTATTTTTCGGACAGCTTTGCTATGGGGCTTTGATATTGAGAATACTAAGAAAGGAGCTTTATGCCTGAATTACCTGAAGTGGAAACGGTTCGGCGCGGTTTGGAGCGTCTGGTTGTTGGCAAGACGATTGGGCAGGTGCGGGTCCGCTATGCCAAGATGATCGGTACAGGAGTGGATAGCTTTGTCCACGACTTGCCAGGTCAGACCATTGAAAAGATTGGCCGTCGGGGCAAGTATTTGCTCTTTTACCTGACAGGCGGAGTGCTGGTTTCCCATCTGCGAATGGAAGGCAAGTATCTTTTTTATCCTGATGCGGTGCCTGAGCGCAAGCATGCCCATGTCTTTTTCGAGATGACAGATGGTGGGACGCTTGTTTATGAGGATGTTCGCAAGTTTGGGACCATGGAGCTGTTGAGAAAGGATCAGCTGGAGGCTTATTTTGCTGCCAGAAAGCTTGGTCCTGAGCCGACAGAGGCGGACTTTCTTTTGCTTCCTTTTGCATCAGCTTTAGGTCGTTCCAAGAAGCCCATCAAACCCTATTTGCTAGAGCAGACCTTGGTCGTTGGTCTGGGCAATATCTATGTAGATGAGGCCCTTTGGCGGGCGCGGATTCATCCGACAAGGCCAGTAGCTAGCCTGAAGCCTGCTGAAGTGAAGCGGCTACGTGAGCAGATTATAGAAGTTTTGCAGCTTGGGATTGAAAAGAGAGGATCGACCATTCGGACCTACCGCAATGCTTTGGGTGAAGATGGCACGATGCAGGATTTTCTGCAGGTTTATAGAAAGACTGGTCACCCCTGTGCTAGATGCGGCAGCCCGATTGAGAAAATTAAGCTGGGCGGACGCGGTACACATCTCTGTCCTCATTGCCAGAAAGCGAGGTAGCTGCCATGGCAAGAATTATCGGTATAACTGGTGGCATTGCCTCGGGTAAGTCAACAGTGACAGAGTTTTTGAGGCAGCAGGGCTACCAAGTCATTGATGCGGATCAAGTAGTGCATGAGCTGCAGGAGCCAGGGGAACGGCTTTATCAAGCTCTTTTATCCGCTTTTGGTCCAGCTATCTTACAGGAAGATGGGCGCTTGGACCGGCCCAAGCTGGGAGCTATGATTTTTGGGAATCCCGAACTCTTAGCCCAGTCCAGTCAAATACAAAACCAGATAATCCGAGAGGAACTGGCTGGCAGGCGAGAGTTGCTGGAAGAGATGGAAGATATCTTTTTTATGGACCTTCCCTTGCTGTTTGAGTTACAATATGAAGACTGGTTTGACCAAATCTGGCTGGTGGACGTGACAGAGGAAACTCAGCTCAGCCGCCTTATGACTCGAAACGGTCTCAGTCAGGAAGAGGCGGAAAAACGCATAGCAGCTCAGCTATCTCTTCGAGAAAAACGAAAGAGGGCGGATGTGCTGATAGATAATAATGGCTCGCTTGAGGAAACTCGACAGCAGATTCGCGATGCTTTGCAGAAATTAGAAAGAAGATGATTTATTACGACACAAGTAAACTGGAAACATAACCTGAAAGTCGCTTGGTTTGGGAACTTCCTGACTGGTGCCAGCATTTCTCTGGTGACGCCTTTTATGCCACTTTTCGTGGAGCAGCTTGGGGCTAGTGGTCATGAGGTGGAGTATTACGCTGGGCTAGGGATTTCTCTCTCTGCAATCTCAGCGGCGCTGCTCTCTCCTGTCTGGGGAAGTCTGGCCGACCGATATGGCCGTAAGCCTATGATGATACGTGCAGCTACTGCCATGGTTTTCACTATGGGCGGCATTGCTTTTGTGCCCAACATTTTCTGGCTCTTGCTCCTACGCTTTCTAAACGGTGTTTTCGCTGGTTATGTTCCCAACAGCACAGCTCTGATTGCCAGTCAGGCTCCTAAGGAAAAAACGGGTTATGCTCTGGGAACTCTCTCGACCGGTGTCGTTGCGGGTAATCTTATGGGGCCGTTTATTGGAGGTCTGATTGCGGAGATGTTCGGTATCCGCAATGTCTTTCTTCTGATTGGCGGATTTTTTCTAGCATCAGCCTTAATGACCTTTTATTTGATTCGGGAGGATTTTGTGCCGGTGACCCGACAAGAAGAGGTAGGCTTTAGGGAATTGCTACGCCAACTCAGGTATCCTAAAATGCTGATTAATCTCTTTCTGACCAGCTTTGTTATCCAGTTTGCGGCTCAATCCATCAGTCCTATCCTTTCCCTCTATGTCAGAGAGCTAGGGCAAAAGGACAATCTGATCTTTGTTTCGGGTCTTATCGTATCTAGCATGGGACTTTCCAGCATGATGAGCTCCAGCATTCTGGGGCGGTTAGGAGACCGTATCGGCAATCACCGGCTTCTGGTGCTGGCTCAGTTCTATTCAATCCTGATTTATCTGCTCTGTGCCAATGCTGGCTCCCCTATGCAGCTAGGCTTTTATCGCTTTTTATTTGGCCTAGGAACAGGGGCGCTGATACCAGGAGTCAATGCTTTGCTAAGTAAGATAACACCCAAATTTGGAATCTCTAGAATTTTCAGCTATAATCAGATTTTCTTTTATCTAGGTGGGGTGGTCGGGCCTATGTCTGGATCGGTCATTGCGGCAGCCTATGGCTATCATTCAGTCTTTTATGCAACAGCAGGGCTAGTTGCTGTCAGCATGCTGGCCAATCTCTTTAGTTTTCGAAATTTATTTAAAAAGAAGGATATCTAGTGCGCGTTAAAATAAATTTAAAATGTTCCAGCTGCGGCAGTCAGAACTATCTGACCAGCAAAAATACTAAAACGCATCCGGAAAAAATTGAGGTCTTAAAGTATTGTCCTAAGGAAAGAAAAGTTACTTTACATCTTGAATCCAAGTAGATTTTATGATAAAATAGATAGGATTTTAAGGAGTTTTTATTTATGTACAACCTATTATTAACCATTTTAGTCATTTTATCAGCTATTATTGTCATTGCAATTTTCATGCAGCCAACCAAAAATCAGTCCAGCAACGTCTTTGATGCCAGTGCCAACGATTTGTTTGAACGTCCTAAGGCACGCGGTTTTGAAGCTGTGATGCAGCGTATGACGGGAATCATGATTTTCTTCTGGCTACTGATTGCATTGGTATTAGCAGTATTATCTAGTAAATAAAATGGGCTCTGACTTCGTCTTGGCCTATTTTTTAAGTTTTAAAGAGATTTAGCAAGGATGAAGAAAACGCTCATTAAGAGAAGAGGAATATGAAATCAGAAATCATTGAATATGTAAAAGACAGGCAGCGGGCTAGCGTGGATGAGCTGGCGGCTGCTTTAGGAAAAGAGTCTTCCAAGGACTTTAGTAGCTTGGTCAAGACCATCTCACAGATGGAAAGAAAGCATCAGATTCGCTTTGATAACAAGGGGCGGATTGAGCTTTATAAGAAGAAAAAGCAGGAGCGTCTGACGCTCAAGGGTGTTTTTCATGCCCACAAGAATGGCTTTGGCTTTGTCACCTTGAATGAGGAAGAGGATGACCTCTTTGTCGGCCGCAATGATGTCAATCATGCCATTGATGGCGATACGGTGGAAGTAGTCATTGCCAAAGTAGCAGACCGTATCAAGGGAACATCAGCTGAGGCTAAGATTATCGATATTTTGGAGCACAGCCTGACGTCAGCAGTTGGCCAGTTGGTTCTAGATGAGGAAAAGCCCAAGTACGCAGGCTATATCCGCTCGAAAAATCAGAAAATCAGCCAGCCTATTTATGTCAAAAAACCAGCCATGGTTTTGGATGGCACAGAAGTGCTCAAGGTCGCTATTGACAAATATCCAACCAAGAAACACGATTTCTTTGTGGCGAGTCTGGTCGATGTAGTCGGTCATGTCAACGATCCAGGTATTGATGTGCTGGAAGTGCTGGAGTCTATGGACATTGTCTCTGAATTTCCAGAAAAGGTCTTGGAAGAGGCAGAGCGAGTTCCAGATGCACCGACAGAGCGTGATTTAGAAGGGCGTTTGGACCTGCGTGAAGAGATTACCTTCACCATCGATGGGGTGGATGCCAAGGATTTGGACGATGCTGTCCATATCAAGCGCCTGAAAAATGGCAACTTTGAGCTAGGCGTCCATATCGCAGATGTGTCCTACTATGTCAAAGAAGGCTCTGAGCTGGACAAGGAAGCCCTTAATCGGGCAACCTCTGTCTATGTGACCGACCGCGTGGTGCCTATGCTACCAGAGCGCCTGTCAAACGGAATCTGCTCCCTCAATCCCAATGTGGACCGGCTGACCCAGTCGGCTATCATGGAGATTGATGCCAAGGGGCGCGTGGTCAAGCATAGCATCACTCAGACTGTTATCAAGACAACCTTCCGCATGACCTACAGCGATGTCAACGACATCATCGCTGGTGATCAGGAAAAAGCTGAGCAGTTCAAGGCCATTGTACCTAGCATTGACAGCATGGTCCAGCTGCATGAGATTCTGGAAAGCATGCGCTTTAAACGCGGTGCACTCAACTTTGACACCAATGAAGCCAAAATCATGGTCAATAAGGAAGGTCGGCCGGTGGATATTGTCCTGCGTCAACGAGGAATTGCTGAGCGCATGATTGAGTCCTTTATGCTGGTGGCGAATGAGACGGTGGCTGAGCATTTTGCTAAGCTAAATCTGCCCTTCATCTATCGGATTCACGAGGAGCCTAAGGCGGAGAAGGTGCAGAAGTTTATCGACTACGCCTCTAGCTTTGGGATTCGGATATACGGGACGGCTAGCTCTATGAGTCAGCAGGCTCTGCAGGATATTATGGAGGCGGTCAAAGACCAGCCTTATGAGGATGTGCTGTCCATGATGCTTTTGCGCTCCATGCAGCAGGCTCGCTATTCTGAGCACAATCACGGTCACTATGGTCTGGCAGCGGAGTTTTATACGCATTTCACCAGTCCAATTCGACGCTATCCGGACCTTTTGGTTCACCGGATGGTACGGAATTATAGTAAGTCTAAGGAAATAGCAGAGCATTTTGAGCAAGTGCTTCCAGAGATTGCCAGTCAGTCTTCCAGCCGAGAGCGTCGGGCTATCGAGGCCGAGCGTGAAGTCGAAGCCATGAAAAAGGCTGAGTACATGGAAGAATTTGTTGGAGAAGAATTTGACGGCGTGGTTTCAAGCGTGGTTAAGTTTGGACTCTTCGTAGAGCTGCCTAATACGGTCGAAGGCTTGATCCATGTTACCAACCTGCCAGAGTTTTATAGCTACAATGAGCGGACGATGACCCTGCAAGGAGAAAAGTCTGGCGTGGTCTTCAAGGTCGGTCAGCAGATTCGCATCAAGCTGGTTCGAGCGGATAAGGCTACGGGCGAGATTGACTTTGAATACCTGCCTAGTGAATTTGACCTGGTAGAAAAGACTAGCAAGAGTGGCAGAGGCAAGTCAGGCAGAAAGAGACGCCGTGAGGATGACAAGCGCAGCCATTCTTCCAAAGAAAAAGGCAACAGAGATAAGAAAGATAAGAAGTCCAAGAAAGGCAAGAGCCAGAAGGCATTTTACAAGGAACTAGTCAAGAAAGGAGCCAAGCATGGCAAAGGGAGAAGGAAAGGTCGTCGCGCAAAATAAAAAGGCCAGACACGACTACACCATCGTGGATACCATCGAGGCGGGCATGGTGCTGACTGGGACGGAAATCAAGAGCGTCCGTACCGCCCGCATCAATCTCAAAGACGGCTTTGCCCAGATCAAGAACGGTGAGGCCTGGCTCAGCAATGTCCATATTGCGCCTTATGAAGAGGGCAATATCTGGAACCAAGAGCCTGAGCGTCGCAGAAAGCTGCTGCTGCATAAGAAGCAGATCCAAAAGTTGGAACAGGAGACCAAGGGAACTGGCATGACGCTGGTGCCGCTCAAGGTCTATCTCAAGGACGGTTATGCCAAGCTGCTCCTGGGCTTAGCCAAAGGGAAGCACGACTACGACAAGCGCGAGTCTATCAAACGCCGCGAGCAAAATCGCGACATCGCAAGACAAATGAAAAACTTTAATACAAGATGAAAGACTGGGCGACCGGTCTTTTTAAGTATTCAACTCTGACTTTTGATTTATGCTATAATGGGAGGGAACAAGTTTAAGGATGATTTCTTTTTGTGAATGATTGATGAAAAAAGCGGAATGACTCCAAGGACTATCAAAATAAATGGCTAGATGAATTAAAAACTGGTGGTAAGCGAATGAAACTCAATAAAAAATTTTTCATATTTCTTGGAGGACTTCTTCTGACTTTATTAGTTCTTTTCGCCTTTTTAGTAGGTGGGCGAAAAAAAGAGTATGATAAAGAAGACTATAATGTTGATCAAATAGAGTTGTTCAGTCAAAACAAATATGTATTGGTTACTAGCAGAAATGATGGTTCTTTCAATTATGGACAGAATTATATAACAGATTTCAAGTATAATATTCTTACTGAAGAGGATGGCTTAACGTCGTCTAAAGTTAGTAAAGAGGAATATTTCAAAATCAAGATTTATAATTTGCAGGATCCATCTAAAATAACTAGTAAGGAAGTCAATGTCTACGATTTGTTAGGACAAGAGAATACTTATAGGCTTAAGCAAATTCGTGCACAATTTACAAGGAACGGAAAAGAATTTCTAACTTTTAGTATGCACTCGTATGAAAAAGGGAAACCGGAGAAAATCAAATATTTTATTCTAGCATTGGAGTCAGGAAAAATTGAAAAAGAGATGTCAGAAAAAGAGATTAATCTACTTTTAGATCAGAAGGATACTAGAACTTATATGAGAGGAACAATATATAAGACTATGGATCTTGTAAGAGGTGGAATAGGGGATCAGATTAATAACGCACTATTAAAGTATGGTATGGAGTATGTTCCTGGTTACATAATACCTTCATATAAGATAGGTGATTCTGTAGAAGTTTCAGGTACTAATTTTGCTAAGATTTATCCTGAAATTGCGAAAAAGATGAAAGAAATGAATAAAATCTATTTCCGTCCAGACCAATACAATGAGGAGGAATGGTTTAATGATTTAATTCATTGGTTTGCACCCGAAGGTCAGGATGTGATGGAACTTTATGCCACAGATGAAACAACTGGAGAGAAAACACAGATTCGATCTTTTAATGATTTCAAGCAGTGGGTTGAAACCCATCCACAAAAAGAAAACTAGAGTCTACAGGGAAAACGATAAAACTACTGACAAATAACTCTTGCGACAAGCGCGAGTCCATCAAACGCCGCGAGCAAAACCGCGACATAGCAAGACAGATGAAGAACTTTAATACAAGATGAAAGACTGGGCGACCGGTCTTTTTTAGTATTTAACTTTGACTTTTGATTTATGCTATAATGGAAAGGATGAAGTTTGAGGATAAATTTATTTATAAAAAGCAGATCTTTTAAGACAAACTATATACTGGATTAAGGAGCAGAAGATGAAAAAGACAAATAAAAAATGGTTGAACCGATTACTGTTGTTTGTATCTGTTCTCGGATTGATAGGGGGAAGTTTATTCCTCTATCAATGGTATCTGTTGGAGAAATATACAGGCTACCAGTATTACACTGGTAAAGCGAAAATTGACTCTTATCAAATTATTGCGGATGGCAAAGGAGCCGTAGTACATTGGGATGTAGACCAGTCAGAGGAAACAGAATTGCGCAAGTATAATAAGCAATTATTCACTGAATGGCGCAATCCCACATCTCAAAACTATATTCTTAGAGATAATATGAAGCTTCCCAAGCATCCTTCAGCAATATATGAACCAGTCAGAAGGGACGCCTATTGGACTTTATCGCTTTATAAAGTAGAGGGAGACAGGTTGAAAGAGGAACCTGAAATTGACTTACTGGCTACAGTGGACGAATATAAGAAGGGGTATATTGCGAGTTATATTGGCCCAGTCTATTCTTATAAAGGTAATGATTTGTTGGCGCTTTACATTAGACCCTTAGAAGAGTCTAGAGTAAAGAAACAGGTATTTTTAAATCTCCAAACAAGAAAAATAGAAGAAGTAAAAGCTATTGAGGACATAAAAACTTCGTTGCCTAAAGCTGAAGTAGACGTTAGGGATTTTCCTCAGTTGGGCATAAAAAAATCTGTGATAGATATCAACCAATTCAAAATTAATCGAGAAAGCTTAAAAGTGGCACCTATAAGTAGTGACAAAAAATCGATGTCTATTCTTGAAAAAAAAGATGCTCAAGTTATTGTTTTAAATAATGAAAATAGCATTGATATTGGGGAGCGTCTTATTTCAGTATATTCATTATTTTTCCCTAAAAGTTATACTTTAAAAGAATTATGGTATATTCCTAAAGAGCTTTCGGTGGATGGTCAGGAACATGTCATGGGAAGCAAAGAAGAGTTTGACCAATATTATGATATTGAAAAAGCTAAAAATCTTTATCATCTGAATGATTAGAATGTTGGTAGACGGTTTATTTTCTATCTTCGGCAGTATATTATCTGAAAGAGCACACTTTGATTTTTGTTACTGAGCTCGGACCGATAAGGGTACAGTGATATATTTTTTCTTGATGTTCTCGTATTTTTTGAATTGAACTATCAAAGATATGCTGCTGGCTGCAGTATTAGGCTTCTTTGGCTATAAGCAAGTTAGCAAGAAAAAAGAAGATTCATAAACTTCCTATGTGAGAAAGAACTGGCTGATTGACCAGTTCTTTCTTTTTGCAGGGAAGGCCGTTCAATTTTCCACTTGTAAAGTATGTACTTTTCGAGTATGATAAAGACAGTTAGATTATTCGTAGTTTGCTTTCAGAGAAAGGATTTTTTATGACAGAAGAATTGCTAGCTTATAAACGCATGCCGTTGTGGACGGCCGAGACAATGCCAGAAGCGGTAAAGAGAAAGCACAATACCAAAGAGGGAACTTGGGGCAAAATCACTGTTCTCAAGGGACGGCTTAAGTTTGTCGAGATGTCAGAGGAGGGTGAGGAGCTGGCTGAGCACATCTTTGAGGCTGGTCAGGACAATCCTTTTGCCCAGCCCCAAGCTTGGCATCGGGTCGAAGCCTTGACGGATGACCTAGAGTGGTATTTG
>CBDFAZ010000067.1:0-10834 GCA_965245685.1 uncultured Streptococcus sp. | reverse complement strand
AATTTTCCACTTTCTGCATCGCGTTTGAAAATGGTTGCATTGTCAGAGTCTTGATGGACCGCAATGATATAGTTTTGCTCTGGTGTGATGTTAAAGTCACGTGGATTTTTGCCATTGGTAGGTGCAATCTGGATTAAGTCCAAACTGCCGTCAGCTAAGATTTCGTAAACGGAAAGAGAGTCATGACCACGGTTGGAACCGTAGAGAAACTTCCCATCAGCAGACAGACGGATAGCAGCTGTTCCATTGGCTCCTTCAAAGTCCTCTGGCAAGGTGGAGATAGTTTGCAAGTGTTCAAAATGACCGACTCCATCGTAAATCAGGACTTCAATAGTAGAATTAAGTTCACAGATCAAATAGGCGATTTTATAATGATGGTGGAAAACGATATGGCGGGCACCAGCTCCAGCGGCACACTTGTAGGTATCTAGAGAGGTAATCTTTCCGTCTTCAGCAACATCATAAGTGCTTACTTCATCAGTTCCCAAGTCGCAGGTGATCAGGTATTGATCTGGCGTAAGGTCTGCGTAGTGGACATGGGCAGAGGCCTGATTGGCGTGCGGTCCTTGACCTTGATGGGTAGCTGAGTCAGCAAGGTCAAGTCTGCCATCAGCTAGGCGTGTGTATACCAAGACTTGCCCCTTATGATAATTGGCTCCGTAAACCAAGTCACGATCCTCGTCGACTGCCACATAGCAAAGCGGAGCCCCTTCTTCAACGACATGGTTGAGGAGCTGACCTGCCTGGTCAAAGGCTGCAATCCCCCCCTGTCCGTCCTTTGCTCCGACAGAATAGAGATGTCCAGCCTTATCAAAGGCTAGGTAGGTTGGACTGGGCTCTTCAGCAACCAAGGTTAAGTTTTCTAGTGTTTTCTTGTTAGAATTAAAATCTGCCTTGTAAATTCCCTTGGAATCTCTGCGAGTATAAGTTCCAAAGTAAACCGTTTGTGTCATTCCATTACCTCGTATGTATTTAGATTGCTTGCTACTATTATATCATAAAAGCAGATGATAGGTCTTAGAGCGGAGGATTTGCCTGATTTTCAAAAGAATAGTATTGGTTTTGAAAAAACAGATAAAAAACAGATAGTGGGTAGGAAGGGGATAGATGGCTTTGTTAGAATAGAATTGTTCAAAAAAACAATTACTGTCAGGAAACAACAAAGTTCCTACTTGCTAAACAAAGGAGAAATCAAATGAACGTTAAAAAAATTGCTATGCTCGTTGCTCTTATCGGAATGTCAGGATTCTTTTTAGCCGCATGCGGAAATAAAGAAGCAGATAACTCAGAAATTAAGGATGGAAAACAAGTGGACTTCCAGAAAGATGCTGTTGATAAGAAGACCAAGACAGTCGATGGCAAAGAAGTGACAGAATACACAATGCCTGATGGGAACGTTATCCAAATTCCAGCAGATGGTGAGGAAATTCCAGAAGATGGATCAGGATCTAGCTCAGAAGCTGAATAAAGATTAAAACATGTAGGTTGGAGGCAATATGTTTCGAAGAAAAAAAATGAATCGTAAGACCATTCTATTGGGCAGCACGGTCATTCTCGCTTGTGCTGGACTGGGAGGCTATCTGTATTTTAGACAGATCAATCAACAACAGGCCATGAAAATGGTAGATAAGACGATTGATTCGCTGACAGTCCAAGAAGCTGTCAACAACAGTAAAAAAACAAGCCTGGTTTTATCTGGGGAAGTAGTTGCCAACAATAGCAGTAAGGTCAAGATTGACCCTTCTAAGGGGGAAGTCAAGGAAGTATTTGTCAAAAATGGCGATACCGTTACACAGGGGCAGCCGCTCTTTTCCTATGTGACAGAGCAGCAATTGACAGCCCAGTCGGCTCAATATGATGCCCAGTCCAAGGCTAATGGCATCACAGCGGCTCAAAACAGCGCTGCGATTAAATGGGAAACCTATAATCGCAAGTTGGCCAGCTTAAATTCACTCAAGGACAAATACAATTCCAGTCAGGATGAGTCACTGCTGGAGCAGATTAAGTCTGCTGAAGACGAGCTGGCTCAAGCGCTGAGCGATGCCAAGACGGCGGATAATGAAGTAACGACAGCTCAGATTGAGGCTGAAAAGGCCCAGGTGACAGCCCAGACAGAATCAGACCGGATGAAGTATGATACTGTGACTGCCGATACAGCAGGAACAATTACCTCTATGAATGAAGATTTGCCCAATCAGTCCAAGGCCAAAAAGGAAGAAGAAAACTTTATTGAGATTATGGACAAGTCCAAAACTCTGGTCAAAGGGACAGTCAGTGAATTTGACCGTGAGAAGCTGAGTGTCGGTCAGAAAGTGGAAGTGGTGGATCGCAAGGATCCTAAGAAGCGATGGAGTGGTACGGTAACTCAGGTCGGCAGTCTGACAGCAGAAAATACTTCCAATAATAATGGTGGGAATAAGCAACAGGAAAATCCCAACCAAGGTAAGTATCCTTATACTGTTGAGCTGGATCAAGGCGGTGAAATGCCGCTGGTTGGTTCTCATTCCTATGTCAACATCGTGGAGAATGCTCCCGAGGCAGGAAAGGTAGTTGTCAATAAGGCCTATACTTTCAGTAAAAATGGCAAGACCTATGTCTGGAAAGTAGAGGGCAAGACTCTGAAAATGCATGAAGTCAAGACCAAGAAAGTTTCTGACCGTTTGGTAGAGATTACAGAAGGTCTGACTATGCAGGATACCATTTCAACCCCGAGAGCAGGTATGGAAGAAGGGATGGAGGTAGGACAGCATGTTAAAGCTTAAGGATATCCACAAATCTTATCAGCAAGGCAGTCAGGAATTTCCAATTTTAAAAGGAATTGATCTGCATGTGAAAGAGGGGGATTTTCTGGCTATTATGGGACCGTCTGGATCTGGTAAGTCCACTCTGATGAATATCATCGGCTGTTTGGATAAGGCAAGTTCAGGGACTTATCATATTGAAGGGACCGATGTGTCTGAGCTGTCCGACAATCAGCTGTCCGATCTACGCAATCAGAAGATTGGTTTTGTTTTTCAAAATTTCAACCTCATGCCCAAGCTGACGGCCTGCCAAAATGTAGAACTTCCTCTGACTTACATGAAAATTCCTAAAAAAGAGAGACGGGAGCGGGCTCTGGAAATGCTGCGGTTGGTCGGGCTGGAAGAAAGAAGTGATTTCAAGCCTATGGAGCTGTCTGGTGGTCAAAAGCAGCGGGTAGCCATTGCACGAGCCTTGGTAACTAATCCCAGCTTCATCCTTGGCGACGAACCAACGGGTGCACTGGATACCAAGACCAGTGTGCAGATTATGGATCTTTTCAAGCAGTTTAATGATGAAGGTAAGACCATTGTCATCATTACCCATGAGCCGGAAGTAGCTCAACTCTGCAAGCAGACGGTTATCCTGCGGGACGGTAATATAGAGAGCAAAGCGATAGGATAGAAAGGAAGCTGTATGGAAGATATTTTTGTAGCTCTGAATTCAATCTTGTCGCATAAAATGCGCTCTATGCTGACCATGTTGGGGATTATCATCGGGATAGGCGCTATCATCGCTATTTTTTCTATCATTGAGGGAAATACGGAAAATACCAAGCGTCAGCTCATCGGCGGCAACAATAACACAATCAAGGTCGTTTATGACAAGAAAAGCGCCATCGATCCGACCATTCCAGAGAAATCTCAAGCTCAGAAACCTTCTTATATTCCCTTTATGGGAGAGGATGTGCTGAGTAAGATTAAGGAAATCTCTGGGGTCAAGAATGCTCTGCTGACCTATGGTACAGATGAGAAGATCTACTACCTAAGCCAAAAGTCGTCTGGGAAGATTCAGGCTGTTTCGCAGACAGCTGCTGACATCAAGCAGCAACGTTTACTAGAAGGTGAAGGATTTGACTCAGAAGCCTTTAAAAGTCAAGAGCAGGTGACCTATCTGGAAAAGTCGCTTTATGATAGTCTTTTTCCAAAGGGTGATGGCATCGGCAAATATGTGGAAGTCTTAGGAAATCCCTTTAAGGTTATTGGCGTATTTGAATCAACTGAGCAGAGTGGCTTAACAGCTGGTGCGGAAAAGGTGGCCTATATTCCCCTGCAGCAGTGGCATCGGATTTTTGATACCATTAATGTCAGTCCTGAAGTGACTGTCCAAACCCACAAGGCCGATGATTTGAAGAAGGTGGCCAAGAAGGTCAGTGATTATCTCAATGAGCAGCTGCCACCGTCAGACTATATGTTTGGTGTGCTCAACCTGCAGGAATTTGAACGGCAGCTGGATAATCTCAACAAGTCTAACTTCGTCTTGCTAGCAGGTATTGCCAGCATCTCTCTCCTAGTCGGAGGTATCGGTGTTATGAATATCATGCTGGTTTCAGTGACAGAGCGGACTCGTGAAATTGGGATTAAAAAGGCTCTAGGAGCTCGGCGGAAGATTATTCTCAAGCAGTTCCTGATAGAGGCAGTCATCCTGACCCTGATGGGAGGAATTATTGGCGTGGTGGCTGGTATCGCCTCTGGCTTTGCCATCACCCAGTCTCTAGCCTATCCGTATATTCTATCCCTCTTTTCTGTCTTTGTAAGTTTGCTCTTTTGTTGTATAATAGGAGTAGTATTTGGGCTCCTGCCAGCTGTAAAAGCATCTAAGCTGGATCCGATCGAAGCCCTACGATTTGAATAGGTAAAGGAGAAAAATCTAAGTATGCACAAGATTCTAGTGGTGGAAGATGATACGACGATTAATCAAGTAATTTGCGAGTTTTTAAAGGAAAGTCAGTATGAGGTAAGGCCAGTATTTGATGGTGGCGATGCTTTGCAGGCTTTTGAAGAAGAGCCCTTTGATCTGGTCATCTTAGATATGATGCTGCCGACCAAGAGCGGTCTGGAAGTGTTGAAGGAAATCCGCAAGACCTCTCAGATTCCGGTCATGATTTTGACAGCTCTTGATGACGAGTATACCCAGCTGGTCAGCTTTAATCACCTCATCAGTGATTATGTAACCAAGCCTTTTTCACCGCTAATCTTGGTCAAACGGATTGAGAATATTCTGCGCAGAAATACTGTTGCTTCAGAGATTGCTGTTGGAGATTTGACGGTTTCGATTGATGACTGCACGGTTTACTGGCAGGGCGAAAAGATGCCTCTGACCAAGAAAGAATATGAAATCTTGCAAGCTCTGGCTAAGAGGAAGGGCCACTTGGTGACCCGTGATCAGCTCATGAATACCATTTGGGGTTACAGTGAGCTGGATAGCCGGGTACTGGATAATCATATCAAGAACATCCGTAAAAAGATTCCGGGTGTGCCGCTGAAAACCATTACGGGTATGGGCTACCAGCTTGGAGGAGAAGACAAGTGAAAATTGTCAAAAAGAACTTTCTCTTGACCTCGTCCATCATTTTCGTGGTGGTGACTATCGTTCTAGCCAGTCTTTACTTTGCCATGCCGGTATATTATCAGCAGGTTAAGAGTGGAGAAGCTAAGAGAGAATTTGACCAAGTTTCCAAGCAAGTCAAGGGAAAGTCCAGTCAGGAAATCGGCGAGCTCTTGAGTGATTATAGTAAAAAGAGCAATCTGATTTGGTTTACCTTGCTGGCGAAAGACAATACGATTCTCTATCCCTCACTCGATGCTGGTGATGAAAGTTCTCTGCAGCTGACCATCGTTCCAACGATTGCCAACAGCGACTATGAGAGCAAGAGTTTATCAGAAAGTTTTCGAACTTCAGATGGTAAAGAAGTTGTCCTGAGAGGCGAATATTCCTTACAGCCTGTTTCTGATGCTAGTCGGATTTTGCTCAATCTCTATCCATTTGTCTTGCTTGTGTCTCTGAGTCTAGGTGGTCTGGCTGCCTATCTCTATAGCCGGACTTCCAGTCAGCGGATCAAAGCCATCTCTAAGAGCACCCGTCAAATGACGAGTCTGGTTCCAGATGTGACCTGTCAGGTCAAGGGGCGTGATGAGATTGCTGAACTGGCCCAAGACATCAATCATCTCTATGCTAATCTACTGACCAGTATAGAGGCTCTGCGCCTAGAAAATGAAAAGGTAGCAGAAAGCGAGCGGGAAAAGGCTGAGTTTTTGCGGATGACATCGCATGAGCTTAAGACCCCCATTACCAGCATGATGGGGATGGTCGATGGCATGATCTATGGAGTAGGAGAGTTCAAGGATCGAGACAAGTACTTGCAGAAGTGCCGAGAAATTCTAGAGGAGCAGTCGGAGTTAGTCCAGTCTATCTTAGCCATTTCTAAACTGGAGATGAAGACTGAAACTGAACAGGAAGTCTTTTCACTCAAGCAGGTCTTGGAGGAAAATCTGAGCACCTATCGAGTTTTATCAGATGTCAGACACTACCATTTTCAGGTTGAGCTGGCAGAAGCGAAGGTCAAGGGGAACCGCACCTATCTGCTCAAGGCTATCAAGAATCTTCTGGACAATGCTTTTCATTATACAGTAGAAGGTGGACAGATTCTACTCAGACTGGAAGAGCGTAAGCTAGTCATTGAAAATGAAGCAGAACGAGTCTTAAACAAAGACCAAATCCAGCAGATTTTTCAGCCTTTCTACCGGCCAGACTACAGTCGCAATCGCAAGGATGGCGGAACTGGTCTGGGACTCTTTATTGTTCAGCAGATTTTGGATAAGCATGGTCTGCGATATCAGTTTGAAGCCGTTGATGGGCGGAAGATGCGCTTTAGCATTTCTCTGCCGGCTGTTGAAAAATAGCCTTGTATTCTAGCTGGCCCTGCAGAAGCCGAAGAGAGAAGTCAGAAGCCGTATTTTGCGAAAAATACAAGTCTTCTGGCTCCTCTCTTTTTTTGCTTTTCTCTATAGTTGAGCAGAGAATTTTTCTCTGAAAAATGTTACAATGAAATGACGAGTCAAAGGAGGAGAATATGGAGCACAAAGAAAAAGATTTTAGCCTATCTTGGTTTTTTAAATGGTTTTTGGATAACAAGGCCATTACAGTATTTCTAGTGACCCTTTTGATGGGACTTAATATTTTTATACTTAGTAAAATCAGTTTTATTTTTAGCCCAGTCATTGAATTTTTGGGAGTAATCATGCTGCCGGTTATTTTAGCTGGCCTGCTTTATTATCTGTTAAATCCCATCGTCGACTGGATGGAAAAGCACAAGATTAATCGACTGATTGCTATTACCATTGTTTTTGTCTTAATTGCTTTTTTGATTATCTGGGGCTTAGCTGTTGCCATTCCTAGCTTGCAGCATCAGGTCATGGCCTTTGTCAGAAATGTTCCAGCTTATCTGAAGCAGGCAGACAAGTTTATCGACGATGTCGTGACTAAGTATATTTCGGCAGATTTCAAGCCGCAGATTGAGGAATACACTAGCAATCTATCTAGCCAGATTACTGATTGGGCCAGCAATTTTTCATCTAGGGCAGTCAATTGGGCGGGGAACTTAATCAGTACAACTTCGCAGATTGTCGTGGCTATTATAATCATGCCGTTTATCCTTTTTTACCTGTTGAGAGACGGGAAAAATCTGAAAGGCTATGTAACCCAGTTTCTGCCGACTAAATTCCGCGCTTCCTTTGGTCAAGTGATGACGGATATCAACAGCCAGCTAGCCAACTATGTGCGCGGTCAGGTGACGGTAGCTATTATTGTAGCTCTGATGTTTATTGTTTTCTTCAAGATTATTGGCTTGCGCTATGGTGTCACTCTTGGAGTAATTGCGGGCGTTCTCAATCTGGTACCTTATCTGGGCAGCTTTTTGGCTATGCTTCCGGCTCTGGCAATCGGTTTGATTGCTGGCGGTCCGGTCATGTTGGCTAAAGTTATTGTCGTTTTCATCGTTGAGCAGACAATCGAGGGGCGTTTTGTTTCTCCTTTGGTCTTGGGCAGTCAGCTCAGCATTCATCCAATTACGATTTTATTCGTATTATTGACTTCTGGTACTATGTTTGGGATTTGGGGTGTTTTCCTGGGAATTCCCGCCTATGCTTCAGCCAAGGTTGCCATTGCGGCCATCTTTAAGTGGTATCAGAAAGTAAGTGGCCTCTATGAAGCCGATTTTGAACAAGAAGGAGAAATCAGTGAGCAAGAGTGAGCAAATGTTGGCAGCTTTACAGGAGCAGGACCTAGCCCTGGCTGACCGCTATTTCGAGCAAGCCCTGACTACAGACAGCGAAGAAGAATTATTGGATTTGGCCGATTACTTAGAGAGTATCGGCTTTTTCCCTCAGGCCAAGCGTATTTTTGAAAAGTTGGCTCCTGACTATCCAGCTTCTTATATCAGTCTGGCAGCTATTGCCAGTGACGATGGGGACTTGGAGCAGGCTTTTGCCTATCTGGAGGAGATTCAGCCAGGCAGTGACTGGTATGTCGCTGCTCTCTTGGCTAAGGCTGACCTCTATCAGCTAGAGGGGCTGCCTGATGTCGCTCGAGAAAAACTTGCTCAGGCAGCGGCGTTGACTGATGAGCCTTTGGTAACCTTTGGTCTGGCTGAGATAGATTTGGAGCTGGGGGATTTTTCTCAGGCGATTAAGGAATACGCCCAGCTAGATAATCGTACAATCTTCGAGCAAACAGGTGTCTCAACCTATCAGCGGATTGGGGTCTGCTATGCCAGTCTTGGAAAATTTGCAGCGGCCATTGAGTTTTTGGAGAAAGCAGTTGAGCTGGAATACGACGATGCTGCGGTTTATGAACTGGCGACTATTTTAGCGGATCAAGAAGAATACCAAAAGGCCAATCTTTATTTTAAGCAATTGGATACTCTGTCACCGGATTTTGAAGGCTATGAATATGGCTATGCCCTATCTCTTCATGCGGAGCATCGGACAGCTGAAGCCCTGACTCTTGCCCAGCAGGGCTTGGCTAAGAATCCTTTTGAGACTCGGCTCTTGCTCTTAGCCTCACAGCTTTCTTATGAACTTCATGATGAGAAAGCGGCTGAACATTATCTCTTGCAGGCTCAGGAAGATGCGGATGATTTGGAAGAGATTGCCTTGGGACTGACGCCTCTTAATTTGGAGCAGGAGCGCCATGAGGATAATTTAGAATTTGCAGGGCAAGAAGTCGATAATGCCTTGACCTGCTGGAATTTAGCGCGTGCTTATCAGGCTTTGGAAAATCTGGAAAAAGCAGAGGAACTCTATGATCAACTGGCTCGCGAATTGCAAGACAATCCAGAGTTTCTGGAGCAGTATGTCTATCTTTTACGAGAACTAGGCCGATTTGAAGAAGCTAAAAAGGCTGCTGTTTCTTACCTGAGATTAGTACCTGATGATGCTAGTATGCAGGAGCTTTATGAAAGTTTATAATAGCTGAAGAAGCACTCGTTCAGCCATTTCCCGCGATTTATGGTATAATGATTGGCGTAGAAATTCAGTAAGCACATATAATTAGGATGAAAAAAGCTTAGCTGGATGGGCAATAATATTTTTAGGAAGAGAAAGATTAAGGAATAGGAATGGCAGAACCAATCAAATTATTTCAATATAATACTTTGGGAGCTTTGATGGCTGGTCTTTACGACGGCAGTATGACTGTTGGAGAGCTGCTGCAGTATGGAGATTTGGGTTTGGGAACGTTGGACTCTATTGATGGTGAGCTCATTATTCTCGATGGTAAGGCTTATCAGGCAAAGGGCTCTGGAGAAGTGCCAGAAGTCGTTGAGGTGTCACCGGATATGACAGTGCCTTACGCGGCTGTTGTTCCCCATCAGGCCGAGGTCATTTTCCGTCAGCGCTTTGAGATGAACGACAAGGAACTGGAAAAGCGGATTGAGTCTTACTACGATGGGGAAAATCTTTTCCGTTCTATCAAGATTCATGGTGATTTCGCCCGCATGCATGTTCGGATGATTCCCAAGTCTACAACGGAGCGGAAGTTTGCAGAAGTAGCGGTTAATCAGCCTGAGTACTGTAAGGAAGATATCACAGGCACCATCGTCGGTATCTGGACGCCTGAGATTTTCCACGGGGTCAGTCTGGCAGGCTATCATCTGCATTTTGTATCGGACGATCTGACTTTTGGCGGACATGTTATGGATTTTGTTATCAAAGAAGGTGTCGTCGAGTTGGGCGCTGTAGACCAGCTGGATCAGCGTTTCCCAGTACAAGATCGCAAGTATCTTTTTGCTAAGTTTAATATGGATGAGATGAAAGAAGATATGGAAAAGTCGGAATAAATAGCATGGGCTAGCATTGTTTGCTTCCCTCTTTTTTGATATAATTGGAAAAAGAACAGAGGAGAAGAGAAGCTATGATTTATTTGGTAAACGCCAGCCCAAATAGGAATGGCAATAGTTTTAAGCTGGGGCACTTTTTTCTGAGAGATAGAGATTACGAGGCCCTTCAATTAGTGGACTACCACATTGAGCAATATGGCCAGTCAGCAGAAAACGATCAGTTCTTTCAAGTCTATGAGCAGCTGAGCCAAGCCGATGTACTGGTGTTTACCAGTCCTATTTATTGGTGGTCTTTTTCGGGTCTGCTAAAAACTCTGTTGGACCGAGTAGCTGATGTGCATGAGCCGCAAGAAGCACTCAAGGGCAAAAAGGTGTTCCTGCTCTTGCAAGGTTCTCAGCCTAGCAAAGAAATTGAAATGCTGAACTACGTCATGAGCCGCTTTTGCCAGAACTACGGACTCAAATATGAGGGGCTGGCAGTAACCACTCATGAACTGAAAGAAATCAACGGTTGGGAATTAACGTCCCTGAAAGAAAAATTAGATAAGGTTTTATCATCAGAAGGTTAAAAGTGAGAAGATTCGTTTGCGGATCTTCTTTTTTACTATAAAAATGGAGCCTTTTTTTATGTGTCCATTTTTGGACACAATGGCCCTCAACTACAGTCATATCCATGGCTAACTAAATATAAATGTTGTA
>CBDFAZ010000066.1:0-10857 GCA_965245685.1 uncultured Streptococcus sp. | reverse complement strand
CTGCGGGTCAGACCAACCTTGACCAAAAACTCATAGACTTTGGTGACCGTCTTTAAATTCTTGCTGGCTTCACCCTCCAAAAAGTCAAAGACAAAAGTCTCAAACCCAGCCGCTTCCAAGCTCAGCTTGACCTTTTCCGCATAGAGTCGAGCCACTCGATTGTCCGTGACGATGACTACCTTTTGAGGCTGCCAAAGCTGACTCAGCCAACTTCCAGCCTGAGATAAAGACCCCTTTTCGATGAGAATATCATAGGGATGATGCGGGAGATTCACATTCAGTTTCATAAGCGCCTCCTTATTTATACAATTCTTCTAAACATTGCCAAATTTCCTGACTGGGCATAGGCTTGCCGGTCCAAAGCTCAAAGGCTTCTGCTCCCTGATAGAGCAGCATACCAAGTCCATTGACCGCTGTGATATTTTGATTTCTGGCCCATTTGAGAAAGGGCGTTTCGAAAGGTTGGTAGATAATATCTGCAACTAAAATCTGACTAGGCAGCTCAATCTGTTCAGGCAGGGGCATGCTGATGCCATCCATACCTAGACTAGTCCCATTGACCAGAAGGTCAGATTGGTTGATTTTATCCTGCAAGATAGCTGAATCTTCCAAGGTTAGTACCTGGATACGACTCTTGGTTTGGTTGCTGATAGCTACCATCTTTCTGACAGTCTTCTCATAGGAAGCTTGCCGAGTAAAGACGAAAATTTCCTCTGCATTGTCCAAAGCTGCTTGAGCAATAATCGCTGTCGCTGCTCCACCTGCTCCTAAAATCGTCATTTTTTTGCCCTGAATAGCAAAAGAAGGCAAGCTCTTAAAAAATCCCTTGCCATCTGTGTTATAACCAACTAAAATTCCATTTTTATTCACAACCGTATTGACTGCTCCGATAAGGCGGGCGCTGACATCAAGCTCGTCCAGATAAGGTATCACTTCCTGCTTATAGGGCATGGAAAGATTGACACCAAACATATCGAATCTGCGGATATTTTCTATACTGGCCTGCAGATCCTTCGCTTCCACTTCCCAAGCTAGATAGACACCATTGACACCAGTCTTTTCAAAAGCCATATTGTGAATATGAGGAGAAATACTGTGCTTAATTGGCTTGGCAACCACAGCAGCCATGCGGGTGTGGCCATTAATTCTCATTCAAAATCTCCTGGATTTTCTTCATATTGCTCAGAGAAATCTGACCAGGTGCTGACGCCATCTCCTGGCTGGCAAAAGACCAGCTGGAACCTGTCAAATCAGCCGCAATGCGTGAAATCTTGCCGATTTTTCCCATGGAAATGGTGACAAAATCCTGCTCAGGATTCAAAGTCTTGAAACCGCGAGTATAGTTCATCAAGTCCAGCACATCCTGCTCATTGTGAGCCATGACAGAAACCTTGACCACCTTAGGGGTCAGAGAAGTAAGCTCAGACAGGATTTCCATCATATTTTCAGGCGTTTCCTCGAAGTTATGGTAGCTCAGCACTAGATTAGGAAACTCCAGCATTTCTTCAAATTTCCCCTTGTGAGAGAAATATTCAAAGTCGATATAATCCGGCTGGTAAAAACCGGCTACTTCCTTGATAAGAGCTACATATTCATCATCTGACAGTTCAATTTCTCCGCCCTCCTGACGGCTCCGCAAGGTGAAAATCAATTCACGTCCGGCAAATTTTTCAAAAATAGCTGGCGCAACATTTAAAATGTCATCCTTGGCCAGAAAATCTGCCCGCCATTCAATAATATCCGCATCTTCGTAGCGACTTACATCAATTTCTTGAGCTTCTTCTAAACTCTTGGGCATTACAGAAACGACTAATTTCATTGATCCACCTTTATTGTAAATACCTTGAGGTAATTACTGCTCCCGTCTTTTTTATTATAGACAAAGTCTGCTGGCAGGCCATACTCCGCAAGATAGCGGTGCTTTCTGCCGGCAAGGCCTTTTTCAATTTCTTGTTTAAACTTACTTTTGGAAAGATTGGCCGCATTGGTACTTAAAATCATGATTCCCTGAGGATTCAGGATTTCCAAAGCTTGTGCAACCAAACGATGATAATCTTTAGCAACTGAGAATGTTCGCTTTTTATTTCTAGCAAAGCTAGGCGGATCTATGACAATGACATCAAAGCTTAGATCGTGGCGCTTAGCGTATTTGAAATAATCAAAGACATCCATCACCTGAAAGCGATGCTGATCCAGTGTCAGACCATTGGCCAGAAAATGAGCCTCTGACAGCTCACGGCTGCGCTTGGCCAAATCAACTGATACTGTCTGACTGGCACCGCCCATAGCTGCTGCTACTGAAAAAGCAGCTGTATAGGAAAACATATTGAGTAAACTTTTACCAGCAGCCAGACCATCTACCAGACTGGCACGCACATCGTGCTGATCCAGAAAGATACCAGTCATGAGACCGTCATTCAGAAAAACCTGATAGCGAACACCGTTCTCCAAGACTGTGAAGGTTTCCGGTGCTTCCGCTCCGTAGAGATGAGCCGATTCGTAGTCCAAACCCTTGAAACGAATCTTTTCATAAGCTCCCTGAATCTCTGGGAAAACCTTAGCAAAGGCTGTCAGAACCTGCTCCTTGATAGCAAAGACAAAGTCATTGTACCAAGAAAAAAGCGCAAAGTCATTGTAGAAATCCACCGTGAAGCCACCGAAGCCATCCCCCTCTTGATTAAAGAGTCGAAAGGCTGTCGTGTCAGACGAATGGAAATAAGTAGAACGTCTGCTCTTAGCCTGCTTAAAGAGGTCTTGAAAAAAATCCGAGTTCAGCTCTACCTTCTTCTGGGAAATCAGCCAGCCTACTCCCTTATTCTGCGGAGAGAGATAAGCTGTGCCTAAGAACTTTCCCTGACGGTTTTGCAGCTCCACACATTGATTCTGAAGCGAAAGAGTGCCAAAATCCTTTTTATCTAATAAAAGAATGCCCTTTCTCAGTTTTTCTTCTGCCTGTTGAGTAACAGTAAGTTTATTCATAAATTATATTATACCAAAGATTGTGAAAATTCTCAAAACATATTTTACATTTGAGTTAATAAAAGATTTCACAAACGAGTGCAAAACGACTATAAACCTCTCCATAGAGGGGATAAGGCTTTTATAGAAATATTACAATTTCGCCGATTTAAAATATCTCAAATGCAGCTCAAATTTTCCTTAACTGGAGAAATTATGTTATACTTAGAGGAGAAAATTTTTAGGAAATAAGACAAGGAAGTAACTTTTTGTGAAAAAAATAACCAAGAATTTACTCAATTTCATGAGTACGAGACTAGGTTTTGTCTTGATTTTACTGGTCCTCTATTGGATAAAAACCATGTGGGCCTACACGATTGATTTCAACCTCGATATTCAAGGTCTTTATCAAGTATTTTTAGCTATTATCAACCCTTTCCCTATCAGCCTCTTGCTGCTGGGACTGGCGCTTTATGTGAAACGAACCAAATTATTCTACAGCCTTGCCTTCGGAATCTATCTGCTCCTCTTTGCTTGGCTAGTATCTAACTCTATCTACTATCGGGAGTTCAGTGACTTTGTTACAGTCAATACTATGCTGGCTTCTAGCAGCGTTTCTGCTGGACTTGGGGAAGCAGCACTTGAGCTCTTCCGCCCTTGGGATATTCTTTATCTGATTGATTTCCCGATTTTGGCTTTCTTATTCTTTAAGAAATATATCCGCATGGATGACCGGCCTTTCAATAAACGTGCCAGCTTTGCTGTGACATCCCTTTCCGCCATGCTATTCTCAGCCAACCTGTTCTTGGCTGAAATTGACCGGCCTGAGCTCTTGTCACGTGGATTTTCCAACTATTATGTCGTTCGGGCTCTGGGATTGCCAGCCTTTCTAGGCTACAGTGCTAACCAGACATATACCGCCAATCGTGAGCGCTCCAAAGCTTCTGAAAAAGACTTGGAACCAGTAACAGAATATATCCAATCCCATTATGCGGAGCCTAATCCAGAATATTACGGAATTGCCAAAGGATGCAACGTCATCTATGTCCATCTGGAAAGCTTCCAGCAGTTTCTGATTGACTATAAGCTGCAGGCAGATGGGAAAGAGTACGAGGTGACACCTTTCCTTAACTCCCTCTACCACTCCAATTCGACTCTGGCTTTCTCTAATGTCTTCAACCAGGTCAAGGCTGGTAAGACTTCTGATGCTGAAACCATGATTGAAACTGGGCTCTTCGGTCTCAATCAAGGCTCCTTCATGGTCAACTACGGTGGTACCAATACCCAGCAAGCAGCACCTTTTATTCTTTCCAAAAACGGCGACTATACTTCTGCTGTTTTCCACGGAAATACAGGAAGCTTCTGGAACCGCAATACAGCCTACAAGCAATGGGGTTATAACTATTTCTTCGATGCGTCATACTTTACCAAGCAGGACGACACCAACTCCTTCCAGTACGGCTTGAATGACAAGATTATGCTGAAAGATTCCATCAAATATCTGGAACACCTGCAACAGCCTTTCTATGCTAAGTATATCACGGTTTCCAATCACTATCCTTACACGACAAGTCTGATTGGTGACGAGATCGGATTCCCGCTGGCTAAGACCAAGGATGAAACCATTAATGGCTACTTTGCTACTGCTAACTATCTAGATTCTTCTGTCAAGGCCTTGTTTGATTATCTCAAAGAATCCGGCCTCTATGACAACTCTATTATTGTTCTCTACGGAGACCATTTTGGAATTTCCCAAACCCGTAATCCTAACTTAGCCCCTCTTGTAGGAAAGACCTCTGAGACTTGGTCCAACTACGACAATGCCATGATGCAGCGCGTGCCATACATGGTAGTGGTACCTGGCATGGACAAAGGAAAGATCATTGATACCTACGGCGGTCAAGTGGATATGCTGCCAACATTGGAGCATCTGCTGGGCATTGACTCTAAAAACTACCTTCAGGTCGGACAAGACCTGCTGTCATCTCAGCATCAGCAAATCACAGCTTTCCGATCCAGCAATAACTTTGTCACTCCAAAATACACTAGCTTCAACGGACGGACCTACTACACCCAGACCGGTGAGGAAATTACCAATCCTGACGAAACCATCAAGAAAGAGCTGGATGAGATTCGTAATGCCGCCAATACTCAGCTTAAGATGAGTGATGCAATTCAAACCGGTGACTTGATTCGCTTCTACAAGGGAAATGACTTAGGCAAGGTCAACCCTAAAGATTACTCTTATCTTAATTCAATGAAGGCCTTGTTGGCTATTGAAAAGGAAAAAGGCGACCAATCAACCAGTCTTTACTCCAAGCGGGGCAATGTCTCCACTGTGGATCTCTTTAATTCGCCAAGCTACCGGGCACTGCATCCAGAGCAGTTCCAGACTAGCAGCAGCGACGAAGACAGTAGTCAAGAAGACTCAAGCTCTTCTAGCTCTAGTTCCACAGCAAATCCATAGATAGCAAAAGCCTTAAGTCCATTGGACTTAACGCTTTTCATGTAGCTAATAACTTATTGAATAACTTCAAAAACAGAAACCGTCAGATTTTCAACATAGAAAGGCTTCTTGTGACGACTATTGCCTACTAAGAGGCGCAGCTTATCTGCATTAGGCAGATAGTAAGGCAGGCCGCTGGCATTAAAAATAACCTGATAATGCTTGTCGTCCTTAATCTCAAAGATAATCAAACCACTGCCCTGCTCTGCTGATTGAACAAAGACATGCTTATAAATATCTTCATAGGTCTGATAAGAAAAGGCCTTGCAGCTTGTCTTGAGGCGAATGATGTCCTTGATAAAATCAATACTCTCTTGATGGTCCTGCAAAATATCCCAATTCACCTGATTGACTGCATCTGGCGCATTGTAGCTGTTCATAGCCCTTTCGCGATCACTGTGAAGAACTTGGCCGTCTTCCCCCGTAGCTACGAGCTTAGTACGAGAAAATTCCTGTCCCAGCTCCATGAAAGCCATACCCTGCATGAGCAGATTCATGGCAGTTGCTAGCTCAATCCGCTTGGTGCGAGTCAGAATATCATCATCAGGATGCAGCTCCGCAAGCAAATCATGCAGGTTGAAATTGTCGTGAGCCTCCACGTAGTTAAGAACTTGATCAGGACTGAGATAGCTGCCTAGCTCACTACTGCCGAGGATAGACTTAGCGACGATATCCTCCGTCGCCTGACCACTGACAAAACCAGCCTTAATGCCACCGTAAACTTCTGCTCCCTTGACCGCATCCCGCTCTGTATCATTGAAAAAGCCAATCCGCGGCAACTGATAAGCATTGTCCTTCTTAGCCTTGTCTTCCGGTCTCAGGCCCGTTCCCATATCCCAGCCTTTTCCATAGAGCAGGATTCTCGGATCCACCTCATCCATAGCTTGACGGATGGCATTCATCGTTTTTACGTCATGAATTCCCATCAGGTCGAAGCGGAAGCCATCTACATTGAACTCCTCCACCCAGTACAGCAGAGAGTCAATCATAAACTTGCGGAACATCTCATGCTCGCTGGCCGTCTCACTCCCCACTCCGGTTCCGTTTTGGAAAGAGCCGTTAGGATTCATCCGATAGTAATAATCCGGTACTGTAGCCTGAAAAGCAGAATCATAGGTCGAGTAGATGTGATTGTAAACAACATCCAGTGTCACAGAGATTCCCGCATCATGGTAGGCCTGAATCATCGTTTTCAAATCACGGATGGCCTGCGCTGGGTCGGCAGGATTGCTGGAAAAGCTAGTCTCTGGAGCATGATAGTTCTGCGGGTCATAGCCCCAGTTGTAGATTAGCTCTCCATTTTCATCATAGTCCTTGTGACGATCAGAGACAGGCTGAAGCTGGACGACATTAACGCCTAAATCACTGATATAGTCAAAGCCTGTCTTTTGCCCTAGATGATTGGTAGTGCCTTTTTGACAGGCCCCAAGAAAGGTTCCACGCAGCTGACTATCCACGCCTGAAGTCTCCGACTTGGTCAAATCCCGAATGTGCATCTCATAAATCACTGCCTGATTTGGATTGTCCAAACGCCAGACGGCTTCTTTGCCTTGTCGAGCCTGAAAACCAGCTACTTCTGTCTCATCCGCTCCTAGAATCGCTGAGCGCTTGCCATCTGGACTGGTCGCAATAGTATAGGGATCTCGAGTATAAAAATTACGGTATTCAAAGCTAATATGATAGTGATAGGTTTTGCCGATCAAGTCTTCTGCTATTTCAGTTGACCAGACACCGATGGTGTTTTCCTTATGGTCGTGAGAATATCGTTCTCCTTTTTGCATTGGGAAGATTTTATAAACAGGAGCTTGATTGGCAGCCGATTCATAGACTACTAATTCCACCTTCTTAGCTGTCGGTGTCCAAACTTTGAAAGTATGTGCGCCATCCGTCTGACGGTGTCCCAACCAGCCTTGATAGCCCCAGCATTCATCGAAATAGTCTGTTCTCAGGGCCATATCAAAGTTATGCGGACGCCGGCGTGAATACTGGTGACTTGTCGTTGCAGCCTGCAGGGAATAATAAACCTGAGCATCTCCCTCAATCAGCCAAATTTCCGTCACCAGATGAGGAGGCAACAAATCAATATGATAGTCACAGGACTGGCTAGACCAGTCTGAACGTTTGATAATCACATGAGCGTGATTTAAGGGCTCCCAGGTCTCAAATGATAATTCCCCCTGAATACCAAAATAATCAAGTTTGGAAAAGGCTGTTTCCTTGCCCCATTGGTTTATTTGCCACTGCCACATATCATAGGAGAAATAATCTCCAGTAGGATTGTGGTAATGGACTAAGACTTTATAGTCTAGCATGTTCTTTCATCTCTCATCTATAATTATTCTATTGAAAGGGCTGTCTGACTGATTTCATCAATATTGGCAAAAAATTCCAAATGTCCGTGTAGCACTTCCAGTTCCACAGGCGTATCACCGCCGTATTCTCCATCCAAATTCAGCATAAATGGACCTTTTTTGTCTAAAATTTCCAGCTGCAGCTTGCTTGTTTTGAGGTATTCTACATTGATATCGCCAACGTGCTGACCGCCATTAATAGCCTGCATCATCAGACTCAGCATATCGAAGAGATTGGCTGTCTTAACCAAAATCAAGGTAAAATTCCCGTCATCTAATTTTGTGTCCGGTGCTAGCTTTTCAAAACCACCGATAGAGTTGGTCAGAGCCGCAAACATCAGCGAAATCTTCCCTTCAAAGACACCGTGGTCGTGCTTGATACGGACCTTGCGGAACTTAGAGCGAGGGAGTTTTTTAGCCCCTTCTGCGACATAAGCAAAGTAGCCTAGGCGGGATTTGACCTCGCTAGGTACGCTATAAGTCAGCTCTGTTAGAGTTCCAGCCGCTGCAATATTGATAAAATACTTGTTCCCATAAGCCCGACCAATATCCATCTTTATGGTCTGGTTCTTTTCAATAATGCGGGCTGCCGCTACTGGATCTCCCATGGGAATCTTCAAAGCACGCGCATAATCGTTGGTTGTACCAGTTGGGATAAAGGCCAATTTAGGCCGTTCATCCAGATTTGCCACACCATTGACTACCTCATTGATGGTACCGTCACCGCCTGCCGCAATAATCAAATCAAATCCTGCTTTTGCTGCCCTTTCAGCTTCTTTTTGAGCAGAAAGAGGCGCTGGAGTGGTCTGGTAGGCGCTGGTTTCATAGCCCACATCCTCCAAAACATCCAAAACTTCTGCTATATTTTTCTTAATAATTTCCTGTCCCGAAGTCGGGTTATAAATCAATCGTGCTCGTTTAATTTTATCCTTCATACTTCAGCCTCATAAGCTATCAAGCCAATCTTCATCCCGAATTTCAATTCCTAACTCCTGAGCCTTGGCCAACTTGCTGCCAGCATCTTGGCCAGCCACTACCAGATCCGTTTTTTTAGAAACAGATCCAGAAACATTGGCACCCAGACTCTGCAATTTTTCTTTAGCTTGATTGCGTGTCAATTTTTGTAATTTACCAGTCAAAACAACCGTCATACCTGATAGGGCTGCATCAGCCGCTGCCTTTTGTCCCAGATAGTCCAGATTCACACCTGCTTCCTGCAGTTCCGCCAAAAGAATCTGAGAGCCTTCCTGCTCAAAATAGGTATGAAGGCTTTGGGCAATCACAGTTCCAAGACTGTCAATAGCCGCAATCTCTTCTTGGCTGGCCTGAGACAGCTTAGGAATATCATGGAATTTCTCCAGCAAAATCCGACTGGCCTTGCTTCCCACATGGCGAATCCCCAAGCCAAACAAGAGACGTTCAGCCGAGTTTTCCTTGGAAGCTTGAATAGCAGTATACAATTTATTTGCTGATTTTTCCTTAAAGTTCTCTAGTTCTAGTAAATTTTCTACCGTCAGCCGATAGATTCCAGCCACATCCTTGACCAGATTTTGAGCAAAGAGCTTCTCTACCACTGCTGGACCAAGGCCAGTAATATTCATAGCATCCCGGCTGGCAAAGTGAATCAAGCCCTCCTTGATTTGGGCTGGACAAAGAGGATTGATACAGCGCAGAGCGACTTCATCTTCAAAGTGCACTAGCTCACTCTCACAGCTCGGACAGTGACTTGGTATTTCCAGAGTCTCCTCTGAGACACGCTTGGACTCCACCACTCGCAAGACAGCAGGAATAATATCCCCCGCCTTATAGACGATAACGGTGTCTTTCTGACGAATATCCTTCTCTGCAATATAGTCCACATTGTGCAAAGTCGCTCGACTAACTGTCGTTCCCGCTAGCTGAACTGGTGTCAGATTGGCTGTCGGAGTTACAACTCCCGTCCGACCCACTGTCCAGTCAACAGACAGAAGCTGGGCTTCCTTTTCCTCAGCTGGAAACTTATAGGCGATAGCCCACTTAGGTGCCTTGACAGTAAATCCAAGCTCCTCTTGCACCGCCAAGTTATTAACCTTGATGACAATACCGTCAATCTCATAAGGCAGATTGTCCCGCTCCTGAGCAATCTTTTCGATAAACTCCCAAACCGCTTCGATAGAATCCGCCAGAATATGAGTAGGATTGACAGAGAAGTCCAAATCTGCCAGCTTGTTTAAGACGGCTTCTTGGCTGTCTGCCTGAGTCGGACTGGCTTCTTGGTAGAGGAAGGTTGCTAGATTGCGCTTGGCCACAACTGCTGTATCCAACTGCCGCAAGGTTCCTGCTGCCGCATTTCGGGGATTGGCAAACTCAGGCTCACCATTCTCCTGCCGCAGCTGATTGACCGCATCAAAGGAAGCCTTGGGCATGTAGCACTCTCCGCGAACAGTAATGTCCAGCGGTTCTTTCAAGGTCAGCGGAATATCCTTGACCCGCTTGAGATTTTCAGTGATGTTTTCTCCAACAGAGCCATCCCCCCGAGTCGCTCCTGCTACCAAGATTCCTTTTTCATAGGTCAGAGAAATAGAGAGCCCGTCAATCTTGAGTTCACAAAGATAAGAAACTTGTGGAAATTCCTTGCGAACCCGCTGGTCAAAGGCTAGTAATTCTTCACGTGAAAAAGCATCCTGCAAACTAAAGAGAGGATACTGGTGTGGATATTTTTCAAATCCTTCTAAAATCTTCCCTCCCACCCGATGCGTCGGACTGTCAGGCAGGATATCTGTTGGGTACTTTTCTTCTAACTCCGCTAACTCACGATAGAGTCTGTCATACTCGCTATCCGATACACTTGGCCTGTCTGCCGTATAATACTCATGGGCATATCGGTTGAGCAATTCTACTAATTCTGACATTCTTTCTTTCATACTTCTATTTTATCACAAATACACAAAATCTTCCTCTATTTGTTCCCAATTTTTCCTAAAAAACAAAAGGACATCATAACCACACGTCTAACGGGTGGTTTGTCCTAGGGCTATAAGCCCACATCACCAGCCAGCGCCT
>CBDFAZ010000065.1:0-10901 GCA_965245685.1 uncultured Streptococcus sp. | reverse complement strand
TGGGATTACCCTGCTTCAGGCCTATATCAAGCCTGCGGATGGTCGGATTCGTCGTTCGGAGTTTATCAACCAGAAGTTTCTTTATACAGTGCCCATCGATTCATCAGATGGTTTTCAGCTTTGTCCGGCAGATGGGTGTCAGATTGGGCAAAGGCCTGCTCAGCTAGAGACCTCAGATAAGTTTCAAATCACAGATCCGCTGCCTGCTAGTCAAAGACAGGCTTACGAGACATTTTTAGCTCAGGCTGGTATTGATGTAGCAGCTATTGAGTGGGTAGAGTCAGAGAGCGGTCAGATCTATGTCTATGACGTGAACACCAATACCAACTATAATCCGACAGCAGAAGAAAAAGCAGGAATTTTTGCTCATCAGCATCTGGCAGAATATCTAAAGAACGAGCTGGCAGCATCTTATCCAGAACAAATTTAAAACAAACAAATGCTTTCCGTTTTGGAGGTTTTTCAAGATAGATTTTACTTTGTAAGGATAATAAATGTATCTATAGCTCCCTTCGGGGATAGCGTGTGAGTTGGTCTTTCCTATCTATTCACTTCATGCCTATTTGGAAAAATAGCAGTACTTATTACTGAAATCACACCTTGCATCAATTGGGAGGTGTGATTTTTAAGTGTTTGTCTTAAAACAAGAACCCTAAAGCAAAGGGAAGCCTGGTAATTCAGTAAGCTTGCTGAGCGTAGGGGGATCTTCCTTGTTCCGAGTGCTATTTGCAATATCCGAACCTTCTGTCTTTATTTTCTGAAATAGTATACAAAATCCTCGAATTTTTGCTACAATGAGACAAACTAAAAATGATTGGAGCCAAGCATGAAAGCAATTATTACCGTTGTCGGAAAAGATAAAACAGGGATTGTAGCCGGAGTTTCTACTAAGATTGCGGAGCTGGGGCTGAATATTGACGATATTTCCCAAACCGTTTTGGAGGAATATTTTACCATGATGGCCTTGGTCTCAAGCGATGAAAAGCAAGATTTTACGGCCCTTCGCAACGAGTTTGAAGCTTTCGGCCAAGAGCTCAACGTTAAAATCAATATTCAAAGCGCAGCCATTTTTGATGCCATGTACAATATCTAAGGAGTGAAGGATGGATATTAGACAAGTAACAGAAACCATTGCCATGATTGAGGAGCAGAATTTTGATATTCGGACCATCACCATGGGCATTTCACTCTTGGACTGTATCGACACAGATATTGATCGGGCGGCGGAGAAGATTTACCAAAAAATCACGACCAAAGCGAAAGACCTGGTGGCGGTTGGGGATGAAATTTCTGCTGAGCTGGGAATTCCCATCGTCAATAAGCGGGTCTCCGTGACTCCTATTTCTCTGATTGGGGCAGCGACAGACAGCAGTGACTATGTGCCTCTGGCCAAGGCTTTAGACAAGGCGGCCAAGGAAATCGGTGTTGACTTTATCGGTGGTTTCTCGGCCTTGGTTCAAAAGGGCTATCAAAAAGGCGATGAAATCCTCATTAATTCTATTCCACGTGCTTTGGCTGAGACGGATAAGGTCTGCTCCTCTGTCAATATCGGCTCAACCAAGACCGGCATCAATATGACGGCAGTTGCGGATATGGGGCGGATTATCAAGGAAACTGCCCAGCTTTCTGAGATGGGGGCGGCCAAGCTAGTCGTCTTTGCCAATGCGGTAGAGGACAATCCTTTCATGGCAGGCGCCTTCCATGGTGTTGGTGAAGCCGATGTGGTCATCAATGTAGGTGTTTCTGGGCCGGGCGTTGTCAAGCGGGCTCTAGAAAAGGTCCGTGGTGAGAGCTTTGACGTGGTGGCTGAAACAGTCAAGAAAACGGCCTTCAAAATCACCCGTATCGGTCAGTTGGTCGGTCAGATGGCTAGCGAGCGTCTGGGCGTCAAGTTCGGGATTGTTGACTTGAGTCTTGCTCCAACACCGGCAGTCGGAGACTCAGTGGCCCGTGTCTTGGAAGAAATGGGCTTGGAAACAGTCGGCACTCATGGCACGACAGCGGCGCTTGCCTTGCTTAATGACCAAGTTAAAAAAGGCGGTGTTATGGCCTGCAATCAGGTTGGTGGACTGTCTGGTGCTTTCATTCCTGTGTCAGAAGATGAGGGCATGATTGCGGCAGTACAGAATGGCTCGCTCAATCTAGAAAAGCTAGAAGCTATGACAGCTATCTGCTCGGTAGGTTTGGATATGATTGCCATTCCAGAGGCGACACCTGCTGAAACCATCGCGGCCATGATTGCGGATGAGGCAGCGATTGGTGTCATCAATCAAAAGACGACAGCTGTGCGGATTATTCCGAAGGGCAAGGAAGGCGATATGATTGAATTTGGCGGGCTCTTGGGAACAGCTCCGGTCATGAAGGTCAATCAGGCTTCGTCAGCAGCCTTTATTGCGCGGGGCGGTCAGATTCCAGCGCCTATTCACAGCTTTAAAAATTAAAAAGCTAGATTTGAAACAGCTTTTAAGAAAGCATCGTAAAGGACAGCTATTTAGTTTCCGTGTAGGAGTTTGCGGGATTGAATCTAGCTGGATGTTTGAAATATAGGGGATTATAAGGAGATTATTTAGGTTATGAATAAAAGAGAGCTAGCTGAGCTGGCCCTTGATTTAGGTTTGGATTTTGATAAAGAGAGCGGCATTATATATGGCCGTAGAAGGGATTATGCTTTTTATCTAGAGACCATAACAGATGGCGATGAATTTGCGATTTTCTTTTCAGTCAGATGTGAGCAGGGTTATATTGGTCGAGATACCTTGGAAGCTCTGATCAACGATTCAGAGGTCTTGATTGATTTTGAGAGAGCTGGCTATAGCCTAGCCTGTCAGATTTTGGCTAATCAAGACCGAGATTTGCTGCCGGATATTTTGGAGGAGGCTATCGAAGACTGCACCCGCTACTTTGAGGAGCAAGGGCTGGTTAGCGCCTGTGAGAAAACCGGTGAAACCGGAGGTGTAGACTTTTATCAGTTCAAAGGAGACTGGCTCTTTCTCACGCCATCTAGCTATGAGCGAATGATTTCCATCTCACAGGATAAGGTGACAAAGCGCTCCCTTCCTCATCAAAGTCCGCAGAAAATACATTATTTTCTGGGGATTTTCGGAACATTTTTGACTAGCTTGGTTGGTGCATGTCTTGTCTTCTTCCTGACAGGTGCATCCTTGGCTATGGGCTTCATATCAGGTTTTACACTGCTATTTAGCATTGCTTGTTATGAAAAGTTTGTCAAAGGGATTTCTGTTTTAGGAATTGTGGCAAGTTTCTTTTTTACTTTAACGATGAGCTTTTTAGCTGTTCAAATCGGTTATGCCAATTCTTTTTACCAAGGGGAAGGCAATATTTTGCAAGCCATTATCGCTATTAATAAAGCCGCTTTATCCGGACAGTTTGGTCTTAATTATTGGCTCCATTATCCGTTCATTGTTCTTGGATGTGTCAGTGCTGCAAAAGTTCATGTTAAGTCTCTATAGTTGATTAGATGCTGGCTTCACAGCGAGCTGCAGTTTATCATATCGGAGAACTGAGTTCTCCCTCTTCTTTATCCTAAAGAATTCGAAGGCCTTTTTCAAAATTTACTATAACAAATAAAAACAAAAGAGGTAAAGCATGTCAAAAACAAGACTCTATGTTATCCGTCATGGCAAGACCATGTTTAATACTATCGGCCGGGCTCAAGGCTGGTCTGATACGCCGCTGACTGCCGAAGGCGAGCGTGGTATTCGTGAGCTGGGTATCGGATTGCGAGAGTCTCGCTTGCCTTTTATCAAGGCTTTTTCCAGTGATAGCGGCCGGACCATTCAGACCATGGGGATTATCCTAGAGGAGCTGGGTCTGACTGGCCAGATTCCCTATCGCTATGACAAGCGCATCAGGGAGTGGTGCTTTGGAAGTTTTGATGGTGCTTATGGTGGTGAGCTCTTTCATGGCGTTATCCCACGAGTTCTTAAGACGGATAATTACAAAGAGCTCAGTTGGCCGGATTTGGCGAATGGTCTGGTAGAAGTGGATTCGGCTGGCTGGGCTGAGCCTTGGGACAAGCTTAGCGGTCGAATTTTAGAAGGATTTGAAACCATTGCTAGAGAGGTGGAGTCCTCTGGCGGCGGCAATGCTCTGGTCGTCAGCCACAGCATGACCATTGGTACTTTGGCTCATCTGGTTGATGAGAATATCACGAAAAATCCTAATGTCGAAAATGGCAGTGTCACAGTGCTGGAGTATGAAAATGGTCGCTTCAGCATTCAAACTCTGGGCGATGTGTCTTACCGTCAGATCGGCGCAGCTATATTGGACCGAGAAAATCAAGAATGAGCGGGAGTTTTGAGACTCCTGCTTTTTGCTTTGAAAGCCAGATGGCGCCAATTTCTTTATAAAATGGTATAATATGAAAAGAATAACGGAGGAAATGAAATGGCAAAAACAAGATTATACTTGGTTCGTCATGGCAAAACCATGTTTAATACTATCGGACGGGCTCAAGGCTGGTCTGATACCCCTTTGACTGAAGTTGGGGAACGTGGCATTCATGAGTTGGGCATTGGCTTGAGAGAAGCTGGGCTTGATTTCAAATTGGCCCGTTCCAGCGACAGCGGCCGGACTATTCAGACCATGGGCATTATTCTAGAGGAGCTGGGTTTGACAGGACAGATTCCTTATACCTTTGACAAACGGATTCGCGAATGGTGCTTTGGCAGTTTTGATGGTGGTTATGATGGAGAGCTCTTTATGGGTGTGATGCCCCGGGTTTTCAACATTGACCATGTCCATCAGCTCAGCTATGCTGAGTTGGCAGAAGGTCTTGTAGAAGTCGATACAGCTGGCTGGGCGGAAAACTGGGAAAAGCTCAGCGGCCGAATCTGGGAAGGATTTTCAGCCATAGCTGAGGAGTTGGAAGCTGCTGGCGGTGGCAATGCTCTTGTAGTCAGCCACGGCATGACTATCGGAACCTTTGTCTATCTAATCAATCGAACTCGGCCTCATGGTTTGGACAATGGTAGTGTGACGGTTGTAGACTATGAAGACGGTAAATTCACAGTAGCTTGCGTCGGAGACATGTCTTATCGAGAGGCCGGTGCCAAAGTAATGGAGGAAGAAGTTGAAGCGCGCTAAACATCGCAAAGAAAAGAGAAAATCGAAGTCTAAGAAGACTGGGTTAACGCTTTTGCTGTTAATCGTCTTGTGTCTGGCAGCTGGAGGAACGGCGATTTATTTCCGTCCGTCCTTGTTACAAGAACTGCTTGCAAAGATTCAGTTTTCGGGTTCGTCTAGCAGTTCTGCTACGAAGGGCTCTCCTAGCTCAGAGAGTTCGCAGTCTGATTTGCCCAAGGTGTCTTCTACTGACTGGAATTTGATTCTGGTCAACCGTGACAATCAGCAAGAAGAAAGGACGCCTGATCTGACTCAGATTGGAGAGATCCAGGTGGACAGCCGCATTGCTGAAAATACTCGGCAATTTCTAGCAGCAGCCCAAGCGATAGCTCCTGAAGAAACTTTAATCTCTGGCTATCGTAGCCGAGCGGAGCAGGAAGAACTCTATAACGAAAAAGTTGCTGGGGAAGTCGCCAAAGGCTTGTCAAATGAAGAGGCCGTCAGCATTGTGCTGAAACAGGTGCAGCTTCCAGGTGCTAGTGAGCATCAAACGGGCTTGGCTATTGATATGAGCGCTCCAGAAGGTCAGGAGGATGAATTGGCAGCCAAGATTGCCCAACTAGCTCCGCAGTATGGCTTTGTCCTTCGCTATCCGGATGGCAAGAGTGACATTACTGGAGTTGATTTTGAGAACTGGCATTACCGCTATGTCGGTGTGGAGAATGCCCAGTATATGCAGAAGCATAATCTGGTTCTGGAAGAATATATCGCCCTGCTTAAGGCGGCGGGAAAATAAACAAGTAAGTCAGGTGTTCCTGGCTTTTTTTATGCTGATTTATCAGGATGCAGGTCTCTAATCTCTTATGCTTCTGACTTAAAGCAGCTTTAGCTGCAAGTATTGAAAGATAAAAATGGATCACTTTCTGTAAATAATATTTATAAATCCTTGACAAATATATCGGACTGCGATATAATTTTTATATCAAGGTTCGATATATCGAGGTGAAAGTGAGATGAAAATATGAGTGGATTGACAGAAAAGCTTAGGAGAGTCTATGTGCCAATGACAGAGACAGGTTTTTATATCCTTTTCTGTCTTCAGAAGGAGAGGCATGGCTACAGTATTACCCAAAAAGTCAAGGAGCTGACAGAAGGACAGCTATCTATCAGCCCGGGAACCATGTACGGAACCTTGGCAAAGATGGAAAAAGATGGTCTAATAGCCTTTGTTCGTGAGGAAGAAAAGAGAAAGCTCTATTCTATCACGGAGCTTGGAAGACAGATTTTAGAGTTGGAAATCCAGCGGATTGAGCGCCTTTATCGCAATAGTAAGGAGGAAGTTTGATGGAAGAGAAAATTATCTATAAAATCTTTACCATTGCAGACTATGACAGAGAAGCGGGTTATTTTAAAAAAATGCATAGCCAAGGCTGGAAATTGAAAAAAGTAAGTTATTCTCCCTTTCTTGTTGCGGTTCGTTATACTTTTGAAGCCTGTCCGCCTCATGAAGTGGCCTATAAATTAGATTTTCGCCCCATAAAGAAGGCGGAGCAAGAATCCTATTATCAACTGTTTGAGGATTGTGGCTGGGAGCATATTGCAAACTTTAATCAGTTTTCTTATTTCCGTAAGCCAGTTTCTCAGATTGATGCGGAGAGCGATCTTGAAATCTATAATGATGCTTGGTCTAAGCTAGAAATGGTCAAGCGTTTGCTTGTATGGCGGTTTTTACCAGCTATCATGGTTTTGTGTGTCACTACCTATCTCATTCTAGATATTTTCCAGAGGAGTTCGAAAGCAAGTCTATTATTCAAATCAATCTTAGCAATAGATTGTGTCATATTAATCATTCTGTTCTGCCAACTGGTCCATATTGCCTTGCGTTTTTGGAAAATGAGGCAGGAACTGAAAGACTGATTGCAGTTTTGTTAAATACTGTTGTGAAAGCGAGGAAAAACAATGAAAAAGACCATTATTGAAGTGCAAGGCTTGAAAAAGAAATTCAAGGAACAAGAAGCTTTGGCAGGAATCGATTTTTCCATCCGAGAGGGAGAAATTTTTGGTTTCCTAGGACCATCTGGATCTGGTAAAACGACGACTATCAATATCTTGACTGGTCAGTTGTCTGCAGATGCTGGGACGGCTCATGTGCTGTCTGCACCGGTTGAGGATTTAAAGGCAGAAGTGCTGGAGCAGATTGGGATTGTCAGCGATGGCAGCGGTTTTTATGAAAAGATGTCACTTTATAAAAATCTCAAGGCTTATGCTATGCTCTTTGGTGTTAATATGACAGAAGTCGATGAACTTCTCCGAAAAGTGGGGCTTTATGATAGCCGCAACAAGGTGGCTGAAAAACTATCTACCGGCATGAAGCAGCGGATGTTACTGGTGCGTGCCTTGATTAATCAACCTAAACTGCTCTTCTTGGATGAGCCAACCAGTGGTTTGGATCCATCAACTTCTCGCACCATTCATGAACTACTGCTAGAACTAAAAGCTCAGGGGACAACTATTTTTCTGACAACCCATGATATGCAAGAAGCTACCCTCTTGTGTGATCGCTTGGCCTTGCTCAGTAAAGGGGAATTAGTTGAGGTAGGTAGTCCGCATGAGATAATCCAAAAGTACAATACGGATAAGAAGGTTCGTTTAGAATATGTAGACTTGACAACTAAGACGGTGGTCTTTGAGGAACTGCAAGGAGGCTTGGATTTGTCCAATGTTATCAGTATTCATTCCTGCGAACCAACTTTGGAAGATGTTTTCATCACTTTGACAGGAGGTACCTTAAATGTCTAATAAATTCAAAGGTATGATTTGGCTGAGAGGTCAAGTGACGCTAGCTAATAAAAGTATCCTATTGCAAGTTTTCATGCCTATTTTCCTCATTTTTCTCTATAAATTTATTTTTTCTCTGAATGGAGCAGGTAAGGAAATTGGAGCGGATAAACTAGCTACTATGTTGCTTACTATCTCTCTACCTTTCTCTCTAGCCATGTCAGTTGGGACACCTATTATCATCATCTTAGCTGAGGAGAGGGAAAAACATAATTTGCAAAGTTTGCGCTTGGCTGGTGTGACAGCTGGTCAATACATTCTTTCTGCTTTAATCTGGCCAGCGATTATTGGAATTTTTTATATCGTCATTACCCCAATTTTGGTAGGAGCTAAGCTTTCTAATCATCTGTTTAGCTATAGTTTGGTTCTCTTATTGACCATGCTGGTCTTAATTTTCTTCTTTTTAATGGTTGGTCTGTTTTGTAAAAATCAGGTCATGGCACAATCTCTTAGTGTTCCAGCCATGCTCTTGGCGGCATTTATTCCTATGTTTTCAAATATGAGCGAGGATTTATTTAAGGTGCTGCGTTATAGCTTTATGGGCCTCTTTAGTAGTTATATGAAAGATTGGTCTCATTTCCATTTATGGAGCGGAGAATTTTTGGCTCTGCTAGTTTGGTTGTTTCTTTTTGCAGGACTTTCTTTCTATTTGATGCGCCATTTGCAAATCCTGGAGGATTAATCTAGGTCGCTAGACTGATTTTTAGCACTCTTGTAAAAAGAGTGCTAATTTTTTGAGTTTTTGTCTTGACTTTGGTGTGGAAGAGTGTATAATAGAATCATGAGTTAGCACTCGAGGCGGTTGAGTGCTAATCAACAGCAGAATCTTGATTGGAGGTGATGCCGTGGTCACGGAGCGTCAAAATGAGATTTTGAATTTGATTATTGATATCTTCACCAAGACCCACGAGCCGGTTGGCTCCAAAGCCCTGCAGGATTCCATCAATTCCAGCAGTGCTACCATCCGAAATGATATGGCAGCTTTGGAAAAGCAAGGGCTTCTGGAAAAGGCGCATACGTCCAGCGGCCGTAAGCCTAGCGTGGCTGGTTTTCAATACTTTGTCAAGCATTCTCTGTCCTTTGATCGTCTCGCTGAGAATGAACTCTATGAGGTTATCAAAGCCTTTGACCATGAGTTTTTCAACTTGGAGGACATTCTTCAACAGGCAGCGGACCTTTTAACCAAGCTCAGTGGATGCACGGTTGTTGCACTGGATGTAGAACCCAGTCGGCAGCGCTTGACAGCTTTTGATATCGTTGTGCTCAGTCAGCACACTGCTCTGGCGGTCTTCACCTTGGATGAGTCCAATACCATCACCAGTCAGTTTATGATTCCGCGCAACTTCCTAAAAGAAGACCTGGACAGGCTTAAAGGCTTGGTACGTGAGCGGTTCTTGGGACAGACAGTGCTGGACATCCATTACAAGATTCGAACGGAAATTCCGCAGATTATCCAACGCTATTTCACTACGACGGACAATGTCATTCAGCTCTTTGAGCATATCTTTGGTGATATTTTCAAGGAAAATGTGATTCTGTCTGGCAAGGTTCAGCTCTTGGAATTTTCAGATTTGTCAGCTTATCAGTTTTTTGATGACCCGCAGAAAGTAGCCTTTGAAATTCGCGATAGTTTGGCTGAAGATCAGATGCAAAGCGTGCGCGTGGCAGACAGTAGAGAAAGCTGTTTGGCTGATTTGACACTGATTTCCAGCAAATTCTTGATTCCTTATCGAGGATTTGGGGTGCTGGCAGTTGTCGGTCCGGTCAATCTTGACTACCAACGGCTGGTCAGTCAGATGAATGTCGTCAACCGCGTACTGACCATGAAACTAACCGACTTCTATCGCTATCTAAGTAGCAATCACTACGAAGTCCACTAAATATAGTATAAATATTCCTAAAAAGGAGGTGCCTTGTGGCAAAACATAAACAAGAAGAACATCCAGAAGATGTGGAAGTAAAAGAGGAAGTTGTAGAAACAGCTGAACAAGCTGAATCAGCAAGCCCTGAAAAATCAGAATTAGAACTAGCTAATGAGCGGGCAGAAGATTTTGAAAACAAATATCTCCGTGCTCATGCAGAAATGCAGAACATCCAGCGCCGAGCAAATGAAGAACGCCAGCAGCTGCAAAGATACCGCAGCCAGGACTTGGCAAAAGCTATTTTGCCTTCGATAGATAATCTGGAGCGCGCACTTGCCGTTGAAGGTCTGACAGATGATGTCAAAAAAGGACTGGAAATGGTGCAGGAAAGCTTGATTCATGCTCTCAAAGAAGAGGGTATCGAAGAAATCCCAGCTGACGGAGCTTTTGACCATAACTATCACATGGCTATTCAAACAGTTCCAGCTGACGATGAGCACCCAGCTGACACTATCGCGCAGGTCTTCCAAAAAGGCTACAAACTTCATGACCGTATCCTGCGCCCAGCAATGGTAGTGGTCTATAACTAGGCTAGAAAACTTGAAAAATCTTGTCCGAAACGACAATAAACTATGAAGAAAGATAAGAAATTGTTCAGCTTTGCAATAGTGAGCGAAGCGAACCAAAGAGTATCAAAAATAAAATTAAAGTAAAAATAGGTAAAAATATGTCTAAAATTATTGGTATTGACTTAGGTACAACAAACTCAGCAGTTGCAGTTCTTGAAGGAACTGAAAGCAAAATCATCGCAAACCCAGAAGGAAACCGTACAACTCCATCTGTAGTCTCATTCAAAAACGGTGAAATCATCGTTGGTGATGCTGCAAAACGTCAAGCAGTTACAAATCCAGATACAGTTATCTCTATCAAATCTAAGATGGGAACTTCTGAAAAAGTTTCTGCTAACGGAAAAGAATACACTCCACAAGAAATCTCAGCTATGATCCTTCAATACTTGAAAGGCTACGCTGAAGACTACCTTGGTGAAAAAGTGACTAAAGCAGTCATCACAGTTCCAGCTTACTTTAACGATGCTCAACGTCAAGCAACAAAAGA
>CBDFAZ010000064.1:0-10951 GCA_965245685.1 uncultured Streptococcus sp. | reverse complement strand
TATTCCCGGCTCTCCTAGCCTGATTTTCTGGGTATCAATTAGCCTCTATGGCAGTTTGCTTTTGGTCATGTACTATCGCGAGCGCCACCCCAATCAGCTGTCCGTCTATGACAAGGCGACCATTATTGAAATCCTGCTCATGCTGGTCATCTTTTCCGTCCTGCACTCGTCCTACAATGGCTTGATTCTCTTGGTGTTTGCGGATATTTTCTATGGCTCTAAGGAGTTCAATGCTTCCAAGGACAAGAAGTACTGGTTTTCTTTCATTATTTTGAGCTTTGGCATGCTGCTCTTGTCCAACTATGACCTCATGTCGCTCTTTATTAAGCTGCCTTCTCTAGATACCTATATTCGTTTTTACCCAGAGTCTGTCCGGCTGTTACTGCTTTTTGGCAAGAACTTTCTCTACTCCCTCAATATCGTTGTCTTTATGATTTCCTTGCTCTTCTATATCTTGTCGACTATTACGGAGCGTCATCGGATTGAGGAAGAGCTGCGCATGGCTTCTCAGGCCAATCGCGAACTAAACTCTTATCTGGCCTTGTCCGAAAAAATAGCAGAAGACCGAGAACGGAAGCGGATTGCCAGAGAGATTCATGATACATTGGGCCATGCCCTAACGGGAATTTCAGCGGGTATTGATGCGGTCAAGGTCTTGGTTGATATTGATACCAATCGGGCTAAGGAGCAGCTCAATAATGTCTCTGTCGTCGTTCGAGATGGTATCCGTGATGTCCGCGGCTCGCTCAATAAGATGCGGCCGGGAGCTCTGGAAAATAACACTTTGAAGGAAGCTCTGATTAAGATTATCCGTGAGTATGAAGCCATCTCCAACTTGGAGATTCATCTCCGTTACGAATGGGATAATATCGACTTGGATATTGCCAAGGAAGACATTGTCTTCCGGGTGATTCAGGAGTCTATTACCAACTCTGTCCGCCATGGGCATGCCAAGACTATCTGGATTGAGTTGCTGGAGGAAGAGTCCTATGTAATGACCATTCAGGATGATGGTGTTGGTTTTGATGAACTCCACTATGGCTATGGACTCAAGCAGATGCAGGAGCGCCTAATGATTATTGGCGGAAACGTCCGCTTTGAAAATCGGGACGGTTTCTACACGCATATCGAAATCCCAAAAATAGGAGGAAGACATGATTAAGGTTTTAATAGCAGACGATCAGGCTTTGATTCGCGAGTCTCTGCAAATCATTCTGTCTGCCCACGCAGATATTGAGGTAGTCGGGACGGTTGGAGACGGCAAGGAAGTGCTGGAAAAGCTTCATCGGGTGCGCCCAGATGTGATTTTGATGGATATTCGCATGCCAGTCATGGACGGTGTTCTCTGTACCAAGGCTGTCAAGGAGCAGTATCCAGATGTTAAGATTATCATTTTGACGACCTTTGATGACGATGAATTTATCTTCTCCGCTCTCAAATACGGTGCGTCTGGTTATATTCTTAAAGGGGTTTCGACAGAAGAGCTTCACGAAGCCATTCAGACAGTCTATCGGGGCGGAGCCATGATCAACCCCAATATTGCCACCAAGGTCTTCAAAATCTTTTCACAGATGGCCCAGTCCAACTTTGCTATCACAGTGACGGAGGAAAATATAGAGGACATGAGCCGGACGGAGTGGAAGATTATTCAGCAGATTGGCTTTGGAATTTCGAATAAAGAAATTGCAGCCAAACTCTTTCTATCAGAAGGGACAGTCCGAAATTACCTGTCAGGTATCCTAGCCAAGCTCAACTTGCGCGACCGAACCCAGCTGGCTATCTGGGCTGTGCAGACCGGAGTCACCCAGAGAGATTTTAGTAAGGAAAGCGACAAATGAAGTGGAGACTAAGACATTTGGCCCTGCTGGTTATCCTGATCATATCTGTTGCTCTGGCTTTTGTCTTTTGGGCTTCAGCTCAGGAAAAAGTCCTGCGTATCGGGGTCTATGCTGGCTCTAGCTGGGATGTGCCTAACAGCCGCGAAAACAAGGTCTTGGACAGCCTGATTAAAAAATTTGAAAAGACGCATCCTCATGTCAAGGTTGTTTATGAAAGCGGTATTCCTAAGGATGATTATGCTGACTGGCTGGCAGAGCAAGTCTTGAAAGGCGAGCAGCCGGATCTCTTTATGGTACCAGAAAACGACTTTAACATGTTGGCTTCGACTGGCGCGCTCAAATCCTTGGATACCCTCCTAACGGATGATGAACGAAAGGCTTTTTATCCGGTGGCTTATGAAGCTGGACAATATCAGGGAGTCAGCTATGCCCTTCCAGTGGAGAGCAATCCTATCATGATGTGTGTCAATAAAGACTTGCTTGAAAAAGAAGGAATCAGCATTCCTGAGTCAGGTTGGACCCTGGCGGATTTCTATGAGATTTGCAAGAAAGTAACCAAGGATACCAATGGCGATGGTGTGGTGGATCAGTACGGTATTACGGATTACACTTGGCAGCAAGCTCTGGTAGCTTACGGCGGCCATCTTACCGATAAATCCGGTATCAATGTAGACAGCTCAGAGATGCACCAAGCCTTGGCCTTTATGAGCAAGCTAGATATGCTCAGCCAGCACTATAAGGTGACTTCTAATGACTTTGATGAGGGACGGGTGGCCTTCTATCCTATGAGTCTGGCTCAGTATCGGACCTACAAGCCTTACCCTTACCATGTTGCCAAGTATTCTAGCTTTTCTTGGACCTGTATCCCGATGCCAACAGCCAATAGCCAGGTGATGGGAACACAGGTCAAGACCTCGCTCTTTGCCATGTCTTCCAATACCAAGCAAGAGAAGCTGGCTTGGGAATTTATGCTCTTGCTGTCACAGGATAAAGAAAGCCAGCAGGCCTTATTTGAAAAATCGCAGGGGACCTCAGTCTTACCATCTGTGGTGAAAAGTCAACAGGCTAGAGAAATCTTACAGGCAGATGATTTTGGCTTGGATTCCTTGACTTCTGAGAGGTTAGACCACATGATGAATCGCTCCATCATTGACATCAGTCTTGAAGTAGACCGTCATACAATGGACCGGATGGACTATCTGATTCAAAATGCTATGCAGAATCAAGAGATTGACAGTGCCTTGCCTAGCATTCAAAGAGAAATAGAAAGCGGAAAATAATCTGCTTTCTTTTTTATTGCCAATTAAGTCAGAAAAAAGTACAGCTGCCTAGACCAATATGACAAATGTCATATTTTTCCTAACAAATGTCATCTGGGCAAAATGACATTTGACAATATGAAATCGGTTTCAAACCTTGTACAATAAAATCATCAATAAATCCTTCGTTATCTAAAACCTGACTGGGCTAAGAGCTAGAAGGATAAAGGAGGCAGGAAAGATGAAATACCTTATACTGGTCAGCCATGGGGGACTGGCTGCAGGCGTGCAGAGTTCCTTGAAGATGTTTGCCGGAGACAAGACAGATCAGGTGATTGCGGTCGGTCTTCAGGAGGGCAAGTCAGTTGATGATTTTGCAGTCGATTTTACTCAGGCCTTGGCTGGCTTAAGCGCTGATGACAGTGTCTTAGTTCTGGCTGATATTGTAGGGGGCAGTCCTCTGACGACAGCAGCTAGCGTCTTAGCTGATATGGGTAAGCTCGACTCAGCAGTTATCTTGGGAGGTTTGAACCTGACCATGGGACTGACTGGCTTGGTTATGAAAGACATCTTGGACGGGAAAGAGCTGGCTCAGGCTATCCTTTCCGAGGCCACAGCTGCTTTGCAGGAGTTTGAAGTCGTAAGTGATGCAGCTGACGAAGATGAAGATGATATTTAGTGCTTCCGCATACATTATAAAAGATAAAAGGAGATTTTAAAGATGACAGTATCATTTGTACGGATTGACGACCGCATGATCCACGGTCAAACAGTTACTCGCTGGGCTAAGGAATACCCTTGTGATGGCTTGATTGCAGTTAATAATGCTGCGGCAGGAAACAAGGTTTTGATTCAGGCCTACAAGGGAGCTTCTGATAAGAAGACTTTTGTTTGGACCAAGGAAGCCTTCAAGGAAAAATCAGGCAAGGTCACAGAGTCAGACAGCCGCTATTTCCTCATTACGAAAAATCCCGTGGATATGAAGGAAATCCTAGTGGACCAAGGTTTTGTACCTGGGGATGTTAAGGAAATCATTGTCGGTCCTGCTAATGACCGTCCGGGAGCTGTTAAGCTGGGCAACAACCAGTCCATCACCCAGGAAGAGGCAGAAGCGATTGAGGCGATCGAACAAGCAGGCTACAAAGTCAAATTCCAGCTCTTACCAGATGTTTCTATCGGTTATTGGAGCGATTTCAAGTCTAAATTTGGTTTTTAATTACAATAATGAAAAGGAGAGTCTATTATGACAATTTCTTGGCTGCAAGCCGCTTTACTGGGTCTTTTTGCTAGTTTAGCTTCTATGCCTGGTATGGGTGGTTCTAGTATTGGTAACTACACTCTGGGACGTCCTCTGGTCGGAGGTTTGATTAGCGGGTTGATTCTTGGAGATTTAAAAACAGGGATTATGGTTGGGGTAGCCCTTCAGGTCCTCTATATCGCTCTGGTAACACCAGGTGGTACAGTTTCCGCTGACGTGCGGGCGATCTCTTACATTGGGATTCCTCTCGCAATCTTGTTTGTTCACTCTAAAGGAATCACGTCTGAATCTGCTATCGCTGCAGCAGCTGCCCCAATCGGAGCAGCCGTTGGTACCATCGGTACAGTTCTCTTCTATGGAACAGCCACTACAAACTTGCTTTGGCAGCACATTGGCTGGAAAGCTGTTGAAAAAGGCGAATTCAAAAAGCTTTACGCTGTTGACTGGGTCTATCCTTGGATTTCCCACTTTGTCTTCTCTTTCCTTCCAACCATGATCATCACGAAGTTTGGTCCCAATATGGTTGAACTGATGAAAACCCACCTGCCAATGGATGGCTTCATCATGAAATCCCTCTTTACAGTCGGAGCTCTTCTCCCATGTGTCGGTATTGCCATTCTCTTGAAGCAAATCGTTACCAAGGCTGCTGACTTTATCCCATTCTTTGTGGGCTTCACCTTGGCTAAGTCACTTGGTCTTAACTTGGTTGCCAGTGCAGTTGTTTCATTGATTTTTGCAGTAATTTATTATGAATTGGAAGTAATCAAATCAGCTCGTGTGACCGCGCCGGCTGGTGGGGCTGACTTTGATGACGATGAGGAGGATATCTAAGATGGCTGAAAGAAAGAAAATAACTAAAAAGACTTTAGCGAAATCATTCCACCATTGGTACTATGGTCATTTGACTTGCTTCTCCCAAGAGCACATGCAGACTTTCGGCTACTTGACCTCTATGCTGCCAATCGTGGAAGAACTCTACAAAGACAAAGCAGAGCAGAAAGAAGCTATGCAGACTTATACAGCTTTCTTCAACACAGAACCTCAGCTTGGAGCTTTGGTAGTGGGGATTACAGCTGGTTTGGAAGAAGCGCGTGCCAATGGTGACGCTGTTGATGGAGAAACTATCAATGGTATGCGTGCCGGTCTCATGGGACCTATCGCGGGTATCGGTGACTCTTTGGTGGTTGGAACTTTGATTCCAGTTCTGCTGGGGATTGCCCTTGGCCTCTCTAAAGGTGGAAATCCTATCGGCGCTCTCTTCTACATCCTTGTCTGGAATGTTCTCATCTATGGCGGTATGCGCTTTGCCTACTTCAAAGGCTATGAATTAGGGGACAAGGCGGTAGAATTCCTTGTAGGACCTAAAGGACAGGCCCTTCGTAAGGCAATCAGTGTCATTGGTGGTATGGTTATCGGGGCAGTTGCTGCAACTTGGGTATCTGTAACGACTTCATTAGAGCTGAAAAATGCTGATGGCGAAGCCTTCCTGAAGCTGCAAGAAAAAATTGACGGTGTTTATCCAGGTCTCTTAACAGCTGGCTTTATCACCCTTTGCTGGTGGCTGATGGCCAAGAAAAAAGTATCACCAAACCTCGTTATGCTCCTCTTGGTTGTCATTGCTTTGATTGGTGTAGCTCTGGGCATCTTTGACCCTCAACTGAAATACTAATCCTCGCTCAATTTTAGACTGGCAGTATGTCCGATGTGCTGCTAGTCTAATACAAATTTGTTTGAGCAGAGTAAAAGAAAGAACGGAGAAGATCATGACAGAACAAGAATTGATTCAAGGCTATGAAACAGAAATTCACTATCAGAAGCATATGATTGAAAATCTAGGACGCTGGTTCAGTCTCTTCTTTGCCATTACCAGCATCGATCTTGTTCTGATTTATCTCTTTCATGAGACCAATCTCCTAGCGCTGATGGCAGGGATCGTTCTAGCTCTACTGGGTATCTTAGCTATGCTTTTGTTTGGCTATGGTATCTATAGAGGACGCCTAAATCTGCAAAAAGTGATTGATGATTTTGAAGCAAAACTAAAACTTGCAAGATAGACATTCCCCCTAAAGACAAGTCTGAGAGAATTTTAGCTCGGACTTGTTTTTTTCTTTGACTCTAGGAAGCAGTGAATAAAAAAATAAAATTTTTCTTTCATCTAGTCGGTTTTTTTCTTGACTATTTCTGACCAAGTGATAAAATAATAACTATAGATTAGCACTCGATAGTTTAGAGTGCTAAAAATTCAATTTTTGGAGGAAAACCATGTTAAAACCATTAGGAGACCGTGTGGTCTTGAAAGTAGAAGAAAAAGAGCAGAAAGTTGGCGGATTTGTCATTGCAGGAAACGGCCAAGCAGCGACTAAGACAGCAGAAGTTGTCGCAGTCGGCCAAGGCATTCGTACTTTGAACGGTGAGCTGGTAGCCCTGAGCGTTCAGGAAGGGGACAAGGTTCTGGTAGAAAGCCATGCAGGCGTGGAAGTCAAGGACGGAGATGAAGCTTATCTCTTAGTCAGTGAAGCCAATATTCTAGCAGTTGTCGAGTAAGATTAGAAGAGAGGAATAATAAAATGGCAAAAGATATTAAATTTTCAGCAGATGCAAGAAGCAGTATGGTTCGTGGTGTTGACATCTTAGCGAATACTGTCAAGGTGACTTTGGGTCCTAAAGGTCGCAATGTCGTTTTGGAAAAATCCTTTGGCTCACCCCTTATCACCAATGACGGTGTAACCATTGCCAAGGAAATCGAACTGGAAGACCATTTTGAAAACATGGGCGCTAAGCTGGTGTCAGAAGTTGCTTCAAAGACCAACGATATCGCTGGTGACGGAACAACAACAGCAACTGTTTTGACACAGGCTATCGTCCGCGAGGGGATTAAAAATGTTACAGCTGGTGCTAATCCAATTGGTATCCGCCGCGGGATTGAAGCAGCCGTTGCAACAGCTGTTGAAGCCCTGAAATCTAACTCAGTACCAGTTTCTAACAAGGAAGCTATTGCTCAGGTTGCTGCCGTATCTTCTCGCAGCGAGAAAGTCGGTGAATATATCTCTGAAGCTATGGAAAAAGTTGGAAATGACGGTGTCATTACTATCGAAGAGTCCAAAGGAATGGAAACTGAGCTGGATGTAGTTGAGGGAATGCAGTTTGACCGCGGCTACCTGTCTCAGTACATGGTAACCGACAATGAAAAAATGGTTGCCGAACTGGACAATCCTTACATCTTGATTACAGACAAGAAAATTTCTAACATTCAAGAGATTCTGCCATTATTGGAAAATATCTTGAAAACTAACCGTCCGCTTTTGATTGTGGCGGATGATGTGGACGGTGAAGCTCTGCCAACGCTGGTTCTTAATAAGATTCGCGGAACTTTTAATGTCGTGGCTGTCAAGGCACCAGGCTTTGGTGATCGTCGTAAGGCTATGTTGGAAGACATTGCTATCTTGACGGGCGGTACAGTGATTACAGATGACCTTGGTCTAGAGCTCAAAGACGCTACGATTGAAGCACTTGGACAAGCTTCTAAAGTCACTGTTGATAAGGACAGCACTGTGATTGTGGAAGGTTCTGGCAATCCTGAAGCCATTGCTAACCGTGTGGCAGTCATTAAGTCACAGATTGAAAGCAGTACTTCTGAGTTTGACCGTGAAAAACTGCAAGAGCGTCTGGCTAAATTGTCCGGTGGTGTAGCTGTGATTAAGGTTGGAGCTGCAACTGAAACAGAACTCAAAGAAATGAAACTCCGCATTGAAGATGCCCTTAACGCAACCCGTGCAGCGGTAGAAGAAGGAATCGTCTCCGGTGGTGGTACGGCCTATATCAACGTACTGGACGCTGTCGCAGGTCTTGAGTTGGCAGGGGATGAAGGGACTGGACGTAACATCGTTCTTCGCGCCTTGGAAGAGCCTGTTCGTCAAATCGCTCTGAATGCAGGCTTTGAAGGTTCAATCGTCATTGACCGTCTGAAAAACTCTGAAGCTGGTACAGGCTTCAATGCTGCGACTGGCGAATGGGTTAACATGATTGAGGCAGGAATCATTGACCCAGTTAAGGTGACCCGTTCAGCCTTGCAAAATGCCGCTTCTGTTGCCAGCCTTATCTTGACAACCGAAGCAGTAGTAGCTAATCAACCAGAACCAGCTAGCCCAGCTCCAGCTATGGATCCAGGCATGATGGGCGGTATGATGTAGAAAAATAGTAGGATTATATATTCGTATAAATTAGATATAATCTTTAGCTTATATTTACCAAACAAAAAACTGAGCAGATTTGTTCAGTTTTTTTTGATTATAACAAGTCTTGTCCGAAGCTTTCATACTTATGTTTATTGTCAAAATATATTTATATATATGATTAATTTTGTAGTCATATTATCAATGTTTGTTCATTTATTAGGTTGTCAAATATTACAATTTTGTTTCAAAGAATACAAAAAGGTGACGAATGAAACTGTTTCCAACTCCTATATGACAAGGTTTTTGGAGAAATAAACTGGTTTACAACATGTGTACCAAACCGGAACCGGTTAAGGTAATTAGTTGACTTATGGTCAATCGTATGCTAGTCTAATATATGTAGTAAATTGGAAATGTAAAGAAATCTTAATGTTTTTTACATGTTCAGTAAAAAGGAAAAAAGGAAAAATGGAGGGATTATTTATGAAAAAAATATCTCATACTATTGCGCGCTTTTTCTCAGTAGCCTTTGTGCTCCTCTTTAGCCTGTTTTCTAGCAGTCAATCTGCCAGAGCTAACACGGTAGATGATGTTATCACATCAATCAATGTCTACAATCAGAAGGGTGAAGCACTGACTGACAGCCTTTCCCCATGGGAAAAATTTCAAATTGATGCAAGCTTTGCTTTCAATTATGGCAAGGTTCAGCCAGGAGATACTACTACCATTGGACTTCCTGTTGAGTTTGCCTTGGAGGGAGCTGATTTTGAAGTCAAAGATGATGACGGCAATCTCGTAGCGACAGCTGTGGTTGATGCAAGCTCCAAGCAACTTACACTGACTTATACAGACTATGTCCTGACTCGCTCTCATATTGAAGGGAAAGTTCACCTTTTAGCTCGTGTTGACCATAATGTGGTTCGAGATAAAGGTTCTATCCCTCTGAAACTTATCGTTGGCAAGAAGATTGTTGAGTATGGAAAAATCGACTACAAAGGTCTTCCTGGCCAAGCAACTCCTTATACTTTCATAAAATACGGCTGGAATAATGCGGATAATATCAAGAGCATTACTTACAGCCTGAATATCAACCAACAAAATCAAGAACTGGATAATGTTGTTATTTCAGATACTCTGGGCTTTAATACCGGAGAAATAGATCTCAACAGCTTCCAAATCCTTAAAGGCTCATGGGTTGTTGACCCAACTGATAACTCTTACCGACTAAGCCAGCAGCGTGAGGATGTGACAGGAAACTACACGATTAATCTTGCGGCTGACAAGCGCTCCTTTACCATTAACATGGGACATATCGGTGCTAATGAAGGCTTCTATGTCCGCTACCGTGTTAATTTCCCAACAATTCCGGCTGACGGAACTGTCTTCCCGAATGATGCTATCTTGCGGGCTGACAATATTGAAGAACAAAAATCTTCGGTTGCTGTCCGCTACCAACGTGCAAACGGCTATGCACATGGAGATGTCTACGGTGTGCAGGTGACTAAGAAAGATGAAGCTGGTAAAGCCTTATCAGGTGCTGAATTCACATTGTACGATGAAGATGGTGTGACAATTGTTCAAAAAGCAACCAGTGATGCTAACGGGATTGCTTCTTTCAGCAACTTGATTAAGGAGCATTATGTGATTAAGGAAACCAAGGCACCAGAAGGTTACCAACTGTCAGATGAAGAGATTCAGGTCAATGCGGCTCAGCTCAAGAATTATGGTTCTGGTATTATTTACAAAGACTTTACCAACCGTAAGGCATTGGTTACCGCTTCAGGTACCAAGACTTGGAATGATGACAACGATAAAGATGGCAAACGTCCAGACAAGATTACCGTTCGTCTCTATGCAAATGGCGTTGAAGTCGATCATAAAGAAGTTGGTCCGAATGATAAGGGTGAGTGGAAGTATGAGTTCACTGACTTGCCAGCGACTGGGGAAGATGGAAAAGATATTGTCTACTCAGTTACTGAAGACCGTGTTTATGGCTATACAGCTACTGTTGATGGTATGAACATTACCAATACACCAGTTCCAGGAGTTCCGCAACCGCCGAAACCTAGCTCGGATAATAGCTCTAAGAGCAGCTCTAGTTCAAGTAGCTCAAGCAGCAGTAGCACGACTTCTAGCTCAAGCAGCACTACAGGAAGCACTGTTGTGATCATCGAATCAGACGATGGTACTGGCGGAGGAAATGCCTCTAATGTTGGAACCAAGAAAGTTCTCCCTAAAGCGGGTGAGAATGCTAGCTGGATTATGATTGCTGCTGGAGTAGCTCTAGTAGGCTTGGTAGGCTTCGTTGTCTTCCGTTCGAAGAAGTAACTTATTTCATCTCTGTTCCCTTAAGGGACAGAGATTTTTTATTTTGGCTTCAAGCCAGTTTTTCTCGCAGAGAAAAACAAGAAAACCACCAGC